>DAOTXM010000422.1:0-3605 GCA_034435215.1 Anaerolineales bacterium
CCCCCCCCCCCCCCCCCCACACCGTTATTCTAAAGGCAGGCTGAACAGTTACAAAGAAAATTAGTTATGGAGAGCTGAATGAATCCCTTTGTGCATGAATCCAGTTACGTGGATGAAGGCGCGCAAATCGGCACGGACACGAAAATCTGGCATTTCTGTCACGTGATGGGCGGCGTAAAAATCGGAGAGCGCTGCAACATTGGGCAAAATGTCTTTGTAGCGGCGGATGTGACTATTGGGAACAACGTAAAGATCCAAAACAATGTCTCACTCTACACAGGCGTGATTGTGGAGGACGATGTCTTCTTAGGGCCCTCGGTGGTTCTAACCAATGTCATCAATCCGCGCAGTCACGTCAGCCGCAAGGATGAGTACAAGACCACGCTCATCAGGCAGGGCGCAACGATTGGCGCGAACGCAACGATCATCTGCGGCGTGACGTTGGGACGTTACTGCTTTATCGGCGCCGGGGCGGTGGTCACGCGCAGCGTGCCGGACTATGGGCTGGTCTACGGCAACCCAGGCCGGATCCAGGGCTGGATGTGCCAGTGCGGGGTCCGCCTGGAATTCGAGCCGCGGGATGAAGGGGAGCAGGCCATTTGTCACGCATGTGGCGAATGGTATGAGAAAAAAGGTCAGGTTGTCACCCCGTTCCACAAAACGAATGGAAACGGGATTATTCCACTGAAATAGAGGCTGAATGAAAATCCCACTGCTTGATCTGGTCGCACAATACCATAGCATCAAAGAAGAAATGAACGCAGCCGTGCTGGGGGTGCTAGAATCCGGTCGCTTTATCCTGGGGTCGAATGTGTCTGCATTGGAACAGGAAATAGCAACATACCTGGGCGTGAAACATGCCATTGGCGTGGCGTCCGGGACGGATGCGCTGGTCATCGCGCTGCGCGCCGCCGGGGTGGAGCCGGGAGATGAAGTGATCGTCCCTGCATTCAGTTTCTTTGCCACCGCCGGAACGGTCATGACCATCGGTGCGCGTCCGGTCTTCGTGGATATAAATCCCAACACCTATTTGATCGATACGACTGCTATCGAAGCAGCGATTACGCCAAGAACGAAAGCGATCATCCCCGTTCATTTGTATGGCCAACCCGCTGATATGGACGAGATCATGGCGATTGCGAAGAAACACAGGTTGAAGGTGATCGAAGACAATGCCCAGGCGATTGGTGCGGAGTACAAAGGGAAGAAAACGGCGGCGATCGGGGATATCGGTTGCCTGAGTTTTTTTCCCAGCAAAAACCTGGGTGCGTATGGTGACGGCGGCATGGTGACAACGAATGATGACGGGGTAGCCGAAAAAGTCCGTATGTTACGCATGCATGGCTGGAAGAAGAAATACTTCCCGGAAATGTTGGGCTATAATTCGCGCCTGGATGAGATACAGGCAGCGGTATTACGTGTGAAACTCAAATATCTAAATGTCTGGAACGCGCGCCGGAGAGAAATTGCGCGGGAATATTCGAAACACCTAAAGGAGCTGAGGCTGCACGTCCCGGTCGAAGCGCCGGATCGGACGCATGTCTATCATCTGTATATGGTTGCCTTCGATGAACGCGATCTTGTTCAACAAACGCTAAAGGAAGCAGGCATTGCCAGCGAGGTGTACTATCCGCAGCCGTTACACCTGGCCGAACCCAGTCGTAACTTTGGTACAGGGGAGGGGCAGTGTCCCGTGGCAGAACAATGCGCCAAAACCTTGCTGGCGCTGCCGGTTTATCCCGACATGACAGCCACACAGCTGGAAGAGGTCCTTTCAGCGGTAGAAAAAGCGATTTCGAACATGTAGGAAATCAAATAATATGAAATTTCTCTCGATCGTGGGCGCGCGCCCGCAGTTCGTCAAAGCCGCCGTGCTGTCTGAAAAGTTGCGCCAACAAGGGGAAGAGATCCTGGTGCATACCGGTCAGCACTATGATGAAAACATGTCCAAGGTCTTTTTCGATGAGCTTGGTATCCCAAATCCTGATATTCATCTGGGCATTGGAGGCGGCAGCCACGCAGAACAAACCGGGCGGATGTTGATGGAAATCGAAAAAATACTGGTGCAGGAAGAGCCTGATTGGTGCATAGTCTTTGGTGATACCAACTCCACCCTGGCGGGAGCTCTGGCGGCCGCAAAAATTCACATCCCTGTGGCACATGTCGAAGCGGGTTTGCGGTCATTCAACAAGGATATGCCCGAAGAAATCAATCGCATCCTGTGCGACCATGTCTCAGACGCCTTGTTTTGTCCCACACAGAATGCCGCCGACCTTCTCAAGAGCGAGGGCATTACCGAAGGCGTCCATGTAGTTGGGGATGTGATGGCCGATGTTTTCAAACGATCGTTATCCAGGGCAGAAGAAAATAGCGCTATCCTGGAAAACTTACACTTGCAGGCAAAATCTTATTTCCTGGTCACGATCCATCGTCCTGCGAATACAGATAACCCGGAAAATCTGCGCATTTTACTTGGCACATTGGGCAAATTAGGGCGACCGGTCGTGTTTCCGTTGCACCCGCGCACACGAGGCGTAATACAGGCTGAAAAGATCAATATCCCTGAAAACGTCAGGGTGATCGATCCAGTGGGATATTTTGATATCCTGAAACTGGAAGCCAATGCCGATGCCATCATGACCGATTCCGGCGGGATGCAAAAAGAAGCTTACTGGGCGGGTGTACGTTGTATTACCTTGCGAGAGGAGACCGAGTGGGTGGAAACGGTGGATGTTGGCTGGAATCGCATTGTGGGGATCGATTCCGAGCTGATTCTGGATGCGGTATTCAATTGGTTCCCAAATGGAAAACGTCCCGAGATTTATGGAGACGGATGCGCAGCGGATAAAGTCGCAAAAATCTTGATGGCGTAGTCTTTTCAAGCCAGTTTGATTGGTTCTATCTTATGGTAGACTCTTGGCCGTTATATGCATTGAAATGTAATCGGTCAAATTCATCTACTCAAATATAAAAAGTTTCCATATTCACAATGTTCATTGTTCATCGAAGACAAACTCACCGATCAAGGCATATCGGAAATCACAACACTAAGGTTGGATACAAATGCAATTTACAAACACACAATTGCCAGACGTGATTTTGGTCGAACCAAAAATATTTGAAGATGATCGTGGTTTCTTCTTTGAAAGTTATCAAAAACGACTTTTTGAACAGCAGGGAATATCGATAGATTTTGTCCAGGATAATCATTCACGTTCGAAACGAGGGACGTTGCGAGGTTTGCATTATCAAATTCGCCAACCACAGGGAAAACTGATACGGGTAATCCTTGGAGAGATTTACGATGTCGTGGTCGATCTGCGGAAGTCGTCTCCTGCCTTTGGAAAATGGCTGGGGCTTTACCTTTCCGCAGAAAGCAAAAAACAACTTTATATTCCACCCGGCTTTGCGCATGGGTTTTATGTGGTCAGCGAATGGGCAGAAATAATATACAAGGCAACCGATTACTATGCTCCTCAATGGGAGCGGACCCTATTGTGGAATGATGCACAGATCAACATTTCCTGGCCCCTGCTAAAAGGCACACAACCTCTGCTCTCCCGCAAGGACGCTGCCGGGACCCCCTTCGCTCAGACCGAGGTCTA
>DAOTXM010000423.1:0-3579 GCA_034435215.1 Anaerolineales bacterium
AAAAAAAACACCCCACACCCTGCTTAATTGAAAGATACTTACGCACCATGTTTCGGTATAATCATTCTCCATGGCCGACCAACAATTCCCCGAACCGACAGTTGGCGTTTTTATCTTCAACCAGCAAGGAAAACTGCTGTTATTGCAATCGCACAAGTGGCCTGGCGCCTATGTGGTCCCAGGCGGGCATGTGGAGCTGGGCGAACGGCTTGAAGACGCCGTGATCCGCGAGGCGAAGGAGGAGACCGGGTTGGACATCCGCGACCTGGAATTCATCAACTTCCAGCAGTTCATCTACGACCCCGCCTTCTGGAAGCGACGGCATTTTATCTTCTTCGATTACGCTGCCAAAACGAACGGCACGCATGTGGTGCTGAACGATGAAGCGCAGGGGTACCTTTGGGTAGATCCGCAAGATGCACTTGAGTTGAAACTGGATTCTTACACGCGCACTTCAATTGAAAAATATTTAGAACAGTTGAAATAGATGGGCGACCGAGCGGTCGCCCAAATGTTTTTGTGGGTCAAGAATTCTTCTCGTTCTGTGCCACGCGCTCCAAGATCTTTTCCCAGGTTGGGGTTCCGTGAAGGAAACGGAAATCTTCGTCATTTTTGATGTGTTCCAGGTTTGACCAGCCGCGCTCGGCTGCCGCCAGCAGGTACTGGGTCGCTTTTTCGGCATCCTTGATCTCCCCCCAGACGCTGGCAGCCAGGTAATAGTAGTAGTCGGGGTTTTCCGTCCGCGCGGCGAAGAGACGCTCGTAATATTGACGCGTTTTCTCGTGGTCGCCGAGCTGATAATAGTGCCAACCCAGTTCGGCCAGATGGTCAATTGGATCACGCATGTAGTAATAGTAGGTGTATTCCCGCTTCCGCTTGAAGCCAACTTTCTCAGCCGTTTTCCAGGAACCAACGTTGATCGCATTGCAGTGCCATCCGACCTTTCGATAGCCTTTTTGGAAACAATACTCCACTGCCGCTGCGGTAACAGTAGTAGCCAAGCCCTTGCGCCTGTGGGCAGGACTGGTTTCGACGCCGAGGTCGATCTGGTCACCGGAGCGGCAGTCCGCGCTGCAGCGGGAAACGAGAGTGCTTCCATGCGTAATGTAAAAACCCGCGCCATACTCTAGGAAGTTATCCAGAGAGCCCCAGGCAATCCGGAACATTTCGGGGTCGATCAAACCATCGGGATCATCACACAGGTCACCGTCTAGAAGGAAACGGTCCATCCGGTGAACGGTGTAGCTATCCGGGAGGTGGTCCTGCCAGGCGTAATCCAGTTCCGTGCAGAGATAGTGATAGCGCTGCAGGGTTTCCACTTCGTGGGTAGGGATCAGTTCGGGCAGATAGTCCGCCCAAGCCTGCGGATGGACGGCCAGCGTGATGCTTTCGTTGCTATCAAGGTAGACTTTACCAGTGAAAAGCGAGTTTTGAAAGAAGTGCCGCAGGGATTCGCGCAGGGCTGAGTCGGAATGTTCTCCGGCCAGCAGGTAGCCTTCAATGGTGAGCGCAAAGGCCAGTCGCGGACTTTTTGGATCGTCCACGAAGATACGGCCGGGATTGTTGCCATCCAGCACGGCGCGGATGGACAGGCTGTAATCGAAACCGTCGAACAGGGAGCGGACGTTCTCAAACTCCTGAAACTTGAGTTCTTGTAACACGGGATTTCTCCATTGTGATTAACAAAAGGATGAGGGTTCGCCTGTGACAAAAAAGCCACAGGCATGCGCGCCCGTGGCTGGAAGATAACAAAATTGGTTTAAACGCCTGCTGACGCGCCTGGATACACGGGGGAATGTGTATTAAGTTATGCGGTCAGACAGTGGCAAAATCCTTTGGTTGTGTGAGTGGAGTATACCGCCAAATGGATGAGAGTGCAACACCTTCTGAGTATGTTTTTCAGCCGTAAGAACATAGTGGAGGTGGAATCGGATCTTTACATGCGCATAGATTGATAGAAATCGGCGGCTAACTGCCCACCATCTCCCGCGCCTGCTCTACATATGCCAGGGACTGGTGCCGGAAGTAGGTATTGTACAGGTTGGCATAATACCCACCGCGGGCCAGCAACCCCTCGTGGTTCCCTTCTTCGATGATGGTGCCTCTATCCATCACAACGATGCGGTCCGCGGCCTTGATAGTGGACAGGCGGTGCGCGATCAGGATGCTGGTGGCATCTTGCAGGATGAGGTTCAAAGCCTGCTGGATTTGCCATTCGGTGAACGGGTCGATGCTGGCGGTGGCTTCATCCAGGATGAAGATGGCCGGTTTCTGCACGAGCACTCGCATCAATGCCACCAGCTGGCGCTGCCCCATGGAGAGACGGTTGCCGCGTTCACCTACTTCCGTATGCAGGCCGTCGGGCAGAGTCTCGAGCCATTCGCCCTCGCCGATGCGTTTTGCCATGGCGAGCATCTCGGCATCGGTCACAGTGGGGGCGGCATAGCGGATGTTGTCCGCCACCGTGCCCGAGAACAGGAACGGCACCTGCGAGACGATCCCCAACTGGCGGCGGTATTGCTGTAAGTCAAAAGTGCGGATGTCATGCCCGTCGATGGTCAGTCGCCCCGACTGGAATTCATAGAAGCGTGCGATCAATTTGGCAATCGAAGACTTGCCCGCGCCGGTATGCCCCACCAGGGCTAGATTCTCTCCGGGTTGGATGCACAAGTCAAAGTCCGACAGAACCGGATCCTTGTCCGTATAACGAAAACCCAGGTTCTCGAAGCAGATCAACCCCTTTAAACGGGGTACGTCCAGTCTATCCGTCTGGATGACATTAGGGTCGGCATCGATCAATGCAAAGGCTCGCTCGGCGGCGGCCAATCCCTGTTGGATTTGCGCCCAGAACGCGGACAGGTTAAGCACCGGGAAGAAGAACTGGTCGAGGCTCATGATGAACAGGTACCAGGCCCCGGCAGTGACCATGCCCTGCTGGATGCTCAAACCACCCGCGTAGACCAGCACAGCGGTGAAGACGCCACCCAGCGCGTTGAGCGTGGGAAAGACCAGCGAAAGCACAAAACCGCGCTGGATGTTGACCCGGTAGGACTGCTGGTTGGCAAAATCGAAGGTCTCGAAGATGCTCCCCTCCTGGCGAAAGTTCTTGGCGATGGAGATACAGCTCACCGTTTCCTTGATGGCGGCGTTGACATCGGCCATGGCGCGCATCCCACGCCGCGTGACTCGGCGCGCCATCGCGCGGAAGCCCATCGAGACCAGGAAAATCACCGGCAAGAAGGAAAGCATGAGCAGGGCTAGCTTCCATTCGGTGCGGAAGAGAATGACACCCAGGATAACCGCCTGGAAGATCTGCGCGGCGACATCGGTGACAATGACCACCAGCTGGCCGAAATCGTTGGTGTCGGACGTGATGCGCGAGACGATGCGGCCAGAGGAGAACTGGTCGTAGAAGGAAAGGTCGTGTTCCGCCGCAGCATGAAAAGCCTTTGCGCGTAACTCCAGCACCACGTCGCCTACCGAGCGCACTACCAGCGCGCGCCGCGCCCAGTTCAAACCCCAGAGTCCCACGCCGACCGATAGCAACGCCAATCCTGCCAGGGTGATGGTTGGTACCGC
>DAOTXM010000424.1:0-5180 GCA_034435215.1 Anaerolineales bacterium
GTCGAATACGACCCAAACGAGATCGTCACCTCTGACCCGGCCATTGCCGATGCCGTCTATCAGGCAGGGTATGAAATGGCAGTGGAGCTGGGCGCGTACAGTCGCTCCACGGAACGCATCATCGAGTTTTCTCAAGACGAAATCGACCAGGGAATTCGGGATATGCCTCAGAGACTGGTGATGGGCGAGGGCAAGGACGCCCGCACCCTGCACGCTCGCCACCTGGACGATGGCCTGCCGCCGTTATTTTTTGGCGGCTCGCCGGGGACGCCGGTTCCCGAGCGCTACTTCCTGCATAACGTCATCTCCTATATGCAGGAGCCGTTGATCGACCTGGCGACCTGCGGCACACTGACCGAAGTGGACGGGCGCGAAGTCCGCACCGGCAACCCCATCGAGATCGTCTCCACGCGCCGCGAACTGCAATACATGCGCCAGGGACTCAAGCGCGCCGGTCGCGCGGGCATGGGCATGTTGGCGGCGCAATCCAGCGTCTCGGAATTGGGCGACCTGGCGGCGGCGCATCCCGATTACCTGCGTCCCTGTGACTCGCACCTCGTCCCGGTGCTGAACGAACTCAAGATGGACCACCGCAACATTTCGCGCGCGGTCAACTCGCTCGAATACGGCATGGTCAACGCCTCGCTACCGTGCGTTATCGTCGGTGGGCTGGGCGGCGGGCCGGTTGGCTCGGCCATCGTCAACGTGGCTTCCTACCTGATTGCCAACCTGACCTGCCTGGCAGATTACCACATCCTGCACCCCATCCACGTGCGGCATGTTGCCACCTCCACGCGCGAGGTGCTGTGGGTCATCAGCGCCACCGGGCAGGCCTTTGCCCGCAACGCGCCGGCCATCATCGTGGCCGACATCTACCCCAAGTCCGGCGCAGGGACGAAGGAACTGCTCTACGAAACGGCGGCCAATGCCATTGTCAATGCGGTGACCGGCAGCCATCTCGAAGGCTGCGGCTCAGCCGACGGCAACGCCCCCAACTGTTCCGGCCTCGATGCGCGCTGGATGGCCGAATGTGCGCTGGCGTCACATAGGATGAAGATGTCGCTCAAAGAAGCCAACGAATGGGCCCTGAAATTGCTGCCCAAGTACGAGCATGTCTTTACACAAGACGGCAATCCGGGCCTGCCTTTCGACGAGGTGTACGATTTGCAGTCCATCCAGCCGAAAGATTTCTGGCTTAGAATGTATAATGAAGTCAAAACGGAATTGCAAGCCATGGGTTTAAAGGTATAGTCCTGCCACAGGCATCCCAGGGCGGCGCGCCCTGATATCGAGCCTATCCAAGTTTCTAAGGAGGAACTCACCTATGACTCTCCCAGTAATGATCGTCATCAACCTTTTGATCGTAGTCGTCCTCGGCCTGCTTGCCAAGTTCGTCAAGGTCGGCGCTGATGAAGAAGGCAAGGGTGGTTGGAATTTCAATTTCACCACCTCCGACTTGATCATCATGGCTGTGATCGGCGCCATCGCCGGCGTCGTCAACACCGGCACCGGCATTGCCTGGGCGGCCGCCAACTCTGCCGGCGGCCCACTGGCCGGGGCGGCGCTGCAAGGCGCGTTCATGTGGGCCTACCTGCTGGCCTACTACCTGGTACGTAAACCGGGCACGATGCTGATCGTCGGCCTGCTTGAGACTGGCATGGAGGCCTTGCTGGGCAACCCCTCCGGTGTGGCAACACTGGGTTGGGGTTTCACCCAGGGCCTGGCGGCTGAAATCGTGATGGCGATCTGCAACTACAGTAAATTCGGCTGGTGGGCTTTCTTCCTGGCCGGCATGGCCACTTCGCAGTTTGGCACCGTCTGGACTGCCTGGCTTTTCGGCTGGGACAGCACGCCTGAAGTCGTGAACCAGTACTGGATGGCGACGCCCATCAATATGATCTCCGGTGGGATCTTCTCCGGCCTGCTTGGCTGGTGGCTCGGCAAGATGATCGAACGCACGGGCCTCGTCCGCGCCACGCGCAAGTAGCGAAGATTTTTTAAGTGACAGGTCCTTCCGAAAGCGACTGTCACTTGCCAGATTTCGTAGCCGTAATCTCTGCCCGCCTGGCTATCCCCTGCCAGGCGAGCGGAGATTGGATTGCAATTATTCTCCTCACCTTTTCAATTAAGATAGCACTGTGACCATTGCCGCTCCCGCACACACAGATCCCATTGTCACGTTCCAACGCGTGACCTATACCCACTACGGGAAGACCACGCCTGCGCTCACGGACGTCAACCTGACCATCCGGCGCGGATCGTTCACGCTGCTGGTCGGCCCGTCCGGATCGGGCAAATCCACGCTCTGCCAGATGCTGAACGGCATCATCCCACACGTGCTGGGCGGCGTGATGAGCGGCAAGATCACCGTCGACGGCCAGGATGTTGCCCAAACGCAGGTACAAAACCTGGCCTCCTCGGTCGGCTTACTCTTCCAGGACCCGGAATGGATGTTCGCCACCCTGCAGGTCGAAGACGAGGTCGCTTTCGGACCGGAAAACCTGCGCGTCCCGCCTGCCGAGATCAAAGAATCCGTGGACGAGGCTCTCAACTACGTTGGCCTGCTACCCTTGCGCAAGAATCTGGTTTGGGCGCTTTCGGGCGGGCAAGTGCAGAGGCTGGGATTGGCGGCCGTGCTGGCCATGCAGACCCCGCTGATCGTGCTGGACGAACCGACCGCCAACCTCGACCCGGCTACCACGCATGCCGTCCACGAGTTGATCCTGCGCCTGCGCCGCGATGGCAAGACCATCATCCTGGTCACCAAGGACCTGGACGAGTTCATGGCCGAGGCAGATGATGTCGTTCTGCTCTCGGAAGGGCGCGTACTGGCGCAAGCCTCGCCGCGCGACATGGTCGAGAATCATGGCGCGCTCATGCTGGACCTGGGGGTCTGGCTGCCGGAACCGACAGAGATCGGCCTGCGCCTGAAGCGGGATGGCCGATTGAAAGCCAGGCCGGTCCCGTTGACGGTGGAAGAGGCTGCAGAAACGCTGGCAGGCGCATCGTTCAGGCAGGTTGCGAGTCGCAGGGGACAGTTCACACTTGGCGATGTCCTGATCCGCGCGGAGAACGTCCGCTTTTCTTACAACAAACGCAGTCAGGCACTGCTGGGTGTCTCGTTCGAAATCCGGCAGGGCGAGATGGCAGCCATCGTCGGCCAGAACGGTGCGGGCAAGAGCACGCTCTCGAAGCTGCTGGTCGGATTACTCAAACCCTCCGGCGGCGAATTGACCCTGTTTGGCCGCAAGGCGCGCCAGTGGCAGGTGCAGGACCTGGCGAACGATGTGGCGCTGGTCTTCCAGAACCCGGAACACCAGTTCCTGAGCGACACGGTGCGCGAGGAGCTGGAATACAGCCTGCTGGCCCAGGGCATCGACGATCCGCGCGAAGTGGACCGCCGCGTGCAGACCATGCTGGAACGGCTGGAAATCAGCGAATCGGCCGAGAGCCACCCGTTCTCGTTGAGTGCGGGTAGCAAGCGCCGGCTGGGGGTAGCTACCATGCTGGTCGGCGGACGGGCGCGCCTTTTGATCGTGGACGAGCCTACCTACGGGCAGGACAAGCGCCTGACCGAGCGCCTGATGGAACTGATCAACTTGCTGCGCCGCGAGGGCATCACTGTCCTGATGATCACCCACGACATGCGTTTGGTAGACGCGCACATCGAACGCGCTATCGTGATGGCCAACGGCGAGAAGATCTTCGACGGCGCGCCCGACAAATTGTTCCAGGAACCCAAGACCATCGAACGCGCTTCCCTGCGCCCCACCGCCCTGCGCCGCCTGGTGGACGCGCTGCGTGCGCGTGGCGTACATATGCCGGATGGATTGAACACGGTGGACGCCTTCCTCGAGTCGCTGGAAACCCTATGAGCGAACAGACCCTGCAATTCATCGATAACAACTCCCCCGTCAACCGCGCTGACGCCTTGAGCAAACTGGCCTGGGTGCTGGCGGTGGTCGTCCTGACCTTTCAGTTCACGGGCAACGAGGCGCGTGCCTTGATGCTGGCGGCGCTCCTGTTCCTGGCCATTTTCCTGGCGCGCGTGCCGCTGGCGACCATCCTGCGCACCTCCCCGCTCATCTTCGGCATCGCACTGCTGCTCGGGTTGTTCCACTTCTTCATCACACCCGGCGAAGCCATCTTCTCCTTTGGTCCGCTGACCGGCACGGCGGAGGGACTGACGAAAGGCTTGGGCTACTTCTTCCGGCTGGCCATCATGGTGCTGGCCTCCTTCATGCTCATCTGGACCACCAATATCCGCGAGTTGATGGTCGGACTGGTGCGGCTGGGCATGCCCTACCGCTTTGCTTTTGCCATCTTCATGGCGCTGCGTTTCCTGCCCATCGTCCAGCAGGAAGTGGATGCGGTCAAGGCGGCGCACGCCATCCGCGGGCGCGCCTCGCGCTCCCCGTTCCGCCACCGCTTCCGCCTGTGGCAGCGCTACCTGTTCACAGTCATCGTCAACGGGCTACGCAAGGCCGAGAGCACCGCGCTGGCGGTCGAATCGCGCGGTTTCGGCGCTTACCCAGACCGCACCTTCGTCAAACCTTTCCGCTGGACGTTTTCCGGCGTTTTCCTGCTGCTGGCCTTTATTGCATTCGGGCTGGCGCTCATCCTGTGGGAGCGCGGCCTGCTGCCGGTTTAGTCAACCACAGATACATAGCTCCGTCCTGAGCGGAGCGATGAACGCTCTCTGCGATGAACGCAGTCGAAGTACGCTCCGCTCAACGAGGAAATCGACTTGTGGTGAATCCTCCATGACCCGCTACCGCATCATTTACTGGAAACATATCCCCTCCGCCATCCTGCTCCAGGGGGACGGGCGCGAGATGAAAGTCCAATTGCCGGAACGCTTCCAAAAGGCCATCGATGCCTATGCCATGGCCATCGGCGAGACGGACACTGATGCTTACATGGCTGCCTGGCGCCGCAGCGACTGGAGCGAACGGGAGGGGACCCCCGAACAGGTAGCCGCTGCGCTTCTCTCCGAACTCGAAACGACATTCGCCAAAATCGAGATTCCCCGGCGACAGGCCTGATCCACTCCCCGCGCCCCCGTCTCGGCGGCGTTTTCATCGGTATACAATGCTCACGGTCACAAATTGCGCTCTCCAACCTTTGAAAAAACGCAATTTGAGTCCGCCCTGGGTATAATTGACAGCCTATGACCGAAC
>DAOTXM010000425.1:0-7967 GCA_034435215.1 Anaerolineales bacterium
ATGATTCTCCCATTGACACCCCCTCCATTTACCAGTATAAGCACCCCCATGAAGCGCATCCGTACCATCCTGGGAGTCATATTGTCCCTGGCTTTGACAGCCTGCAACGGCGTGCCCCTTCCAATTTCCATCGGGCCGACCGTGACGCCATCTGCCACATTCACGCCCGAGGCCCCGCCCTCCCCAACAGCGACAGACACCCCCCTGCCTGTGCCCACCGTCCCGCCGCTGACGCGCATCCAGGAGGGCGAACAGGCCCTGTTCTACGGGGATTACGAGAACGCGCGCAGGGAGTTCGAATCCGCGTATCGAGACGGGGACAGTTCTGTGGTCCGGGCGGCTGCGTTATGGGGACTGGCGCGCACCGAATATGCGGATGGCCGTCCCGGCGCGGCGTTGACGCCGCTCCAGCAGATCGTCACAGAATACCCCGATTCACCCTTCATCCCCTACGCAAACTTTCTGATGGGAAAGGCCAACTACGACCTGGACCGTTACCAGACAGCCGTCGCTAATTTCAACGTCTACCTGGAATTGCGCCCGGGTGTGTTGGATGCTTACGTCCAGGAGTTGCGTGGGAATGCCCTGTTCGAAAACGGCAGCTTTGCCGAGGCGTTGGAAGCTTACAATGCGGCGCTGACTGCGCCCAGGGTCGGTGATCCGCTGATCCTGGAAATCCGGATCGCGCAGACACGTGCAAAAACAGGCGATTATGGCACAGCCATTGCGACCTACGAGGCCATCTTTGCGCGCGCCGACAACGACTACACCAAGGCACAGATGGATTATCTCATCGGGATGGCCCACCAGGATCTCGCGCAAACTGACCTGGCAAACGAGAGGTTCCTGCATGCAGTCGAGAATTACCCCCTGTCCTATTCCTCTTACCTAGCGCTGGTGCAATTGGTCAGCGCGGATGTACCCGTCAGTGACCTGGACCGCGGGTTGGTGGATTACTTTGCGAGTCAGTACGATGTAGCGCTGGTTGCGCTGGACCGGCACATTGCTGCCGGCTTCGATACCGATGGTACAGCTCGATATTATCGCGCCCTGACCCAACGGGACATGAAGAATTATGAAACCGCCCTTCAAGAATTGACCAGTTTCATTGCCGAATACCCCGAGCATCCAAAATGGGCTGAGGCCTGGGGCAACAAAGCCTATATACAATGGTTCTATCGAGGGGATTACCGGAACGGAGCGCAAACCTACCTGGATTTTGTCTCTACGGCTCCCACCCGGCCCGAGGCTGTTGACTATTTAATGAGCGCAGCGCGCGTCCTCGAGCGTGACAACCGCCTCGAAGAGGCAGCGCAGGTCTGGCAACGTGTGGCTGACGAGTATCCTGATCATGCCCAGACTTCCCTGGCGCTCTTCCTGGCGGGCATCGCGCAATACCGCCGGGGCGAGTATGCCCTGGCATTGCCAATCTTCCAACGCAGCCTGCTGCTCTCCACAGAGAAGGAGGAACAGGCGCGCGCCTACCTTTGGGTCGGTAAAACCCAGGGACAATTAGGCGATGAAGCTGCGAAACAGACTGCCTGGCAGCAGGCTCAGGCCATCGACCCAACCGGCTATTATAGTGAACGCGCCCGTGACCTGTTGACCGGCCAGCCCCCTTTTGCGACACCACCCATGTACAATCTGGATTTCGACCTGGATGCGGAACGCGCGGAAGCCGCTGCCTGGGTGCGCGTGACCTTCGACCTGCCTCCCGAAACTGACCTGAACGGGCTTGGCCCCCTGGCCGGCGACCTGCGCATTGTGCGCGGTACGGAATTCTGGGAGTTGGGTCTATACGAGGAAGCCCGCCTGGAATTCGAAGACCTGCGCGAGTTCGCCAGCGCCAGCCCGGAGAACAGTTTTCGCCTGGCCAATTACCTGTTCGACCTGGGGTTATATCGTTCGGCCATCTTTGCAGCCCGCCAGGTATTGACGCTGGCCGGTCTGGACGATCATTCCACGTCCCTGAGCGCTCCGGCTTATTTCAACCACATCCGCTATGGCACGTATTACGCTGATTTGATCGTCCCGAATGCGGAAGCGCAGGGCCTGCACCCGCTGTTCCTGTTCAGCGTAGTGCGCCAGGAAAGCCTGTTCGAGGGCTTCATCCGGTCCACTGCTGGAGCGCGCGGCTTGATGCAGATTATCCCCAGCACAGGTGCAGGGATCGCCAGTGCACTGGGCTGGCCGGTGTCTTACGATGCCGATGACCTGTATCGCCCGAATGTCAGCGTTCGCTTCGGGGCATATTATCTGGCGTCCAATCGAAAACTGTTGGATGGCGACTTATACGCCGCTCTGGCGGCCTACAACGCCGGTCCTGGCAATGCCACCGCCTGGAAGGAGCTGGCTGGAGATGACCAGGATTTACTGTTGGAAGTCATCCGTTTCCAGGAAACGCGCAATTATATCCGCCTGATCTACGAGATCTACACGATTTACCGGACGCTGTACAACCCTGCCAACTAACAGTACACAGCAATTCTCATTTTGAAAGAAATATCGGGGTTTTGCTGGCTCGGATTGACAAATCCGAAGCCATACTTGCTGGATTTGCCAATCCTGCAAAGCCATAGTGAGAATTGCTGAACAGTACAGCGCAGGTTGCATTGCCGATACACATTCATTGCCAAGAGTAACCAGAATGAGAAAAGTCCCAAAGGGTTTAAACAATGGTTGAGATAACTCAAACCAACCTTTGGGACGTTTACTGTTAAAAGCTGGCCGCAACACGACCAATTATTTGTTCGCTATTCGATATTTTCGACGATCTTTTTGTGCAGGGTTTCCGAGTCCATATCCAGAACGGAAACCAGTTTATCTCTGCCCATATCCCCGGCCACGACTTCGATGCGGTCTTTTGGTACACCTAAAACACCGGATAAAAATGCGACCAGTTCCTCGTTTGCCTGCCCTTCTGTGGGTGCGGCCGCGATATGGATCTTGATGGTACCATCGTGTAAAGCGCCGACGATCTGATTCTTGGTGGCGCGCGGCGTCACCCGGACCGCGATGGCTGCGCCTTTTTTCCCATCATGAAGTTTGTAATTTCGTTGGGTCATAGCTACCTCAAGGTCAAAAGGAGTGAGATCAGTACAGAAGATAGAATCTGCACGAGAAAAATCAAAATAATCGGGCTGAAATCGAACATCCCGATTAAAGGCACCACCCTGCGGATGGGAGCCAGCAAGGGCTCTACCAGATTATCGAGTGACCGGCGTACCGGATGGTAGGGATCCATGAAATAGGAAAGGATCACTTTCACGATCACCAATAGAATAAGAAACTGGGCAAGGATCCTGATCAGTTGTACCAAGAGAGAAATAACCATCAAACTCCTCAACGATTGGGACGAGACCCCAGGATTGCCGTTCCAATACGGACAAGGGTCGCGCCTTCCTGGACGGCCACTTCGTAATCGGCGCTGGTACCCATGGAGAGCTCACGCCAGTCGGCCTGGGGGTAGCGGGCGGCCAAATGGTCACGCAGCAGGCGCAGAGTCCGGAAATAGATGCGTGCCTCTTCGGGATCCGTCTCCAAAGGCGGCATGGTCATCAATCCACGCATTTGAAGGTTTTCTAATCCCAAAATCGCTTCGATATCCGGGTAGAGCACAGGCCAGTCTGTTTCGTGGGCGGCAGGCCACCCATATTTGCTCTCCTCGCCTCCGACGTTGAACTCCAGCATCACTGGCAGGATTCGCCCGGCTTCTAACGCCATACGGTTTAGACGCTCTGCCAGCTTCAGGCTATCCAGGGATTGTAAAAGATCGAAATGCTCGATCACCAGGCGCGCCTTGCGGCTCTGCAGGTGACCGATCATGTGCCATTCTACCCCAATTTCAGGTCCGAAAGATATTATTTTGCTTACACTTTCCTCAGGATAATTTTCGCCCAAAATGCGTGCACCCGCCTGCACAGCGGCCTGGACGACCTCGAGCGGCTGCGCCTTGGTGACCACCACCAGCCGTACGGATGCGGGATCACGCCCGGCACTTCGAGCTGCAACAGCAATCTTTTCGAGGGTTTGTTGGAAGCGTTCCCGTATTTGTGTGACGAGTGTTTCCATCCCATTTATTTTACACGATCTAGCGCAATCAGCGCGCCAAAACGTCCCGTCCTGCCCTTTTCACCTCTATGCGAGTACCAATCAGCAGGATGGCAGGCTGTACAGATGCCTGCAATCTCGATCTGCTTCACACCAGCCTCTGCCAGTTGGGCCCGGTTGGCCTCCCACAGGTCGAAGTGGACGCTTTCCCCATGCGTTTTCAGCAAGGATCCCGCCTCCGCACCAAAAGCCTGTCTTACCTTAGTGATAACATCCTCGCCGACCTCGTAATGGTCAGGGCCAATGGCGGGACCAATGGCAGCCAGGACATCCACCGGATCCGAACCGTAGCGAGCCTGCATGGCCTGCACTGCAACCCGCGCCGCGCCGCGCACCGTCCCCAACCAACCCGCGTGGATAATCCCCACAACCTTTTTGCGAGGATCATATAACAGGATCGGCGTGCAGTCTGCAAAGCGCATGAAGAGCGTCACCTGCGGGTTATCGGTTACCAGGATGTCGGCCTTCTGGTAAGGCGTATCCAGCGGGCGAGGCCCGTCAGCGTAGACTACGTCCGCGCTGTGTACCTGCCAGACGTCGTGAATGGACTCTGGAATACGTCCCAATGCCTTGAACGAGCGGATACGGTTCTCGCGCACATGGCTGATGTCATCGCCGATTGCGCCGCCCACGTTGAGCGAATCCCAGGGACGCGGGCTGACCCCACCCTGACGAGTAAAGACCGCCTGGATGACCTCTTCGGGGAAGATTTCAAACTGGTAATAGCGCAGACCGTTTTGCTGGAAAAAGGGCATGAAAATCCAAATTATCTGGTGGCCTCGATCCGTCTATCGGCTTCGTTGTACTTTGCTCAGGGCTGCTCGACCACCGGTGCAGATTTCACCTGAGCGAATTTCTTGACGAAGAACTGGCGGGTTTCCTGCATGGTTTCTTCGAGGTTGGGATACGCAAACCAGGCCGTGAGGAAGCCAAACAGGGAGCCGGTCAGCACGCGCAAGAAGGGCGTGCTCTCGCGATACGGCAGGAATGTGGCCAGAGGTTGCCAATTGAACTGGCTGAACAATTGCGACAAACCGTCCAGGCCGACCGGGCCAAGTCCCAACAAAATCCAGATGGACCAATGTAATTGCGGGAAGCGACGGCCTGTCAGACCGAAGAGCAGGCCAAAGAACAGGATGGAGGCGTAGATTGCCACGTCCCGTTCACAGAGCGCGACCTTGTACCCGACCGTTTCATCCCCGATGTAACGGCGTGCTTCCAGACGAGAAACATCGTTGGGATTATTCAGACCTGTGATGCCGCTCGCCGTCTCGAAATCGATCATATCCAACCCCGCTTCTTTCAACGGATAATAAGGCTGCTCCCCGAACAAGAAGAAGGACCTCAACCCAAACTGGTGACAGAGCGGGCTGTAGATCGCGTAGATGATTCTGGCCGGGAGATTTACCCCGCCCTTCATCAAGACCGGAGCCAGGAACGGCAAACCAACGTACAGCAACATGACCAGGTTCAAGATCGCCAGGTAATGCCGGGAGATCCAAGCCATGACCCGGTCGGCGCCGCTGATCTGCTGTCCACGTTTGACACGCGCTTCATATACTTCGCCGCCGAGTTCCTGTAATTGCGCCCGGCGGTCGCTGGCCGCACCGAGCGTCATCGTCAATTTTTGGCGGTCGAAGGGAGCTTTGAGCCGGTACGGACCGACTTCGATCACCGGGATTTCGACCAGGTAGGTGCGCTGCAAGGCAGGATCTGAGTCGATATCCACTTCCACCAGGCGGTGCGGGTAGCGCTCTTGCAAAGACTCCAAATCAGTCCTGGCTTGTTCGCAGAGATGGCAGTCCTGGCGCACGTACAAGGTAACAGTAAGCATTAGATGCTAAAGACCAAAATCAACCCACAACCCATATTGCGCCAGGCGCTCGAAGGTGCCTGAGAAGAGCATAATGCCGATGATGACCAGGATCACGCCCATGGCGATCTCCACGTAGCGCATGACCTTGCCATATTTCCGCAGAGTGGTAGTCACCCAGCCCACCCCCAGGGCAGCGACCAGGAACGGGATGGCCAGCCCGGCAGAATACGCGGAAAGCAGGGAGGCACCCTGAGAAACCGAACCGCCGTTCAGCGCCAGCGTCAGGATGGCGCCGAGTACGGGGCCCACGCAGGGAGACCAGCCCGCGGAGAAGAACACGCCCAGCAGGGCTGAGGAAAGATATCCCCATTTTGGATCGGGCAATTGCTGCACGCGGGTGTCATATTCCAGAAAGGGGATGCGGTACACGCCGATCATGTGCAGGCCGAAGATAACCACCACTACACCACCCATTTTGGCCAGAATATAGCGCAGGTCAAACAACAGGCTGCCAAATGCGGACGTGGCAACACCCAATAAGACAAACACAAAACTGAAACCCAGCACAAAGGCCAGACCATGTGTAAAAGTCACCCAACGATTGCCGGCGGCTGCCACCTCCCCGCCCGCGGCGCGCCCGCCCAGATACCCAACATAGGCCGGCACCAGCGAGAAAACGCACGGGGAGAGAAACGAAGCCAGACCGGCTAAAAATGCTAATCCAAGAGTAACATTTGTAAAATCCATCCAGGAATAACTTTCTAAAATTTTGATTCTCGAACAATGACCTGCGTGCCAACGTTGGGCCATTCCATTTTGACCTCAGTTTGTTCGAGTGAAACGTAGGGGGTCGTCCAGCGGAAGATCCATTTGGCGTCGTCCGGACGGACGTTGATACAGCCATGGGAGCGGCGTGTCCCAAAATCATTGTGCCAGAAAGCCGCATGGATGGCTACGCCCTCGCCGCTGATAAACGTAGGCCAGGCCACCGCGGCGGTATCATACCCGCTATCGGATGCCGTATTGGCCGACATGTGAATCGAAATCATCTTGCGCCAGGCAGCCAGCGTGCCAACCGGGGTGGAAAACTCTCCAGCGCCGCTGGCCATTTTGCAGAAGTGGACTTCCGTGTTGCCCTCATAACAGGAGAGCGTCTGGTAGAACGTGTCCGCGACGATCACTTTCTGGGCGGGATCGATTTCCGGGCTGATGGGAGCGACCTCCTCTTCCGTGATCATGCGCAAGGCAGCCCCATCCACCCAAAAGATGTCGCCATAGCCATAGCCACGGCCAAAGTCTTCATTCCAACGATATTGCGCGCGCCCGCTTGTGTCCGCGCGGACCTGATCGATCCAGACTACCTGGCTGTAATACAGGCGTGGCATCTGTCCCAGGCTCATTACATACTTAACGCTGGGCGAGCGGGCGGGCGGGTTGTCAAGAACAATATCCACATAAGGAACGGTTACCTCCGCCCAGAAACCGGCTTTCCCCTCCGGCATGGCTGGCAGCGGGGTATTTGGCATGTTGCGGACTGGCTGCACGTGCGGCGCATAGATATACCCTTCCGGCGTTTCCACCCAGGTCTTGCTCACGCCTCCGAAATTGTCCGTCCCGATCACGTCCCGCAGCCACTCGACCACGCCATCTTCCGGTATGTTGCGGACCGCCGGCGCATACTGGTGCGGTTTGGTCTTGATCTCCGTGGAATAGAAATATGGAAAGACGCTTACCCTTCCCAACCGCTCCCCGGTGGGGAATTGCATGAAGGGCGGCTCGGATGAGGCAAAACGCTCAAAGGGATCGAAGGCCAACGCCCCCAGTCCCAATCCCGTCAGTTTCAAGAAATCACGGCGAGAAACAGCTTTTCTCATCCTTATATCGAATTGGGGCGTGGGGCGTCCTACCCCACTACCCCCTCCTTATCGAGAAAATATGGCTCTACCGTTTTGGCGGGAAAAATGCCGTCCCGTTATAAACGGAAGACCCGAAAATAGGCTCTCTGGGAATTTCCATGGTAGATACCCGGATTTTGGGGGTT
>DAOTXM010000426.1:0-3416 GCA_034435215.1 Anaerolineales bacterium
TTCGAAGTCTGCCGCCAGTTGCGTGCCAGGAATGATTCGGTCGCCATCCTGATGTTGACCGCCCGCGACGAGGACATCGATAAGATCCTCGGCCTCGAACTGGGCGCAGATGACTACCTGACCAAACCGTTCAACCCGCGCGAACTGGTGGCGCGCGTGAAAGCCATCCTGCGGCGGGAACGGAAGATTTCGGCGGATGAGAAACCCATTTCTCTGGCTGACCTGTCCATCGACCCGGTCCGGCGCGAAGCCCGCCTCGGGGAACGGTCCCTCGACCTGCGCACCCAGGAATTCGACCTGTTGCTGACCCTGGCGGAACAGCCGGGGCGCGTCTTCACCCGTGAACAGTTATTGCAGCAGGCCTGGGGTTTCGACTATTACGGCCAGACCCGCACAGTTGACGTCCACATCGCGCACCTGCGCAAGAAAATGGATGGTGGTTCGGTCAAGATCGAAACGGTGACCGGCGTGGGGTATAAGTTAGTACTCCCCTCTCCCGAATGGGGGAGGGGCCGGGGGTGAGGGTGATGTTCACCACGTTGCGCGCCCGTCTCTGGTTGAGCTATGCTGCCCTGATCGCTACAGCCCTGGGAGTGATGGCCCTGGCGTTTGGTTTTTATCTCTGGCGAAACCCGCTCTTGTATCGTCAGACCCTGGCGCGCTTGCGGACGGTCGAATCGGGCATCATCAAACGTCAGGGCGATTTGTTCGGACGCTCCCTGTCCGTTGCGATGGATCGCGCGGCAATTGCATTCGAGGTGCGCATCCTGCTGTTTGACGAGAGCGGAACCCTGCTCAAGGATACTGACCCCTCGCAGCCAGAGATAAAACTACCCAGAAAAAGAATTATCAGCCGCGAGATTCCAACGGTGCGCGATGAGGCGGGAAAGGCCTGGTTGTATACGCGACAGTCTTTGGAAGATGGCACCGCGCTTGTTGTTGCCACGCCGCGCCCAAGCGTTCCCTTGTTGACCATCGTACGGGACGAGTTGTTGCCGATCCTGGTGCAGGGCGGCGGGATCGCACTGCTGCTTTCGCTGGTGCTGGCCTTTGCTGTGGCACGCTGGGTGGCTGATCCGCTTCAAGGGCTTGTAACGGCATCACAGCACGTACCTGTTGCGGAGATCGAACCTGTCTCTGAGCGTGGTCCGCGTGAAGTGCGCGAATTGACGCGCGCCTTCAACGCCATGGTTGACCGGGTACGCAGCAGTCAAACCTCGCAACGTAACTTTGTTGCCAATGTCTCGCATGAGTTGAAGACCCCGCTGACCTCCATCCAGGGCTTTGCGCAGGCCATCTTGGATGGCACCGCCGACACACCTGCTGCGCGGCAGCAGGCAGCCGAAGTCATCTACAATGAGTCCGGACGGATGTATCGCATGGTTTTGGACCTGCTTGACCTGGCTCGTCTGGATGCGGGCACTGCCGATCTCAAGATGTCGTTGGTGGATATGCACGTGTTGCTGGATAGTATCATGGAAAAATTCAGCCTGCAGGCGCAAAAGGACGGGGTCAACCTGGCTGTGGATTCTCCGCCTGGCCTTCCATCGCTGGTGGCCGATGGTGACCGACTCGCACAGGTCTTCACTAATCTGGTCGATAATGCGCTCAGGCACACACCTGCCGGTGGTCAGGTGACCCTGCAGGCCCGGTTGACGCAAACCGAGATGGAAATCCGCGTTGCCGATACCGGATCAGGCATCCCTGCCGATGCGCTCCCGCATATCTTCGAGCGCTTCTATCAGGCTGATTTATCCCGCCCGGGTGGGGAAATGCACGGAGCCGGGCTGGGTCTGGCAATCGTTCAAGAGATCGTGGCTGCACACAGTGGTAGAATTACAGTCCGTAGCCAGGAGGGGCTAGGGACGACGTTCACCGTCTGTTTGCCGCTGTTACAACGCGCGGCACCTACCCTCCTACGTCGGAAAATTTAAATACCAAATTACGGATTGTGTAAACCCTGTATAATCTGCGTACAGATCCGTAAAAATAGTCATGCCACCCCGCGTATCGATCGTCATCCCCTGCTACAATGAACAGGCGACAATTCGTCATCTCTTGGAGGCTATCTACCATCAGACCTATCCACGTGTAAACCTGGAGGTCGTGATTGCAGATGGACTCTCGGAGGATGATACGCGCGACGTGATCGGCAGCTTTCAAACGGAATACCCTGACTTGATCCTGCGAATTGTGGACAATACGGCCCGCTCGATCCCGTCCGCGATTAACTGCGCTATTCGAGCATCACGCGGCGAAACGATCATCCGCATGGATGCCCACTCCCGGCCTGCCCCCAATTATGTGGAACGCTGCCTGGCTGCCCTGGATGCCGGGCGGGGGGACAACGTCGGTGGTGTCTGGCGGATCGAACCGGGCGGCAAAGGCTGGATCGCTGAATCGGTTGCAGTTGCCGCTGCCCATCCGCTTGGCGTGGGGGATGCCGGGTACCGTATCGGCGCGCAGGCCTCGGCGGTGGATACCGTCCCGTTTGGCGCGTTCCGTCGTTCCTTGATCGATGAGGTTGGCTGGTTCGACGAGACCTTGCATTCGAACGAGGACTACGAATTCAACGCGCGCATCCGGCAGTCCGGCGGGCGCGTCTGGCTGGACCCGGAAATCGTCACCGTTTATTATGCCCGTTCCACCCTGTGGGAGTTGGCACGCCAATACTGGCGTTACGGCTACTGGAAATACCGTATGTTGCGCCGCTACCCGGATACGCTGCGCTGGCGGCAAGGCTTGCCGCCGCTGTTCGTGACCAGCCTGGTCGGCTTGGCGTGCCTGGCCTGGTGGCCTGTGGCAGCCTGGCTCCTGGCGATACAGATCGTTGTCTATGCTACAGTTCTCTCGTTGGCGGGCCTGCTCTCCGCACTCCGCCATCGAAAACTATATCTATTCATGGGATTGCCGCTATCCATTGCCACGATGCACCTGGCCTGGGGCGGCGCTTTTCTGTGGAGTATGATCTTGTCAATGTTGGAAAAACGAAAGAATGGCTAATCACCAGCCTGCACAATTACGTCTCCGCCCCAGTGAACATCGTACGCTTTTGTTCGTCGGTGATTTGTTGATGTCAGTTGCATCGGTAATCGCAGCGATCTATACCTGGCGAGAATACCAACGATATGTATTGCTTGCCGATGGCCTGGGACCGAGGGTCGTTGAACGTCTGCTGCAGAATATCAATATCCCGTTTTGGTTCTATCTGCTGCCTCTGGCTTGGTTATTGTTGCTGATCGAATTATATGAGCCGCACAGAGCCGCGAACTTGCGAAAAACGATACGCGGGATTGCCATTGCTGCCTTCGTCGGAATTGTGATTTATTCTCTGGTATTTATCATCCGGATCGACCCCGGTGCGCTGCCTCGTATCGGTGTAGGTGCCTTTTTGCTGTATTCGTCCCTGTTGACAT
>DAOTXM010000427.1:0-3988 GCA_034435215.1 Anaerolineales bacterium
CCCCGCCGCACCCCCATTTTCGGAGCTTTATAGGCGGATGTGACATTGTCAAGGTATTCACCTGACTTGTAGTCTGACGCTGTTGCGCTTGCCAAGTTTATCGAAAGACGTTCGAAAATTGGGATGTAAGCAGTCGTACGCCTGCCTGCGTCCCAATTTTTGGGTTGCATTTTTGAATGTGACAAGGTCAGGTTGGGAAGTTGCGGGTATAAAAAAGTGCCCCGCTCAGGGTGAGGGGGGCACCCTAAGCGAGGCGGCCATATTGTCACATATTATTGATAATTTTGCAAGTGCAAAAAACTGATTGAAAGGAAGATGTAAGGTGTTGTAGGCGGTTATTGCCTGTTCGAAATGCCTTACACTTTTTTGGGGATGACTGCGCAGTTTCGGTCTATTCTATGCAAGTGCGCATCGGAGAGGAGGAATCCACATAACAACCCGCAGATTCGTTTTGTTCTTTGAGCCAATCCAGATATAAACGTGACAGGGTTACAGGTTGAATGCCATGTTCGGCCAGCTTTGGCAGCGCGTCCGATGTGGTTTCCATATCTTCCGGGCGGGTATGCAGCAGCACAATGTCGCCGCGTTTGATCTTCGGTACGGTGTAATTCACGACACTCTCGGTTGGTCCGCCCCAGCCGGTGGACCACATGGTGGGCACCAATCCACGTTGGGCGCACATGTACAGAAAGGATGGGCTGGTGTTACCGAAAGGTGGGCGTGCAAAGCGTACCACTGGCTCCTCTTCGAGCACCTCCCGCAACGCATCGAACCAGCGGTCGTAATCAGCCACTACATTTTCCGCTGATACCACCTGCGGGTTGGTATGGTCGAACGAATGATAACCAATCTCGTGCCCTTTTTTATAAAAGCGCTTCCATATCCCTGGATCCTTATTCTGGTTGTTGAGCAACGCCTCGCCGACCGGAAACAACGTAATGCGCACGTCCGGGTACTGGCCCAGGATCTCTTCGAGCTTGTGTAACATCGTTACCAGGTAGCAATCGTCATAGGTCAGTGCAACGCGGTCGTAATGAGCGCTACCTTTATAAAAGATGGGTTGTTCCTGATAAATCGTTGCAAACTGCTTGAATGGCAAAAACGCGGTACTCAACAGGGAAAGACCGCCAAGCTTGAGAAAATCGCGACGGGTGAAAGATTGCATCGGATGATTTTACCTTGAAAAATGTCTGCGCCCCAACGTGAAGATCGCAATCCCGATCCAGGCCGCATTCAATCCCATCGACGGGTAAGCGCGCCAGTAGAAGGTGTTGATGACCAGAAGGATGCCCGCAAGGATGTTGATGCCCTGGTAAAGGAATGAATCTCCTTCCACCTTTTTGATAGAAACAAGCACGTAGGCGACCAGATACAGGACTGTACCGACCCAACCGAGCATGTCGACGAAAATAGCCATTTGATTTCCTCTATGCCAGGATTTCCACGCTCATCCCCAGCCTGAGCCTGCCCTCGTTCAAGGGGATCACATTTTGCCCGAACATGGCTCCGTTGCCCTGTTTCCGGTAAGATGCCAGAGTCTTGAGCGGTTCCTTGCTTTTTACCAGCGTTTCCTTGTCGATCGTGGTGACTACGCAACGCGCGCACGGTTTGACGACCGCCAACTCTACGCTTCGACCTTGCTCAGCGCAAGCCTCACCGATACGGATGCGCGACCACGTATCTTCGGCAAACGGCTCGCAGCCTTTGACCACAACGTTTGGGCGAAAGCGGTTCATCGGGACAGGCGACTCCAGCCGGGCGTTCAAATCGGCCAGCGATTCTTCGGACGCCAACAAAATCGGGTAACCATCGGCAAAACCGGTGTGGTCATCGGCGCTGACAGCGTATTTCTCGTTGACCTTGCGGATGTATCCTTCTGCAATATGGACCAGCCGAACGGACGTTCCCAGCCAGTCCGAGAACCATTCAGCGGCCGATTCGCCCTGATCCACGGCCTGCACCTCTTTGCTGCGCCAGATATCTACGGGGCGAGTGGGGCCAGATTTCCGGATCGAGACGGTCAGGCTATCCATATCGGGGGCGGAGAGAGTCAGCCTTTCGCCGGAAATGACCGGGGTAACCAGAGCAAGCCTGGGGTGTTCCCGCTGCGTGAGAAAATACCCTTCGAGTGTGACGACCATCATCCGGCGGTCGTTTTCCAGGCCCATGCGCTCCACGTTTGTTTCGTCTACTGCGAAGCCGCGACAGGCCTTGATGGGGTAATAGATCAGGGATGCAAGGGTGATCATGCGGCCAATTTTACCCGGATGTCGATGGCTACCGCGCCCTTGCCCAGCACGCGCAACGGATTGATCTCGATTTCGGCGATTTCGGGATGTTCGGCTACCAATTGTGATAATTTGACCAGCGCATCGACTACAGAGGATTTGTCGGCGGGAGGGATGTTGCGGTAGCCGTCCAGTTTGCGGCCTGCCCAGGTCCTGCGCAGCAGGGACTCGGCTTCGGCCTGCGTCAATGGCCCCAGAGCAAAGGCCACGTCCTTGAGCCCCTCCACTTCGACGCCCCCGGAGCCGAACATGACCAGCGGCCCGAACTGTGCGTCCTGCACCGCGCCCAGGATGACCTCCTGCCCCGGCGGAACCTGGCGTTGCAAATGCACACCGTCGATCTTTGCGTCCGGTTGCGCGGCGCTGGCCTTCTTTATAAGTTGCGTATAACCATTGTACACTTCGCGTTCACTGGAAACATTCAGCAGGACTCCACCGATATCGGACTTGTGGATAATATCCGGCGAAGCGATTTTCATCACCAACGGGAAGCCCAATTCGCGCGCGATGTCCACCGCCTCGTCTGCGCTGGCGGCGAGTCTCATCGGGGCGGTCGGGATGCCATACGCAGCAACCATTTTTTCAGGTGCGGAGACCCTAAAGGTTTTCAAAACCTTTAGGGTCTTTTCCTCTCGTGCTCCTTCGCCCGCCCCGGCGTTGCTGGTCGGGCCGGAGTGTTCTTCGTGGATAAGCCACTCAGCACGTCTTGCCAGAATCCCCAGCGCCGAAGCGGCTTTCTCCGGGAAGGTGTACGTCGGGATATCCGCCCGCTGGAAGTGTTTCGCCGCTTCCTTCGTCAACTCTGAACCCAGTAACGCCATCAAGATCGGCTTTTCCGATGCCTGGATGATGGGGATGAGCACATCCGCCACTTCCTCGGTGTGATACATGGGCGGCGGCGGCAGGATGACCACAACGGCATCTACATTCGGATCAGCAAGCAAGACATTCAGGCAGTTCGCATAAAGCTCTGGGGAGGCGGAAGCCAGCATATCGACCGGGTTGTGTACGCTGGCGGCGGGGGGCAGCATATTGGCTAACACCTTTTCGGTTTCTTCTGACAACTCCGCCATGTGCAGTTCATTGACCTCCAACGCGTCGGCGGCGATCACGCCTGGCCCGCCGGCGTTGGTCAGGACGGCCACATTACGTCCCTTCGGTAAGGGACAGGCCCCCAGCGCCTGGGCCCAGTCGAACATCTCTTCGGCTGAGTCAGAGCGAAAGATGCCAGCCTTCTCGAATGCGGCCTCGTAAGCCCTGTCAGAACCGGCGAGTGCGCCCGTATGCGAGGCAGCAGCCTGCTGTCCCGACTCGAAGCGCCCGACCTTGAGCGCGATGACCGGCTTCTGTCGGGTCACTTCCCTGGCGACCTCGACAAAACGTCTCCCGTCCGCAACCCCTTCCAGATACAGCACGATGACGTGCGTGTGCTCGTCCGCGGCCATGACCGGCAGCATGTCCGTCTCGTTGACATCGGCCTGGTTGCCCAGGCTGATCAGGCGCGAGAAGCCGAAGCCGTGATTGCGGGCCCAGTCGATGATGGCGGCGCAAAAGGCCCCGGAGTGCGAGACGAAGCCGATGTGGCCCTTTGCGGGCATGGGCGGGGCCAGGAAGGTGGTGTCGAGCGGCAGGTGCGTGTCCAGGCTGCCGATGCAGTTGGGCCCTACCATGCGGATGCCATGTCGCCGCGCGACTTCGAG
>DAOTXM010000428.1:0-3079 GCA_034435215.1 Anaerolineales bacterium
GATCAAGACCGAAGCGCCCGTCATGACGACCGTGCTATGGATGCCCATGCTCAGCCCGCCGGCCAGACCAGCCAGGAAAAGCCAGCCCCAGCGGTCCGTACGCCGCCAGAGCAGCACGGACAGCCACACGACCGCCAGCATCCCGGCGGCCGGCGCGTACGATTCGGCGAGGATCGTTCGCCGCCAGAAGAAGACGCTGGTCGCCAGCGCAGTCGAAGCCACCAGTCCTGCCGTCCGCCAGCCGCCCAGCAGGCGCACGATCAGGTAGACGTTCGCAGCAGCCAGCGCACCGAAGAAAGCCGACATCAGGTTGACGCGATAGGCGATGTCGCCGAACGGTAGAAATGTAAACAGCTTGCCAAAGATGATCTGCGTAGGATAGCCGCTGGCATGTGTCATCCCGAGCGTATAGGAGAGCGTCTGGAATTCGGCGATGTCACCATAGAGTAACGAAGGCGCCAGCGTGCGGACATACAGCGCCAGGCTCAGGATGCCGATGAAGGTGGCGAGCATGAGATCATGACGAGAGACAGCGAATAATGGCTTTTGGTTTTTCGACATGGGATGCGTGGGAAGAGTATAAACGGGGATAAAAGTAGGGGCAAGGGTATAATCACTTCCATGTTCTGGATCGTTATCGCCGCAGAAACATTCTTTGCTCGGGAGAAACCATGACAAAACTCAGATTCTTGCTTTTGTCGTTCATTCTCATCCAGTTGTTCCTGCCTGTTCATGTCGTGTCCGCGGATACCGGTCCCAAACCGACGATGACATTCGAATTCGAGCAGGAATGGTCTGGTGAGAAGCTCACTATCCTTTTGGGGATTCTGTATGAGTGCGAACAACCCGATTGCAGTGATGCGGCGCCGCTGGAGGAATTGGGTCCGCAGAGATTTATGTGTGAGGCAGAAAGCTGTCGCGCGATGGCTTATGGGTTCAGTCCGTACCACAAACTGGAGATCCAATTTTCGGACGGGAAAACACGCCAGAGCCAGGTCTTCGAAACCGCGGGTTTCAATTCGCGATATACCGTCAAGGTCCGGCAGGATGATTTGCTGGTCGATGCACGATTCAGCCTGCCCGCCTTTTCACCAATGAATATCGTCATCCTGGCATGTATGTGCACTTTGGCAGGTGGGATCTTGATCATTGGCTTGATTGTTTTTATTATTCGACGTTCCACCAGGAAGTGATTACCGCACTTCCCGTCACGATCATTGTCGAAGGCGTAATTGGGCTTGTATATTCCATTTGGCGGGAGAAACCGGTCGCTCCCATCCTGATCACAGGGATCCTTGCGAATCTGCTCACCCAACCCCTGTTATGGATTGCGGTGAGTTATTTCTTCCAGCATTACCTCGCGACTTTGTTCGTTGCTGAAATCCTTATCTGGATGTTCGAAAGCCTTTTATTGTATGGCTTTCGGTTCAACCGGCTGACCCTTGGGGAGTCTCTATGCCTGAGTTTCAGCATGAACCTGGGGAGTTTTTCGATTGGTTGGTTTTTACCCATTTAAATCCACTGATGTTTCAGCATTGAAATCCTGCTTGGTGGAATCTGCATGTTATTAAGTTCATTAGGATTTGCCGTGAAGGGGGCGCACCCCCCAAGCCGGGTATCTATCACGGAAATTCCCAGAGAGCCTGTTATTATGTAGATATGCAAGGTTATAATTTGCCCGATGTTCGAATTCCAAATCACTGCAAAAAACAACCGCGCCCGCACAGGGACCTTTACCACCCCGCACGGCGTATTACAAACCCCCGTCTTCGCCCCGGTAGGCACGCAGGCGGCTGTCAAAGCGCTCACCCCCGCGCAGGTGGCCGAGCTGGGCGCCTCGCTGGTGCTCGCCAATACCTACCACCTCTACCTGCGTCCCGGCGACGAACTGGTGCGCGAGATGGGCGGCCTGCACCACTTCATGCAGTGGCCCAATCCCATGTTGACCGATTCCGGAGGCTTCCAGGTCTTCTCGCTTGCCGACACGCGCAAAGTGGACGAAGATGGTGTGACCTTCAAGAGTCACATCGACGGCTCCATGCACCGCTTCACGCCCGAGAAATCCATCCAAATCCAGGAAAAACTGGGCGCGGACATCATCATGGCTTTCGACGAATGCGCCGACCCCAACGACCGTGAATACATCGAGCAGGCCATGGAACGCACGCATCGCTGGGCCGAGCGTTGTGTCAATGCCAAGACACGAACCGACCAGGCGCTCTTCGGCATCGTGCAGGGCGGTATCGACCCGGACCTGCGGGCTGCTTCTGCGCAATTCATCTCTTCACTCGATACGCCTGGGATTGCCATCGGCGGCCTGTCTGTGGGCGAAACCAAGGACCAGATGCACGCGGCGCTGGACGTGGTCACGCCGTTGCTGCCGGAGAACAAGCCGCGCTATCTGATGGGTGTCGGCACCCCCGAAGACATCATCGACGGCATCGCGCGCGGCATCGACATCTTCGACTGCGTGTTGCCGACCCGCCTGGCGCGTCACCATGCTGCTTTCTCCCCCGAAGGCCGCCTGAACCTGATGAACGCAACCTTTGCGCGCGATGAGCGCCCAATCGATGAAAGTTGCGATTGCTATGCCTGTAAAAACTTCACACGAGCTTACATCAGGCATTTAATCGTAGCAAAAGAATTACTAGCGGGAACTTTGATTTCAATTCATAATTTGAGAGCTTTGATAAGGCTTGTGGAGCAAATACGTCTTTACATTACAGAAGCATCATTTGAATTGCGCATCTCTGGATTGTTGAAACAATGGTCAAATAATGCGAAAAGGGGAAATGGAGAATAGTGAATAGGAGGCTGCGTGGCTGCTGATAACATTCAAGGACTTGAGACTCTGGAGGCGTGGAAGCGTGCGAAAGACTTTGCAGTGAGAGTATGTAAGGATGTTTTGCCACTTCTACCTGCTGAAGAGAAATGGAGTCTAGGCCAGCAAATTCGGCGAGCGGTTCAAAGTGTCCCTGCGAACATTGCGGAAGGTCATGGGCGATATTATTTTCAAGAAACCATGGGTCTACCGTTTATGACGGGACGGGGGGTCCGAAAATTGGGGTGTGAACGCGCG
>DAOTXM010000429.1:0-4066 GCA_034435215.1 Anaerolineales bacterium
GATAGGGAGCAGGAAGAACTTGAAGGTAGAGAAAAGCCAAAAATTCGTACTCTACCCACCCGTCCGCTGCACGCTGTGTTGGACGAACTGTTTGACTATAGAAATTGCGATTTAATTATAGCTCTAAACAAAACTCATGTCAGCAATTCAAGAAATAAATAAAGTAGTGGTAAGGTATATTCAAGCACGCAGAAAGGATACAAAAAGACGTGAAAACGACGAGCAGGCGGAATCTACCCCTCCCGCGGACGGGCACAACCCGAGAGAAAAGGGTCAGGCGAAAGTGTTTTTCCATTGAGTGAACAATCCTAGGGCAGCGTGAAGTTTGAGCCGCCAGCCAAAGACAGGAGCGAACTCACGAATAGGCAACATCAGCCCCTTGCCGCAGAACTTGCACAGGCGCGGATCATCATCGGACTGTGTAATCTGTTTGAACCAATCCAGAAACTTCAATTTCAAGATGAGAGGCAATTCAAAAGGCAGACCCAAAACGCGGCGGGCGTGTTGAAGTTTGGAGCGGCAGGAGGAGTGATGCAAGCCAAAATGACGAACGCGCACAAAGCCATCGGGGAGGACATGGGAAAGGAAGCGGCGAATGAACTCGAAAACATGCAGGGTCATCAACTTTTCTTTGCCCTCATCGCGATTATCGAAATACTTGAAAGTGACTGTGTCCTTCCCAACCGCAACAATACGATGATTGGAAATGGCAATGCGGAAGATGTAGCGAGCGAGATACTCGAGCAATTTCTCCGCGCTATAGATGGGGGGCTGGATGTAGACTTCCCAATCTTTGGACAACCCTTCTGTTAGCATTCTCTGAATATCCAGACCACCGTCATTGGTATTGAGTTCGCCATCCGCCCAAAGTTGAGCGAGAGCAAAACAAAAGCGGTTGCGGAATTGATTGGAAAGCAATTTGACGGGAAAGAGGAACTCGCGCGAAGCGGCTTGCCAGCGATGACCAGTGGGAGTGGACACAAGGGCGCCGCCGGTGACGATGAAATGCAGGTGGAGATGCTCCTGCATGGTCTGACCCCAGGTATGCAAGACCATTGAGAAGCCTATCTCTCCGCCAAGATACTTGCGCCCGAACTCTTTCAACAGTTGTGCGGCAATTTCAATGAACAGATTGAAGAGCAGTTTCTGATTGAAGGCAACCAGCGGATTGAAAACATGATCGATGGTAAAGACGACGTGATAGTAATGGATGGGTAACAGCCACTTCTTCTGTGATTCGAGCCATTGTGCCTTCTCAAATGCGCCGCACTTGGGACAATGGCGATTCTTGCAGGGTTTGTAACAGAACTCCCAACGTTTACATTCAGCGCAAACTTTCAAGACCCCACCGAGGGCAGGGGTGCGACAAGCCAAGATGGCACTCACGGCTTTGGCTTGCTCATAGGACAGACGGTGAACGCGTTTGTATTCACCAATGTGTTTGCGGAAGATGTCTGCTACATCGTAGCGCGGATGCTCTACCTTTTCTGCGTGGGTAGGATGGGAGTGTGTCATCCCCCTGATTTTCCTATTTGGAAGTGGGATACCATTGCACGCGTAGCAGATGAAGGGCAGGTTGGAGTAGGTCTGAGGGAGGCTTGACGTTGAAGTCTGGTGACGGCAGATTCAAGCCAGCTCGTTGAGCCAGAGGATAAAACAGACGGAACGCCTCCTCATCGAATGCGTAGGGGGCGCCATACTGGATGCCGATCAGAATATCATCGAACCAGGCTTTTTTGAGCACATACTCTTTGTCGCGCGTTTGGGGATTGTTTGCCAAATAGGATCTGAATTTGAATTTCGACCCCAGCACAACACAAGCGTCACCATCGCATAATACATTGAGTTGCAAGGCAGCAATGTAGCCAATCAGGATGCGTGAAGAAGACATTTAGAGATACTTGTTTCGCAAGAGTTCGTCCAACTATGACTTAAGCGAAGTGTATGTGCATAAGACCCCAAATTGGGGTATTATGCGAAGAGACTTCGCTTAAGTACCTTTATATTACAAAACCAAAAAGAAAAAAAGAGTACCGATTCCACTTTCACTCCCGAAATCGTTTTCGTTGCTGACTCCTAGCCAGGCGGCGAAACGGCTTACAATTATTATAGAGTCCCGAATCCCAAAAAGCATTACCCAACATGTCATATAGAAACCTGAACCATATCGAACCTCGCCCATCTCACCCTGTGATCTTCCGATAATCGACCTGTACCCTGAAAGGTTGCCATGCGATGAAGAATTTACTCCTCATGCGACACGCAAAATCCAGTTGGAACGACCCCTCCCTGCCCGACCACCAGCGCCCGCTGAACAAACGCGGTAAACGCGACGCGCCTCGCATGGGCAGGCATCTGCGCGCGCAGGGCCTCGCCCTGGATGCGCTTCTCTGTTCCACCGCCGTGCGCGCCAGGGAAACCGCACAGGGCTTTTTACAGGAATACCCTTTTGACGGAGAAGTGTCCTACATCGAAGATCTCTATCAGGCCGGCCCCGGAACCATCCTCGCCCTCCTGCAGCGGTTGCCGCAGGAAGTCGAGACCGTCCTGCTCATCGGCCACAACCCGGGCCTGGACGAGTTCCTCGAAACGGCCTGTGACGAATATGACCACCTGACCACAGCCTGCGTGGCGCACATACAATTCCCCGTCCAGCGCTGGGTCGATCTGCGCCAGGGCACCAGGGGCGCGCTTTTACATTTCTGGAAGCCGCGCGAGGTATAAGCAATAGACTTTATCATAACCAGGACCTGAAAATCAGGTTTGTGACCTCCTCAACCTATTCATCCGGCGTATAGTACGGCAGATAATCCTCCCGCACAGGACAAAAGACTTCCACCACTACCGACTCCTCCAGCGCAGTCGCCCCATGCGCCGTATTCCCTGCGATGTTCCAACTGTCGCCGGGCACGGCGGTGAAGTGCTTGCCGTTTACCAGGAAATCCATCCGGCCGGAGACCAGGTAACCGGTCTGTTCGTGCGGGTGTTGGTGCGGTGGGATGACCGCGCCTTTTTCCAGCCTGACCTCGGTCATCAGGGTCTGTTTCCCGTACACCATGGTTTTGAGATGTACGCCTTTGATCAGTTCTGTATGTTTGCCGATGTCGGATTTTTTGAACATGCGAGCCTCCTGTAGTATGCATAGGGTCTTGTCGCAGCTTGACCACCCCACATCCCCTATTTTAGGGATACTTTCTCGATCAAATCCAGCATCCGCTCGTAGTGCGAACCCTTCCAGTAGACCTGGTTGCAGGCTGGGCAGATACGGAATTCATCGAAGTACTTCCTCGTCAGCGGTTCCAGGCGGTGCAGCACCGCCTCCTTGCTGACCGGCTCCAGCAGCTGGTTGCAGCGCAGGCAGCGCTGAAAGGGCCTGACCCATCTCGCCAGACCGAACCGGTGAACGGTTTCGTATAGCTGTTCCATGGAATTGAGACTGCGCAGCAAATATCCCTGCCGGATGACTTTGTGCATCAACAGGCGCCGGTCGCGGGTCAGCAGGATGCGCTCCTCTTCGACGCTGATCTGGACCAGTTCGCTGTCCTCGTACCCGTTATGGTAGAGACAGTCCAGGCCCAGCATGCGCAGATGCGAGGCCAGCCGCCCCAGGTGACCGTCCAGCACGAAACGCGGCTCGGCGCTTCCCTCCCCGGCAGGCGCGGCAGGCCGGACCTTGATCCTGTCCCCGTCATGGACGATGTAGTCCAATCCCACGCCCTGACCGTTGCAGGTCACCAGCCCGATCTCCGTATGCGGGATGCCCAGCGATTCGATCAGGTGCTTGACCGATTGCCGTCCCTGGAAATGCATTCCTACCGGCTCGCCGCGCAGGTCGCGTTGCAACAGGGGTTGCAGGGCCGGGTCGAAATCGAAGCGGGCCGCTTTCATAAGCCAAGTGTAAATCAAATTAAGGGGCGCGACAATAAGAAAAAGACGAAAAGCTTCGCACTCTTCCCCGGCCCCGCCCACAGGGCAGGTGTGCGGGCTTTGCGTGCACACCTCATAGTGCGCACGCAAAACATGTCAGGGACAACCCGCGAAAATGGGTGGGCGTGCGAAGCTCGCC
>DAOTXM010000430.1:0-2546 GCA_034435215.1 Anaerolineales bacterium
GTCGCTCCCTTCGCGGGGAGCGTGGATTGAAACGGTTTGTCTGATTGTTACTCTGATCATGATCTTTGTCGCTCCCTTCGCGGGGAGCGTGGATTGAAACCGAGGCTGATCATGGAAGAAGGCGCTTACCCCCAAGTCGCTCCCTTCGCGGGGAGCGTGGACGGAGATTGTCCCTGACGTGTTTCGCGTGCACACTGGTTTATATTTGTGAAATAACGGGTAGAATCAATCTATGAATTTCGATAAAACGGTAGAAGCCATTATTCAAGAAGCCATGGCGCGCGGCGACTTCGAGAATTTACCGGGTAAGGGCAAACCGGTCGACCTGACGAATTACTTCAATACGCCCGAAGACGTGCGAGTAGCGCAAGCGATGTTAAAAAATGCAGGTATGGTCTCTGCAGAGATCGAACTGTTGCAGGAAATTGCGGTGCTCAAAGACTTAATTCGCGCGCTGACCAATGAAGCGCAAAAATCAAAATACCGAAAAGCGCTGGAAGAGAAGCAATTACAGTTCAATTTGCTTCTCGAGCGAAGAGGGCGGAAGAGCAAGAAAAAGTAGAATTTGTGCTTTGACAAATCCCCACTCGCCTGCTATACTCACATTGTTGGTTGTAGACTTTACCTGCCAAAAGGCAGTTTTTCGTAAGCCAGTACGCGTACACTGATTACCCCGGCCAGCACGAACGGGGTCTTTTTCTGTATATCTGACTTTATACCCAGGTCGGTTGAAAATTACGCTTTTTTACGAGAAGGAATGCGCAATTTTCAACCGTGGGTATTACATCCGCTTGAAGCGGTGGAATTTTTATTTTTAAGAAAAGGAACATAATGAGTAAGCACAACAAATTGAAAATCATTCCCCTGGGAGGTCTCGGGGAAGTGGGCAAGAATATGACTGCCTATGAGTACGAAAAGGAGATCCTGATCGTAGATACCGGCATCATGTTCCCGGAAAATGACATGCTGGGAATCGACTATATCATCCCAGATTATAACTACTTGTTAGATAAAACGGATCGTGTGATTGGGATCGTGATCACCCATGGACATGAGGACCACATCGGCGCAATCCACCATGTGTTGAACGATATTCCTGTTCCAGTCTACGCGACGCCCCTGACCCGCGGCCTGATCGAGGCCAAACTGACGCGGAACAATTCCCTCAGCAAAGCCGCCCTCAATACCGTGGAAGCAGGCCAGAGCATCCAGCTTGGCGCGTTCCAGGTCGAGTTTTTCCACGTCTGTCACTCCATCCCTGACGCGGTGGGCCTGGGGATTACCACGCCTGCCGGCCTGGTCGTCCATATGGGCGATTATAAATTCGATCACACGCCTGTGGATGGCTGGCCAACGGACTATCCCAAACTGGCCGAGTTTTCCCGCCGCGGCGTCGACCTGTTGCTTTCGGATTCGACCAACTCGGAACGCCCTGGCTGGACGCCTTCAGAAATGGTAATCGGTCCGGCATTGGACGATGTGTTTACTTCCGCTCCAGGCCGTGTTATTGTGGCCTCGTTTGCCTCCCTGATCTCGCGCATGCAGCAGGTTGCCGATGCGGCTGTGCGCCATAACCGCAAATTGGCCTTTGTCGGGACCAGCATGGTAGACAATGCCAAGATCGCGCGCAAGCTGGGTTATCTCGACATTCCGGAGGAGACGCTTGTTTCCATCGAGCAGACGCTCAACATGGACCCCAAACAGGTAACGTTGATGTGCACAGGCTCCCAGGGGGAACCATCCTCGATCATTGGCAGGCTTTCGGCCGGGACGAACCGTCAATTCGATCTGAAGCCGGGCGATACGGTCGTGCTGTCATCGCATCCCATACCGGGTAACGAAGAGAGCGTCAGCCGCGCGATCAACCGCATGCTGCGTCGTGGCGCGGACGTGGTCTACGATGCGATTGCCCCCATCCACGTTTCCGGGCATGCCAGCCAGGAGGAACAGAAATTGCTGCTTAACCTGGTCAAGCCCAGGAATTTCATCCCCATCCATGGGGAATTACGCCAGCTCAAGCGGCATGCCTATCTGGCGAAGCAGGTGGGCATCCCGGAAGAAAACATCCTGGTGGTGGAGAACGGAGAAGTGGTCGAATTAGTCGCTGGTAAGCTGAGGAAGGGCGAACGCATCCCCGGTGGTTACGTCTTTGTGGACGGGCAAAGTATAGGCGACATCGACCATGATGTCATGCGCGAACGCGAGAAACTGGCACGCAGCGGTATCTTCCTGATCGACCTGAACGTGGACAAATATTCCGGCCGCTTGTTGGGCGAACCCGAGATCCTGACGCGCGGGTTCCTCTCCCCGGACGACGCAGAAGAACTGCTCCCCGAAGTCCGTCACCGTATTATGGACATCGTCAACGGGGGCGGTTTGGATGCGGAGAAAGACATCGCCAGCGCGGTCAAATCGTTTTTATACAACGAGACCAAACGCAGGCCAATGGTTTTCGTGACCCTTAGCAAGATGTAATCGGAACAGGTTCTATTAGTCATTATTGGTATCTACTCAGGCCTATACAAAAAGTAGGGCAAAAATTGTTT
>DAOTXM010000431.1:0-1916 GCA_034435215.1 Anaerolineales bacterium
GGTGTTACTTTGAACCACAAAGACCTCCAAAAAAAGACAGAACCAGGGGTCAAACTGGCTGTTTTGGTAAAGTTGTTTTCAATTTCTCGAAGACGGTCTGTAACCAGACCTGCATATCGCGGTAGTAGATAAAGCTAGCTGCTAGAAGCGATGTGGTCACGAAGGCATGCCCGGCAATTCCTATGAGCGTCATCCAGGAATCGGTTGCGGGGATGGTCCAGAGATAGTTTAACCCGTATGCAATGACCAATACGCTCAGTACGAATAGACTGTTGGTTGGCAGGGTGACGCGTGCCATTTGCATGCTGGCGTAGATCGAAGCGAAAGCATTCTGCTGGCGCATAAAAATACCGTGGGGCGTAAAAAATAATGGTACGATCAACCACATCGAGAATAAACCCAGTACCAATACCATAACTTGTGCCAATAATGGACTGGCAGCAATTGCCAGCCTAAGCATAATCAACATGGGCGTACCGATCATGATTGTCAAAACGAGGGTTATTACTGACAGCAGAATTGTTTGTAAAATCGACTGTCCAAAACGATGATCGACAGGTTGGGATGGATCTTTCACCACCAAAGATACCCAACGGAAAAACAAACCACCACACATCCAACCAACCAATGTCAACAATACAATCCAACCGAGTAAGGGGAACACAGAATCGATCTGGATAATCGTTGGGGTTCCCCAGGGAGTCTGACCAGAAAATACACCGCTCATCAAGCTGAAAACACCTATCGGGAACGTGCGCAAAGTATTGAAAAGGTTGTATTTTCCCATCCAACTCAGGAATAAGTCACTGTTTTCTTGAAATGTCTTCAAGTCTGCTGCCGTAATACCACTGAAGCGCGCATACCTGAATGTTTCATCGATGACGGATTGAAAGAGCTGGTCTACGTGCAGACGAGGTCCCAGCCAGAGAAAGAGATCCAAAGCCAGCGGCGCCAATACGACCGTCAGATTGGAAGCAATTACATCAAAACCTGCCTTGAGGGAACCAACCACGCCAGGAGGCGGAGGTAAGGTCTCGAGCTTGTCCATTTCCATAACCTATTAATTTTACCATACCGCCAATATTTACCGCAAATCTGTTCTAAATATTGCTTCCAGATCGATCCCTCTTGGCAGTCCCTTTATAGACAGGTACAATCCAAATTGTGAGCGAATCCCATTATCTGCCCGATACGAACCGGGTCGGCGTGCTGACTGCGACCGTATTACTTGCATTCGCCCTGACTCATTTAATCCAGACCCCTGAATTTACCCTTGAATTACAACTGCCCGGTTTCTATTTTTCGTATCCGTTTAGTTTAAGCACTCTCATGATCATCCTGGCCGCTGGATTGACAGCAACTGGTATGGATTGGTTGTTGCGTTCGCACCCATCGTTAGGGAAGACGCCCACTATTGAATTCTGGGTCTTACCTACCCTATCTACCTTTATTATCGGCATCCCGCTGACGATTTTGCCACCCGGTAATATCTGGTGGTTGGGGTTTGGCATTGGCGGCCTGTTGCTGGTGTTGGTCTTCCTGGCAGAATATATAGTGGTAGAACCGTCTGCACCCCACTATGCCATTGCCACTGCCGGGCTTACGGCGCTCTCCTTTGCGGTCTACCTGATCTTGACCACTGCATTGCGTTTCAGCGGTGCGCGTCTATTCCTGATGGCTCCTGCTTTGTTCATTGCGGCGGCGCTCGTCAGCCTGCGCACATTACATCTGCGCGTAGGCCAGAAATGGGAATTCAACTGGGCGCTTGGGATCGCCCTGGTCTGCATGCAAATTGGTGCCGGGTTACACTACTGGCCGGTCTCACCGGTTCAGTTCGGGCTGGTGTTGCTTGGATTCCTTTATGCGCTTACCAACCTGACCGGGAATCTTCTAGAAGGAATTCCGCTTCGTCGTGC
>DAOTXM010000432.1:0-8926 GCA_034435215.1 Anaerolineales bacterium
GGCGGGTACTGCCCGCCCACAACTCCCCACATTTCCCTTATCTTTTTATTAGGGTACGTATTTATGCTTTTACGATACTTTCAACCGGGCAAACCGACAAACACTGCGGCTCGTCAAAGTGACCTACGCACTCTACACATGTATCAGCATTGATGACATAGATGGGGTCGCCTTCGCTGATGGATTCAGTAGGACATTCAGGAACGCAAGCGCCGCACGAGATGCATTCTTCGGTGATCTTCATTGCCATGATCGTTTCTCCTTTGTGAAATCTAACACTTAAATTAATCTATCCCTCATGCTATGTCAAATGACAAACGTCTTAGCTTTGGCAGATTTTGTCATGATGGGTCAGGGTTCTGCGGGTTCGGTTATAATCGTTCCAGACCAACAGGAGGACCCATGACCGAACTTAAACCACTTAATTGGCAGCCCAAACCCGGCGTTGGTATGAACGTGGTCCGCCGTGGAGACGGCGGTATGACGCTGACCTTTACCGATCTGTCGGATGCCACACTGACCGATTGGTATGCGTTTGCTTCGGAACACTTGCTGGGTTCTGACCAGCGCGTTCGCAACTTGTACGACTTGCGTCAGGTACAGGAGATCCCGGAAAAAGCCATCCGCATGGCAGTGGAGCTCAACACGGACCCGGGGACGCGTAACATTCGTCTGGCGGTGGTCGTTTCATCCGAAAAAGTGAAGGCTGCCGTCCAGGAGATTGCTGCCCTGTCAGGGGGGGATACCGCTTATATGCGCCTGTTCACAGATATCAACGAAGCTGAAGCCTGGCTCGGTCGTCCGCTCGATCACCTGTCATGAAGCCGCTCAAGATTGGCCAACACACGTTCGACTGGGGTGCCCGCACATACGTGATGGGCATTCTTAATATTACGCCGGACAGTTTTTCAGGGGATGGATTATTACCCCCCTCATCCCCAGCCCCTCTCCCTGAGGGAGAGGGGCTGGGGATGAGGGCAGCCCTCGATCAAGCTCGCAACTTCCTGGCTTCTGGCGCAGACATCCTGGACGTAGGCGGCGAGTCCACACGCCCCGGTTCGGAACCACTGAGCGCCGAGGCCGAGATGGAACGTGTCATCCCGGTGATTCAGGCGCTTTCGAGAGAATTTCCCAATGCGCTTATCTCGATCGATACCTACAAAGCAACCGTTGCCGAAGAGGCCTTCAAGGCAGGAGCACACATTTTGAATGATGTCTGGGCGTTGCGCGCGGACCCGGCCCTGGCTGGCATGGCAGCAAAACATAATGTACCCGTCATCCTGATGCACAATCGCAGCAATCCGGCCAGCGTAGAAGTACGCGCGCAACTAGGCAATGCCTACATCGGTGCGGAATACGACGATCTGTTGGCAGACGTCAAGCGCGAGTTGATAGGCTCGGTCAAATTGGCGAGGCAGGCCGGGGTTCCGGATGAACGCATCATTCTGGACCCGGGAATCGGTTTCGGTAAAACAGTCGCTCACAATCTGGAACTCATCCGCCGCCTGGACGAAATCCGCGCCCTGGGCTTTCCTGTTCTGCTGGGGCCCTCACGCAAATCCTTTATCGGATTTACGCTGGACCTGCCTCCTGATCAACGCGTCGAAGGGACGGCTGCAGCTGTGTGCGTGGGTATTACCCGCGGCGCAGACATCGTCCGCGTGCACGATGTGGAGTATATGGTCCGCGTAGCAAAGATGACCGATGCCATCGTACGTGTTTAATCCCACGTACTAACCCCCAAGGCACGCAGAACGTCAGGGGCTTTTTTTGACGCTAAAAAAGCTTAGCGTCTTTCAAATTCAACAGGCGAACGTGGCGTCTTGGCAGTTTATCTCCACAGAAAATCGTTGTAAAATCGAGTCATGCAACGAGACTATATAGAGAGCCTGCTGCGCAGCGGGATCATCGAGGCCAAGGCGGGGGAGAAGGGTACAGCACGTCGCTATTTGGAACGCGCCATTAACACCAGTGGCGACCATGCTGTGCTTTCTGAGGCCTGGTATTGGCTGAGTAAAATTTCCGACGATCTGGTTGAGAAACGCTCTGCGCTCGAAAATTGTCTCTCTCTTGATTTGCATCACACGCGTGCCCGCCGTGAGCTGGCCCTGCTGGATGGAAAACTGGATGCCAGGGAAATCATCGACCCCGATGCTTTGCCTGCCACCTCGAACGATCCAGTGCAGGCAAGCGCTGACCGTTATATGTGTCCGCAGTGTGGGGCCAAAATGGTCTTTGCACCCGATGGCATATCCCTGATTTGCGAGCATTGCACGAGCAATCAGTCTGTGCAACCACAGGGTGAGGCCAAAGAACAGGACTTCCTGATTGCCATGGCCACTGCCCGCGGTCACCGAAAGCCGGTTGCTACGCAGGTCTTCCACTGCCAGGGCTGCGGCGCGGAATTCATGCTCCCGCCGGATGTCATTTCCACAACCTGTGCCTATTGCGATTCGCCGCATGTGGTCAGCCTGGAGGGTTCCCGGGAATTACTCCAACCGGAAGGCATCATTCCGCAAGCCTTCGACCAGAAGAAGGTTGCGCGTCTGCTGGTGGACTGGGTCGAGGAGAGTGGAATTCAGCCACAGGGGAAAGTCGACCTGCCGCGTGGTGTTTATCTGCCGGTGTGGACTTTCGACATCGGTGGCGGTATCGCCTACCGTGGCGATCGATACGAGTCAGAAGATGGATTGCGTCGGCGTGTCAAGAAGGTTGTCCGTGTCGAGTCGGAATATCCGGTTCACCTGGACGATCTGCCCGTACCCGCCAGCCGCAAAATCGCCGGTCATCTGGCGCGCCTCCTGCCTTCCTTTGAATTGAAGGCCACCCGTCCCTATGACCCGCGCTACCTGGTCAATTGGGCTGCTGAGGTCTACGATATACCAATGGCAGATGCTTCCCTGGATGCGCGCAGTCAGGCGTATGCCCGACTCAAACGCAGGCTGCCGGGAGAAATCGTTTCTCTCTTCAACCTGAAGACCTCTTCCGCCAACCTGGCAATCGAATCATTCAAACTCGTACTGGTGCCAGTGTGGATCACCGAAATTCCCTTCGATGGCAGAAAACTCCTGGTGCTCATCAATGGGCAGAATGGTGTTGTAAAGGGCGACAGCCCCTTGCAACCCAAACCCAAGAACGGCCTGTTCGAGTGGCTGGGAGACTTGCTGGACGATTGATCATCCCCTTATGACGGACGTCATCCCCATCCTCCGCCGCCGCCGTGACCGACGTGAATCCGGTCGTCGCAGCCTGGAAGCCCGTACCCGGCGTTTTACCCTGGGATGTGGTTTCATTCTCAGCCTTTCATTGGTATTTCTCATTCTTGTTTCTGCGGTCTTCTACGCCAAACTGACTCGTAATCTGCCAGGGGTGGAAACCCTGCCCGGCCTGCTCAATCCGCCCGATGGGCTGCTTTTACAACCCACGCGCCTGTATGATCGCACCGGACAATATATTCTAAAAACATTTGCACCGAACGAATCGCCTCGCCGTTATATTCCACTTGATCCGGGTAATCCACAGCACCTGCCGGACTCGCTTGTGCAAGCCACCATCGCCATGGCGGACCCGACATTTTGGGCGCATTCTGGTTCTGTGTTAGCCGGATGGAACAACCCCAGTCTGCATCCCACCATCGCGCAGCAACTGGTCAGCGACTTGTTGTTGTGGAACGAACCACCTTCCCTACAACGTGCGTTTCGCGAGCGCTTGCTGGCCGCGCAGATCACCTCCGAATACGGGCGTTCGCAAGTGATCGAGTGGTATCTCAATTCGGCCAACTATGGTAACCATGCCTATGGCGCGGATGCCGCCTCTCAACTTTACTTTGGCAAATCTGCTGTCACATTGACGCCTGCCGAAGCCGCGATTTTGGCCGCTGTGGGACAGGCACCCGGTTTGAATCCGTTGGATGCACCCCAAGCCGCCCTCCAACGCGGACGGGAAACCGTTCACATTATGCAGGCATTGGGCTTTCTTTCTGGAGAGGAAGCAAAACTGGCGTTGGCGGAATCTCCTTCCTTTGTCCCTTCTCCCGGAGGGAGAAGCGCTGGGGACGAGGGCGAATTTGCCCCTGCCTTCCTCAATCTGGTTTTCCAGCAACTTGATGCTCAATTCGACCGGACTCGCATTGAACGCGGTGGACTGACCATTACCACCAGCCTCGATTATGAATTACAGAATCAAGCTTCCTGCGCCATGCTGGTTTACATGGCGCGCCTGCAGGGTAGCCCTTCCATACCTGCCGACTGTGATGCCGCGCGTTTGTTGCCATCCCTGCCGTCCGACCTGCTTGCCCCGGAACCCGTTGCCAGTGCGGTCATGATCGATCCGCGCAGTGGGCAGGTTCTGGCGGTTGTCGGGGAGTCCTACCGGGGACAGGAAACCGCCCTTTTGGCGGAGCACAATGCCGGGTCCCTCCTGACACCCTTCATTTACCTAACGGGGTTTACCCGTGGGCTGAGTCCTGCTTCCTTGGTCTGGGATGTGCCTGGATTCGCCGCCATCCGCAATCCGGATGATGAATACCACGGTCCGGTGCGTTTGCGGTTGGCGCTGGCGAACGATTATCTCGTGCCTGCCGCGCAGGTGTTGGACCAGATGGGACTTGAGAACGTCATCCGGACGACGAACTCGTTCGGGCTGGACCTTGCAACTGACTCCGTTCCCCTGCGAGATGCGATCCCCCTGAGCCTGCTCGATATCTCCGCTGCCTACGGTGTATTGGCGGCCGGCGGCGTGAAATATGGGAATGTAACTGACAATGGAATTGAGCCCGTCACCGTGTTGCGGGTGGAAACTGCCGACCACGCTGTCTGGCTGGATGCAACGGTGCCAGACGCCCAGCCGGTCGTCACCCCGCAGCTTGGCTACCTGCTCAATCATATCCTGAGCGATGAGCCTGCCCGATGGCCTGCCCTGGGGCATCCCAATTCGTTCGAAATCGGCCGCCCATCCGGCGCGAAGACCGGCGTCACCCAGGACGGACGGGATGCCTGGGCAGTAGGGTACACACCCTACCGCGTGGTCACCGTCTGGACGAGTACACGCGCTGATACGGGGAAGCGCGTCTCGGCACGCCTTCCGGCGGGCCTGTGGTATGCCCTGATGCAGGCCGCCTCACGTGACCTGCCGCCTGATGGCTGGATTGCACCCGCTGGCATCACGACCATCGAGGTGTGTGACCCCTCCGGTCTGTTACCCACCAAAGATTGCCCGACGGTCGTACGCGAAGCCTTCGCCAACGGTAGTGAACCGACCCAGCCTGATAACCTGTACCGCGTCTATGAAATCAATCGTGAGACCGGATACCTGGCAACGGTCTTCACCCCACCGCAATTGGTGGAGCAACGCGTCTACATGGCTTTTCCACCCGAAGCACGTGAGTGGGCTGAGGCCAACGGATTCTCTACGCCGCCCGACTCTTACGACGCCATCCAACCCTTGACGGCCAACCCGGATGTTAATATTACGTCCCCTTCCATGTTCGCGGATGTGCATGGTGAGATCGAGATTACAGGTACCGCCACAGGCGAAAATCTGGACTACTTTCGCGTGTTGGTCGGGCAGGGGTTAAATCCTCCGAATTGGATACAGGTGGGCGAGGATTCGAAGTCGCTGGTGCTGGACGGGCCACTGACAACGTGGGATACCCGCGGATTGAATGGTCTGTATGCCGTGCAGTTACAAGTCGTGCGGACAGACCAGCGCGTGGACACGGCTGTCATCCAGGTTACTGTGGATAACACCGTCCCGGAGGTAAGCATCACGTATCCACAGGATGGGGATACCCTGGAATATGCCAGCAATCGTCAAGTCACCTTCCAAGTGCAGGCAAGCGATAATTTGTCTTTGTCAGTAGTGGAATTTTATGTGAATGGCGTGTTGATCGGTTCGGTGGAGTCTGCTCCTTTTGCATTGACCTGGAGCACGAGCCGGGGAGAACATCACTTGCGGGTGCTGGCGCGCGACCGGGCAGGAAACGAGAGTGAAGAAGTTGTTACCTTCACAATGAAATAAAAAACGCCAAGTCGCGAGGCGTGTCGAGCATCTTGAATATCAGGCAATCGGCATAGTTGTTTCCCGTACATTTACCCAGCCCGTTCTTTCCTGCGCGCCAGCAAGCGGCGAATTCTGGCATGTTTTTCCCTTGTCAGCGGATAGAACCAGGCCATAGCGATGGCACTGAAGAGTAACACCGCTCCGAGTGGCCCAATCAAAAAGCGGATGGCGGCTAGCGTAGTCGGTGTTTGCTGAAAAAAGGTTGCACCTTCCGGCGGCGATTGGTATCCGAACCAGCCCAGTACCTGTAAAGCAACGAAGATGGCCAACGCGCCGGTCATCTTGCGAACAAAGCTCATCACGCCATAATAGACCCCCTCTTGTCGCCGTCTCGTTCGCAGTTCATCCCACTCGATGACATCCGGGAACATGGCATCCGGCAGAACATGCGCGGTGGAGACCGAGATGCCAGCCAAAACAGCCAGGAACAGGATGAACGTGATCTGTCCGGGTCGAATACTGAAAATCAGCAGTTGTACGACAGCCCAAAAACTCATACCGATGATGTACGCGCTGCGTTTGCTCATGCGGTGGGCCAACCAGATCCAAAACGGCAATACGATGATAGAAGTAACCAGCAACAAAGCAAAAACGGTCGACTCAAGCGGCAAGCCGAGCGCCTGCTCCAGGAGATCCCCACTGGCAACCCAATAGGTCAGGAAAAATGGCAGGCACAAGCCCACCAGATCAAAGGTAATCCAGTTGAGCATGTAGAGGGTAGTGGCAAAACGAAATGGTATATTACTCCAAGCCGTGCGCACTGCGGTCGGGAAGGGGGTTTCCCGTTCCAGTTGTTGTTGTTCCATCGTGCGTGGACTCTCGCGCACTACGGTAAAAATCAGCAGGAAGGGAATGGCAGCCAGCCCGCCGAACAAAGAGGCAACCAACGTGTATCCCTGCTGCTGGGTCCCGCCGGAGGCCAGCACTGTATCCACAATAGCGGGTGCAGCCACGGCGGTAGTCAACGAGGCGAACAGGTTGAAGAACATGCGAAAGCCGGTCAGCGTGGTGCGTTCGTCGTAAGCGGGAGCTATTTCGGGCAACAGGGACATGAACGGCACCGAGACTAATGTTTGCAGGGTGTCGGCCAGCATGAAAGCGATACAAACAAGCCCCGCCAGAGCGATTTGGTTCTCTACAGGCGGTGCCCACCAAAAAAGCAAAAAACTCAGCCCGAAGGGAATAGCGAAGAACAGCAGGAACGGCCGCCTGCGTCCCCAGCGTGTGCGCACCCGGTCCGTGATCGTGCCGACAATTGGATCATTGATTGCGTCCCATAGAATACCAATCAAAGCTGCTACAGAAGCCAGCCTCGGTTCCAGACCAACCACGTCTGTCAGGAAGATGGCATAGAAAAGTTGGCGCAGCGTCCCGAAACTGGCTGTACTCCAGTCACCCGTACCATAGACCAGTTTTGTCCAGAGGGACAGGTGGGCTTCCTTATCGTTTGTGTGCATGGTTCTCCTATGTCAGGGTGGTCTAACAATCTAACACCGCAGGAGGCGAAATCCCTCGCATGGATTTTCAGCATATGTCTGGGAGTAGAAAAGTCTCCCGTTGCGCCGGGGAGTGTATCCCATTTTGACACCTGACTTTTTTGTGAGGTTGAAATTACAGTACTGTAAGGGCCAGGGAGACAGGCAGAGCTTATAATCCGAATAATAAACGTCCGATAAAGGTAAATCCGTCGAAAGACGGAGACGCAGAGTTATGGGTCTAAAGCCATGTCGTGCATGGCCATGATCGCCAGACCGCCGAAGACGATAGCAAGCAATGCTTTCTAATTTCTTTTGCGAGTCTGGCATGTTCCAGACTCGTTTTGTTTTTTGAATCTTTACAAACCGATCGTTCGATAAGGGCAAACCCGTTGAAAGACGGAGACGCAAAGTTATGGATCTAAAGTTGTGCTTTCACGACCATGATCGCCAGACCACCGAAGACGAAGTTCACTTATCCCGTTCTTCTTGCATCAGGCAGGGAAACAACTCTTGCGTAACCAGAATGGATGCCCTTCTCAATAAGGAGCGCATAATGGTACGCAACAATTTAATACCCCGCGAAAAACTCGTTTTCTTTAAGATCCAAATCTGGATCATTTCATTTGTATTGCTCGTTATACCTATGCCTGTACTGGCATTAGATAACCCAGATACCACCCTGCCAGATTATGTAAGTTTTTTGGAAAGCGTTCAGAACGGTCAATCGGAAGTTTTACGCGGTGTGTATGTACCCGGGGTGCTTGCAATGCCCGTTGTGCAACAACCCACTGGCCATCCGGGATTCGTATCGCAAAATGATGGTGAAATCACCCAATTCTATATGGCAACTGAGGTCGGGAATATAGGCTTGCTGGCACATAATTATTTGAGCGGAGCAAGTTTCTTAAATTTGGCTCCAGGGCAAGAAGTGCGATTGATCTATGGGGATGGGACAGTCGAGTATTTTGTCATCGACCAAATATTGCGATACCAGGCGTTACAACCCTACAGCCCATACAGCGAGTTTCGGGATTTGGAGACCAATCTCACAATTACAGCCGAAGACCTTTTTCGCAAAGTGTATCGTGGGGAGAGGCATGTTACCTTCCAAACCTGTATCGAGGCCAATGGGAATTCCAGCTGGGGACGTCTTTTTATCATCGCACAGCCTAAACTGTTCCCATATGTAGAGCAACAATATATACGTAACAACTTACTTCCGTATTTATATTATTGACCTTCGCACTTTAAAAAGAGGTGTGAGGGCACATAAACGTGGTCAACTTGTCCATGTTTGAGCGAGTTTCAGCATGGCAGCCGACGGTCGTCCGTGTTGCTTGGGCATTTCCCAACGTGGTGGCGGAACCCTAAAGTTGAACAACTCGGCG
>DAOTXM010000433.1:0-15657 GCA_034435215.1 Anaerolineales bacterium
GGTGGCGTACGCCCCCGCGCACACCATTTTTGCCCTACTTTTTGTATAGGCCTGAGTAGATACAAACCAGGGATAATAAGGTTCCAACTCCCTTGAGATATATATACCTTTGCAACGAAAACAAGCGGACAAAGTCCCGGCGTTCGCTGCCGGGATTGTCATGGACAAATTCTGACCGACGATAAAAATCCGGAACCCGGCGCTCCAATCGGAGTCCCCAAAAATTCAGAGATCATGAGCGGACTATACGCCAGCGCGAGCGAGGGGGGCAGCGCAGGTAACTGCCATTCAACGCTTCCAGCGCCTGTTCAATCGTCCATTCGGGTTGTGCTTGTGACAGTCTATGCGTTGATTGCAACTTTTCGCGTAATTGGGCGGCGCGGTCTTTTGTATCCTGTATCGCAGCGGTATGGTTCAGAATGAGTGTCAACCAGCCGCATACCCGTTCGGGGTTGACACAGGATTCGAGTTGGGCGAGTCCGGCCAGGTTCATTAACATGAGCGGCGCAGAGTTGATTTGGCGTGCGTGCCATAGAGAGTCCAGGTAGAGCGTTTTGGCTTCGGCTTCGTCGCCCGCGAGCAAAGTTGCATCCGCTAGATAGGTGAGCGAGATGGCAATATCCCAGCCTTCGAAATATTCGCCGAAGATATCGAGACTCTTTTGGAAGCATTCCCGCGCTTCGTCATATTGACCGTCCGCCATCGTCGCCAATCCAAGATAGCGATACGCCGTGCCCATGCCCCAGCGGTTTTGGGTTTGTTCGCACAATGAAATGCTTTCGCGCATGGAGGCCTTGGCTTCATCGTAGCGTTTGAGCGCGATCTGCGTATCCACGAGGAAATTCAGGCCGAGCGAAATGGAATGCGGATCGCCAACCTTGCGCCAGAGAGCCAGCCCTTCCTGCATTTGATCGTAGCCCTTTTGATATTCGCCCATCAGGCTGTCCACGTGACCGAGATTGTAAATTCCATAGGCGATGAACCACTCGTCCTTCAACGCGCGCGCATACGTGAGCCCTTCGGTGATGAGCGCTTTGGCTTCGAGATAATCACCGTTCAGGTGCTTGAGGGTGCCGCTGAAGATGAGCGCGTCGGCAAGAAGCGCCTGCGCGTCCACGGAGCGAAGGATGGCAATGCTTTGATCGTACAGTTCCTGCGCGCGGGCGAACTGACCGGTTCGGAAGTACAGCAATCCCTGTTGCACGATGGTCGTTCCGAGGGCTTTGTCCATTTGCGCGTCCCGCGGCTGAGATGTTAACACGCATACCAGTAGTTCCAATTGGTCAATGCCTTCACGAATCATGCTCGATACTTCGTAGTACCAGCCAAACGTGCGAGCAGCCCTGCCAAGCAATTCGAATTTTTTCTGTTTGATTCCCCAATTCCAGGCAGCGCGCAGGTTATCTAATTCGACGGTCATCTCGCGCATGGCGGACTGCTGAAGCGCGCTCTTCAATTTCGTTTCATAATCGGATGCAAGGTTCAAATAGTATTCACAGTGACCGTCGTAAGTCTCAAGGGAACGCGCTTGATTTTCATCGAGATGGGAGGCGGCATATTGACGAATCACTTCATGCAGATCATAACGTCCGTCATCTGTGCGCCTCACAAGGGACTTGGATACCAGCGACGCCAAAAGGGGAAGCGTTGCGCCTGTAACTTTTTCTGCCGCGTGACGATCGAACCCACCGCGGAAGACCGATAGGCTTGAAAGCACATCCCGTTCCGTACCAGACAACAATCGCCAGGAATGGTCGAAGGCTGCCCTGAGCGAACGGTGGCGTTCGGGAATATCGCGCATGGAGGTGGTCAGAAAATCAATATTGGTCTCGATCTCCGTAGCGATTTCTATGCAAGAGAGCGCGCCTGTCCAGGCTGCCGCTAATTCAATTCCAAGTGGGATTCCATCCAATAGTTGACAGATTTTGATGATGGCTGGACGTTCGGTTTCCGCGACTTCGTAATCCGCCTTTACACGGCGCGCACCCTGAATAAACAGGGTTGCTGCACTGAAATCCTCCAGATTCCCCTCGAAATCTACCGGCGGCACTGGCAGGCCGTGCAGTTCATACGTCCACTCCCCCTGCAAGTTTAGTCGCTCGCGAGAGGTTGCAAGAATTTTCACACTGGGCAGGCGCTGAAGCATCTCTGACACCAGATATATTGTGCCTGCCGTTGCAACGTCTCCAGCACCGTCGGAGAGCAAATGTTCCAGGTTGTCAAGCACCAGGAGGACTGGTCGTTTCAGACGGCTTGCCATGTAAAGCATCAATTGTTCTTTTAGATCCGTTGGCCCTGAAAAATTGAAACCCAGCGACTCCGCAATTGTAGGGACTATGAGATCGGGCGCATTGATCGGCGCCAGAGAAACATAATAGATCCCATCGGGGAAAGATAATAGTTGGTGAGAGGCAAATTCAATCGCCAGCCGCGTTTTGCCAATTCCACCAGGGCCGGTTAACGTCAACAAGCGCGCGTGAGGTTCGTCGAAAAGCTTTGTCATCGCGGCCAGTTCCAGCTCGCGGCCGAGCAAAGGTGTCGGTTGTAATGGAAGGCGATTCATAGCGGGGGCAGGTGAATCGTCAGGTAAAGAGGCGCTGGTGACGTCAGGGGAAGGAGCCTGTAACCTTTCCAGTTTCAGATCTCCCCGCGCTACACGGATGAATGTCTGTTTGTCTTCTTCTGGAATTTCGAGCGCGGCAGCTAACAATCCCGCGAGCTGTTTGGATGGTCGGCGTTCCCCCGATTCGATTTTTCGAAGAGCAAAGACGGAACAACCTGCGCGTTCTGCAAGTTCCTCCTGTATGAGATCGAGCGTTTTGCGGCGTCTTTTCACCCATTCGCCAAATGAATCTGGAGCTTCCAAGTCATAAACCTTTCTCTATGATTCATCGACATTAGAAAGATTTTAACTGAGACATACCTCACCAATAAGAGTTATTTGCCCTGTTTTGGGGGATTGTAGCACATTTTGGGTGAGTTTCCGGGTTATTCAGTAACCCCTCACTTTGGTTAGTTTGTCGTTTAATAGCATCAATAAAATCCTAATACTCATAAAAGGAGTCGAATATGAATATCTATCTTTTGAACCTGCTTCGTTTTGTCCACGTAGTCGCTGGAATCTTGTGGGCCGGCGCAGCAATTTCCTATCTGTTCTTTGTCAAGCCGTCGGTCACTGCCATTGGCGCGGCGGGTCCGCAATTCATGCAGAATCTGATGGAACGACGCAAATATCCGATCTTCATGATGAGCATGAGTCTGCTGACGGTCCTGGCCGGAGGCGCGCTGTACTGGTTCATCTCAGGCGGGCTGAACTTGGCGTGGGTCAAATCCGGTCCGGGTTTGGGCTTCACCATTGGCTCACTCGCCGCGCTGGTCGCCTTCCTCGTCGGCACATTTGGTATCGGCCCCACTGCCGGACAGATGAGCGCGCTGGGCGGGCAGATCGCTGCATCGGGCAAGGGACCGACGCCCGAACAAGCCGCCAAATTGCAGACGTTGGAAAAGCGGCTCAACCTTGCCGAACAGATCGATTTTATTATGCTGGTGATTGCCATGTTGACCATGGCAACGGCTCGCTACTGGACCTTTTGATTGCCGGCCCACTGAGGAGGAAACTATGAATAACTACCGTTTTCAGACCGTGTGGTGGACACCCGCCGCCATCGAACGAGTCTGGGAAACCCTGGCTCACTACTCGGCTTGGACGACCTGGTGGCGGGGCATTCGGAAAGTCGAAGTGGTGCGCAGTGGTGATGATAGCGGCGTTGGAACCGTCCTGCGCCAGGGGTGGCGCAGTTGGATTCCGTACACGCTCGCCTTCGAACTTGAAATGATTCGGCTCGAAAGCAGGAGATTGCTCGAAGGACGTGCGAGCGGTGACATGGAAGGTATCTGCAGGTGGACGTTCACCCCAGTCAACGGCGGGACGGAGATTCGCTTCGACGTTGACATTCGAACTGCTCGGTGGTGGATGAACCTTCCAATTCCGTTTGCGCCGCGAATCGTCCGCGCGAACTTCGAGAGCATCATGCGCTGGGGGCGCGAAGGGTTGGCGCGGAGACTGGACGCGCCCGTCGAACTGCCTTCCGCCGACGGCGAAGGGTGCAGGTCTCTTGAGCGGATGGCATCCCGCAGTTAGGAGTAGTTGCAGAGCTCTTTCACCGTCTCGTAACCCGACGATCCTGCCAGTTCGGGTCGTCGGGTTCGACATAACACCAGAGATAAAGGAATACCATGACCTACTTGAAACTCGACAATGCATTTGTTGATGAGACGTTGGAGTTTTTGAAATTACGCCGACAGCAACCCTCATTCGAATATTTGGATGCACTGATTGACGCCTTCATCCACAAGGTTCCGTGGGAAAGCCTGTTTCGGATCATCAAGCGCAACGCCACGCCCGAGACTTCAGACTGTCCGCGTTTTCCGTACGAAGTGTGGAGCGACGCGATGAACTTCGGCGGCGGCGGGACGTGCTTCGAGATCAATTACGCCTTCTTTGCCCTGCTTTCCGCGCTGGGATACGAAGGCTACATGACCTTGAACGATATGAATGAGGCGCAGGCTTGCCATGCCGCGATTGTGCTTCTGCTTGGTGGGCGGAGACATCTGGTGGATGTCTCCGTGCCGTTGCCGCACGCCTTCCCTTTTTACCCCGATTCGACGGCTCATCTCTTCACATCCTGGCTGAATTTCACCGCGCGACCTGAAAGCGAAAACCGCTACGTTGTCGAGCGCGCGCCCCACGCTCGCCCCTATATCTTCACGTTGAACGACGTTCCCGTTACGGAAGACGACTTTGAAGCGGCAGTGGAAGCGGATTATCTTCCAACGGGATATTTCCTCAATCGGGTTGTCATCAACAAAATGATCGGCGAGACGGCGTGGCTGTTCAACAGCGCCACCAAACCCTACATGCTGGAAGCGTTCGACCATTCGGGCAAGCATGAAATTCCGCTGGAGCCCGAAACGCTGGCAGAATCGCTGGCGGAGTATTTCCACATCCCCGCTGAAAAAATCTCCACGGCGTTGAGATCGGTGAATATAATCTCGGAAACCAATCAGAGAGAATTTGCCGCATTTTCCATAACGGTAGAGAATTGAAGGAGCAGACATGAAAAACTTCCTCAAACAGCATTCGCTGGTTGCGGGTCTCGTCCTGATGTTCCTCTACACGTGGACGATTGACCTCTCGAACTCGGGCGTTCTGCCGTTCCAACTTCCGTTCTTCGTTACCATCACCCTCGGCTGGGGATTCATCTTCGTCTCGGTGTTCATGACGTGGGCGACCCTCGGCAAAGACGCGATGGTGGCTTTCCTCAAACGCTTCCTGATCTGGCGCGTGGACTGGAAGTGGTGGCTCGCCGCGCTCCTACTCTTGCCCGCGCTGCGATTCGCCTCGACCTTTCTGACCTCGTGGCTGACGCGCGTCCCTGCAGATTACTCCCACCCGATGATTCGCGACGTTGTCCCGCTCGACGCGCCGTTGCTCGCGCTTGTCTTTCCGTGGCTGATCTTTGAAATCCTGACCAACGGCGAAGAGTGGGGCTGGCGCGGATACGTCCTGCCACGCTTGCAGGCGAAGTACAATGCGCTGACCGCCAGCCTGATCGTCGGTGTGATTTGGTCAGTGTGGCATTTGCCGAAATTTTTGGGAACAGGCTTGAGCGGTGAACGCTCCTTCGCGTGGTTCGCGGTCGCCCATCTTGCGCTGGCGGTTTTATACACATGGCTGTATAACAACACACGCGGAAGTCTCCTGCTCGTGGTTCTCTTCCACGCCGTAGAAAACACCGCGGGAGTGATCCTGCCTGGTGAGTTCGCCGTCCCTGGCGGGATCGTGGAAAACATGTTGATCGTGCTGTACGTCCTTGCCGCTGTCGTCGTCGCGTTCGTCACAGGCGTGAAGAAGCTCTCGCGGACAGAAGAAAAACAAACAGCGTAGTCGGCGTTCTCCCCTGGCAATGCCCGCCACATCGTCCCCGAAGCGGAGCGAGTGGGAGGGCAGGTGTAACGTCGGGTTTTGCGCTGCAATACTGTTGGGAGAACCATGAACACATTGACTTTGGAACATTTCACATCATGGATGACCGAATACGGTCGAGCCAGCGCGGAAAACGACCCGCAAGCCTCCGCGAATCTCTTCGCGCCCGACGCCCGCTATCACGAGAATCCCTTCGATGAACCAATCACGGGGCGCGACGCCATTTTCCAGGATTGGAACAACGGTGCGCAAACATTGAAAGATAAAGAATCGTCGTATTCGCGAAGACATCACCACGTAGCAGACGTTCTCAAACGTCCGCCTGAGAATCGAAAATGAAAATCCTGGAATACAATGATGTTGATCCCTTACAAGTCTTGAATCTCACCCTGCTCGCGCTCGATTTTCCCCTCACGCCCGAACACACCGCGCACATCCGCCGCACCGATCCGCGCCCGTTTCCCTGTTTCACGGTCAATGCGGTTGAGGATGATACTGTGTTGGGACAAGTGGGAGTTTTTCGCCTGCCGATGGTCTCAACGGAGGGACGCGAAGATGTTGGCGGAGTCTGGGCGGTGTCCACGCACCCGCAGCATTCGGGACGAGGAGTTGCTTCTGCTTTACTGGAAGAGGCTCACGCCCGAATGCGCGCCGCGGGTCTGCGCTTTTCGACACTCGGCACGAGCCGTTATCGCACGGCATATAAACTGTATCAAAAGCATGGATACGTGGATATGAACGTTTGGGCGACGACATTGACGCGCTGGGAGACGGCGCACCAGCCCACTCGCCTGCGTGCGGAGCGCGCACAGCCTCCGGGCGCCGTCCTGAGCGAGTCGAAGGGTCCAGATGGATTCGATTTCGCCGAAAAGATATTTCAGGATCTCGCCAGCGATTATCTCGGCTTCGCGTGGAGACATCATCCCTTCGCGCGTTTACGTGAGCGGGTCAATTTGGATGATATTTGGGTTGTGTGGGAAAACGACGATGTTGCCGGTTTTGTGTTTGCGCGCAAGGATGATTCGATGTTGCATGTCAACATTCAATTATTGCGATTGGATATCGACGCGGTAGAGGTCGCCGCGGCGGTCGCGTCCAAAATCAAAACATCTTATGTACAGGTCACGATGAGCCGCCCATCGGATATCGCCAGTTTTCGGCGCGCGGGCTGGCAGGTGGCGCATCCCACCTGGGGTGCGTTCATGGTCAAGCCACTGGTTGAGGGTGCGACCGCTGAAGATGCGCGCCGCCTCTTCGGCATCGGCACCGACCGCTTCCTGATCTCGTGGCTGGATACGACGTGAGGAAAAACAGAAAAATATTCACGTCATTCCGACGCAACGCTTTATAATGTCCCCATATAGACTCACTGGTTCTCGAATCAGAGCGACATATTCGCGAAGATGTTGGAATGCCTGAATCCTTGTTGACGACCAAGATCAGCCTGCCGATTTTGCGGCAGGCTTTGGTGCCGAGAAAAAAACTTCTCCGCCGTTTCAGTGAAGGGATGGCAGAGGGGCGGTTGCTGACTCTGGTATCCGCTCCAGCGGGATACGGGAAAACAACCACCATCCGCATGTGGGTCAAAGAGGCAGGGTATCCCGTTGCGTGGGTCATCCTGGAAAAATCCGATAACGATCTCAAGCAATTTCTCACATACGTCCTGACCGCTTTGGGACAGGCGGCGGAGGATCTCGGTCAGGCGGCTCTGGAAGCGGTGGAAAATGCCCAGGAGATTAATTTTCACTACGTCCTGGGGTTATTGATTAACGACCTCTGCGGACTGGATCGCAAAATCATCCTTGTTTTGGAGGAATACCACCTGATCGAAAACAGGGAAATAGATCAGTTCATCGAATCGATTCTCAATCAGGCTGTCGCAAACCTGCATCTGGTCATTGCCACGCGGGAGGATCCCAACCTGCCGGTGACGCGCCTGCGGGTTCGGAATCAGCTGACGGAGGTTCGCGCGGCGGATTTGAGTTTCTCGCTCGCGGAAGCCGCCGAATTTTTGTCGGACGTGATGGGCGTGGATCTGCCCGAAAAGGAAATGGAGATTCTCGCGGCTCGCACGGAGGGCTGGGCGGCCGGACTTCAACTGGCGGCTTTATCGTTGAAGGAGAGCGGGGATCGAACGAAATTTGTGGATGCGTTTCGCGGCACGCACCGTCACGTGCTGGATTACCTGATCGAAGAAGTCCTCAACAGCCAGCCGGATGAGATACGCGAGTTCCTGCGCCGCACGTCCATTCTGGAGCAGTTATCCGCCCCCCTGTGCGAAGCTGTCACGGGGTTGAAGGACAGCCGAAAATACCTTCAGGATTTGGAGACCAACAACCTGTTTCTGGTGTCGCTCGATGAAGAGCGGCTTTGGTATCGCTATCACGCGCTGTTTGCAGAACTGTTGAAAAATCAATTGTTGCAGGTCGAGTCGGAACTGGTGAACGATTTGCACGCGCGCGCCGCGGACTGGTACGAGAAGAACGGGTACGTTCAGAAGGCGGTCGAACATGCCTTTCAAATGTCGAACAGCGATAAGGTGGCGGAGTTAATCGCCAGATACGCCCTGCCGACGATCTACCAGGGCGAAATCGCGACGGTCAGGGGCTGGTTCGACAGGCTGCCCAAACCGCTCACGCACGCCCTGCCCATGCTGCACATCTGCAAGGCGTGGTCGTTGGTTCTCATGCAAAGAAAAGCGCCGCGCATGGAAGAGGTGGAACAGGCCTTGCAAGCCGCCGCCGACGCGCTGAACCGCGCCAACGCGGACGACTCCCTGCGAAACCTTGTCGTCGGGCATACCGCCAGCGTTCAAGCGTTCACCCTGGGATTGTCGGGTGCGATGCATGAACAGCCAGAGCGGTTGATCGAAATCGCCCAAAAGGCACAAGGACTCCTACCGCAGGATGAACGAGCCATTCACAGCGTCAACGCCATGGTCGCGGGCAACGGGTATTTGTCGCTTGCCGATCTACCCGCAGCGGAAAAGGCGTTCCAGCAAACCTATGAGGACGGCGCGGCTGGCGGGAATTTCTACGCCGCCGTTTATGGACCCATCAACCTGATTCTGATCGCCATGTCGAAAGGGCGTTTGCAGGACGCCATGCAGTTGTGCGAAACCACCATCGCCCGCTTCGATCAATTGCTGGCGGGGCAAAGATTCCCGCCCATCGGCGCACTCCACATCCTCAAAGGCTCCATTTTGATGGAAGAGAATCACCTGGCGGACGCGGAACGCGCGTTGACCCAGGGGTTGAGTCTCATCCGCTGGACGGGAGAGTTCCGAACTCACATCAAAGGCTATGCCGCGTTGGCGCGCCTGCGTTCGGTTCAGGGCGATGAAGCGGGGATGATGGAAAGCCTGAATTTGCTCGAAGAGATTCGTCCCGAGTGCGCGTTTTATGCGCGGGCGCTGCGTCATCGTTTGTCCCTGAACGCGCCGTTTGCCGATCACACCCGTCTCGAAGCGGCGCGCGCGTGGGCGGCGCGGGAAGCGCTCAGGTTCGATGACCTGCCCGACACCATGGGTGTTCACCCGATCAGCGAAACCTGTTTTCGCGCGCGCATCAGCGCGGCGCATGTCCTTACCCGATTGGCGGCGCGAGACCCGCAGGCGTATCCCTTGACGGACGCGCACGCCTACCTTGCCCGACAGGAAAAGTTCGCCGAAGCCCACGAACTGACGGGCTGGCTGATCGAGATTTGGATTGTAAAGGCGCTGATGTATCAGGCGGAAGGAAAAGTGGGGGACGCGCGCCACGCGATTCAGTCCGCGCTCGAAGCATCTGCCCCGCGGGGATATTTCCGCCTCTTTCTGGACGAAGGCTGGATTCTGCGCCCCCTGCTGGTGTTTGTCGAACGTCATCTCAAAGACAGCGACATTTCCGCTTATGCAAAGCGTCTGCTGGAGGCGATGCCGGGAGAGCCCATCAAAGGCAAAACGGACCTGGCGGATGAACAGATACTAAGCGACCGGGAACTCGAAGTACTGCGACTGCTAGCTGACGGGCAGAGTTATAAAGAGATTGGGCAGAAACTTTTCCTCAGCCTGAATACGGTGCAATTCCATGTCAAGAGCATCTACCGCAAACTCTCGGTCAACAAACGACTGCAAGCCATCGAAAAAGCGCGGGAGATGGGGTTGATATAACCCCGTGCTGCAAACTTCAGTTTGCGCTTTGGGGGACAAGATAAATCTTGTCGTACTACAAACTTCAGTTTGTGATACCCACATAAATTAACCACATATTTTTCGCCCAAAGAACCACATGTTTCTGTGGTTCTTTTTTTTGGCTTACGCCCTAGAATGCGGGAAATTACCCGCGCGTGGCAGACGTTCTCTAACGTCGCTGCGCCAGAGAGCGCAGACTACGCTTCGCTACACCCCGCGTAATAGACGTTCTCTAACGTCGGGTTGCACGGCGCGACAAGATAAACCAAAGGAGAAGCAGATCATGAAAACAATACAATTCTTTCCCAGCCTGATAATTTTTGCGGCGTTGCTGCTGTCGTTTGCCGCGCCCGCCGCGGCGCGGACAGGCGGAGTCGCAACGGGCGAGGAACTGCCCGTTTCGCTGAATCAGGCGCAAGGTCCGACCGATGCGGCGGAGATGGAAGCGTTCATGGACGAGTTGTTCGCGCGTCAAATGGAAGAACGTCACATCGCGGGCGCAGCCATCGCAGTCGTGAAGGACGGTAAATTGTTCTTCACCAAAGGCTACGGCTATGCCGACCTCGAGAACAAGATTCCCGTTGACCCTGAGCAGACGATGTTTCGCATCGGCTCGGTCGGCAAAGTTTTCACCTGGACGGCGGTTATGCAGCTCGTGGAGCAGGGCAAACTGGATTTGGACGCGGACATCAACACCTATCTCGATTTTCACATTCCGGATACCTATTCACAGCCAATCACTTTGAAGCACTTGATGACGCACACGTCGGGCATCGAAGACCGCTGGCTCGAAAGTTTGACGCCGGACGCGGGTGAACTGGTTTCGGAACGTGAATGGCTGGTTGATAATTTCCCGGGGCGCGTGCGTCCGCCCGGCGAAGCGGCAGGCTACTCGAATTACAACGCCATGTTGGCGGGATACATTGTGGCGCGCGTTTCGGGCGAGCCGTATGAGGAGTACATCCAAAGACATATCTTCGATCCGCTGGGCATGACTCACTCCAACGTTCATCCGCAGATACCGGAAAACCTGCGCCCCTTTATTTCCAAGAGTTACATTTATGCTGACGACGCTTTCCAGCCATTCCCCGATTACTTCGTTCAACCGGCGGGACTGCCGTCCGGCTTTCATCAAGTCAGCGTTACGGATATGGCGCGTTTTATGATCGCACGTCTCGAGGGCGGCTTTTATGGCGACGCGTCCACTGAGGTACGCATCCTGGAGGAAGATACTGCACGGCTGATGCTGACCACCCTGTACACGCCCGACCCGCGCCTGAAAGGAACAGCTTACGGCTTGTTCGATTTCAGCGAAAACGGACAGTGGGTCCTCGGTCATTCAGGGTATTCGCCAAAGATGTATGGTCAGTTGCTGCTTCTGCCCGATCAGCATCTGGGCGTATATGTGGTCTACAACAGCGCGGGAGCCGCAGGGCTGGATTTTCAGCATTACGGATTCCAGAGAGCGTTTTTCGATCATTACTATCCGGCCCCTGCGGTTGCTCCCATCCAACCCCCGGCAGATTTTGCCCAACGCGCGGAATTGTTTACGGGTCAATATAGGTCTGCCAGCAGTCACTCCACCACCCCTGAAAAGGTGATCAATCTCTTCGGCGGTCTTCAAATCACCAACCCCGGCGATGGCACGCTGGCGGTTCCCATGGGAGGAGGGAACGAACTGCGATTTGTGGAAGTGGAGCCGCTTTACTTCCGCCAGGTGGACGGTCCGTTCTCCATGGTATTTCGTGAGGATGACAAGGGAAACATCACCTACATGTTCACCGACTACATACCTCATTATGGCTACGTAAAACTTGATTGGTACGAAACGCCCGGTTTCCACTTGGTATTGGCGCAGGTTTTAGTACTGGTCTTCCTGTCGGTGCCGCTCGTCGCATTGATCCGCCTTATTTGGAGCCGCCTTTCTGGCGCTGACCGGAATACCGCCTCTCGCGGCGCTCTCGCGGCTGACCGGATCATCCTTGCCGTTTGTCTATTGAATATGTTGTTCCTGGTTGGCGTGGCGCTTAAATTTCCGCCAACTCAGCCATCGGAATTGCATGGCATTGTGTTGACTACGAAGATCGCCCTGGGACTCGGCGTTTTGTCTGCCCTGCTGACTCCCGCCGCGCTGGTCTACACCGTCTTGGCTTGGAAGGATCGCTATTGGGGAGTCGCCTACCGTATCTATTACACGCTGGTGACGGTCGCGATAGTTGGCTTTGTCTGGTTCCTGCATTACTGGAACTGGCTGGGTTGGCGGTATTGATTCGGTTTCCGCGAAACTTCGTAGTGGCGACTTCAGTCGCTTTTTACTCGAACGACTGAAGTCGTTACTAACAAAAAGGAAAAACTATCATGACAACTCAAACAACATCCTACAAAGATCAATATACCCTCTGGCAGATTCTCGGAATCTGGCTGGCTGGCGGCGCGCCGATGTGGCTGTTGAGCTGGGCGGCGTACCCCGTCCTGAGCGCGGGACTCCCGCCATTGGACGCGGGTCTGTTGCGCTACAAATTGCTCACCGTCGGTCTGGTCTGGCAGTTCATCCTGTCCGTGCTCATTCTCTACCGCGAAGAGGGGAATATCCGTCTGGGTACGATCAGCCACCGCTTTTGGCTGAACCACCCAAAGTCCGCGCGAAGCGGGGAGACGAAGAAAGCCTTATGGTGGTGGATCATCCCGCTCATCCTGCTGGTTGCCTTCTTGGAAATCGGTTTTCGGGATGCGCTTGTCAACGTGTGGACGGCGATCTTTCCCTTCCTTGCCGAACCTGAAGGCTATGACGCCTCGGCATTGTTCACGCCCGAACTGCGCGCGCAGATGGTCGGCGCCTGGAGATTGCTCGGGGTGTTTTTTGTGAATGCGCTGTTCAATACCATCCTAGGCGAAGAATTCCTGTTCCGCGGCGTATTGCTTCCCAAAATGGAAGGTGTCTTCGGCAAATGGGACTGGGTCGCCAACGGCGTGATCTTCGGCTTGTATCACTTGCACCAACCCTGGGGTATCCTCTCGTCCGTTCTGACGGGTTTGATGTATGCCTTTCCTGCCAAACGATTTCACAGCAACTGGTTTCCCATCATTCTGCATTCGGGGCAGAGCGTGTATCTCCTGTTCCTGATCCTGGGACTCGTTCTCGGTCTGACGTGAGTTCGATAAGGAGCGGATATGCCGCAATCCATCGGTTTGAATTCGCAAAACAAATACGAGATCAGGGTGTACGGTCAGGCGGACGACTCGTGGCGGGGCTGGTTCGGCGAAGCCGCCGTCCGCTCCGAAACGCTGGCGGACGGCGTCGAAACGACCACCTTCTCGAACGTCGTCATGGATCAGGCTGGTTTGGTCGGCTTGATCCGCCGCCTGCACGGAATGGGAATCGTGCTGATCTCCGTGCGCCAAATGTAATGACGATTTCAAGAAAGGAAAAACCATGAATAACTTCTTTCGATTCCTGCGCCTGCCAGTCGTCCAACTGGTATTGGCTTTCGTTCTATCCTTCGCGACGGTGGCGGTGATTGCCGTCATGGATCTTGCCATCGAGCCGCGCCCTTCGACCATCCTGTCGCGCGGCATCGGCGCATTGCTGGCGCTCGGCGTCATCCTCCTGCTGGGGCGGGCGCTCCAGCGCAAATCGCTGGATGAGATCGGCATTTCGCCGCGCGGCGCGCTGCCGTCGATCGTTCAGGGCGCGTTAATAGGCGCGGTTATTATGGGAACGATCACGGGGCTGATGGCGCTGGTTGGCTGGTATCGGGTCGTGAACGTCAACGTTGACGCGTTTGCGATTGCGTACGCCCTGATTTTGTTTTTCTTCGTGGCGCTCTTTGAAGAGACGCTCTTCCGCGGAATCCTCTTTTGGCAGTTGGATAACGTGTTCGGCTCATGGCTGGCTCTCGCCATCAGCGGAGCGCTCTTCGGCGCGATGCACTTTGCCAATCCAGGCGCCACTTTATGGACGACGCTGGCTCTGGCGGTTGGCGCAGGGCTGGGACTCGGCGCCGCTTATCTGGTCTCGCGCAATATCTGGGTGGCGGTGGGACTCCACTGGTCATGGAATTTCCTGCTCGGGCCGATCTTCGGCTTTGCCGTGTCTGGACATTCGACGTACGCGTTACTGACTGTGACTGTCGCAGGTCCCGATCTTTGGACGGGCGGCGCGTTTGGAGCAGAGGCGGGCTTGCTGGCGCTGATTGCGTCGGCGCTTGCCAGTATTGCGATGCTGTGGGATGCGGCGCGGCGCAGGCATCTTTCACCGCCTTCCTGGGCGCGCCGCGCGAAGTAAACATAAACCACGCGTAGTCGGCGCGCAAAGCATCCAACGCCAATGAAATATCAGAAATGAAAATGAACCTCATCCTTCTCGCCGCCCTCATCCTCATCGCCGTATTAGTCATCGCTTTCCGCCCCAAGCCAAAGATGACCGTCCCTCCGAACGCGCGCGGGCGATTTGACTCTCGAACCCTGCGAACACAAGACGAAGACGCGGACGTATCGCGCCGAGTGTGGGACGCTCATCGTCCCCGAATCCCGCTTCAATCCTGACCCGCGCTTGATTGCCCTGCCCGTCAAGCGGATCCACGCCCAAAGCGACTCGCCGCGCGAGCCCATCCTCTACTTCGGCGGCGGACCTGGCATGAGCAACATGCGCTTCGACCCGCCCGACGAACTGCTTGCAAACCACGACGTTCTCATCGTCGGCTATCGCGGCGTGGACGGTTCGTCCGTGTTGGATTGCCCCGAATATTCCAAGGCGACTCTCGGCGATGGGCGCAGTGTCTCCAGCGATGAGTCGCTGGCGATGATGACCGACGCCGTCCGCGCCTGCCGCGAGCGGCTCGAATCCGCTGGCGTGGACTTGACGGGCTACACCATGCCCGCCGTCGTGGAAGATGTCGAAGCCGCGCGAGTCGCGTTGGGATATAAGCGTGTCAACCTGCTGAGCGAAAGTTTCGGGACGCGCGTCGCGCAAATCTACGCCGCGCTTCATCCCGAAAACGTCTTTCGCTCGGCGATGATCGGCGTCAACCCGCCTGGTCGCTTCGTATGGGAGCCTCAAAGGGTGGATTCGCAAATCGAGCAGTACGCCCGCCTATGGTCAAGGGATGAAGCGGCGCGGGCGCGTTCATCGAATCTCGCCGAGACGATGAAGCGCGTCTCTCACAATATGCCGCGCCGCTGGCTGTTCTTCCCCATTGACGCGGGCAAGGTCAACGCCATGGCGTTCGTGCTGTTCTTCAATCGCAACACGTCCGCAATCGTCTTCGACGCCTACGTCGCCGCCGACCACGGCGACCCCAGCGGACTGGCGTTGATGAGCATGGCGTACGATTTCTTCGTGCCGAAGTCCTTTGTGTGGGGCGACTTCTTCGCCAAAGGCGCCAGCGCCGACTTGGATTTGACCCGCGATTACACCGCTGATCTGCGCGACGCCGACTCCATCATCGGCTCGCCCATCTCGCTGATGGTCTGGTCGCCGCTCTCGAAGGCGTGGACGCAC
>DAOTXM010000434.1:0-19113 GCA_034435215.1 Anaerolineales bacterium
ACGACGAGGTGCGCGTGGATGGTTCATAGAACAGGTTGGCCAGGATCTTGCCTTTCAGCAGGTCGAAGGTGCCGATGCGCTCGACCATGCCGCGCATCTCGTGCGCCACGCCGAAGATGTATTCCAGGTAGGAGCGGTTGAACTGCTTGACGGATATGATGTCTTTGCCGTACCAGGGCGCGTGGGTGTTGTCGCCGAAGGGCAGGTAGGGGGATTGGGGGTCAGTGGGCATAAGTCAGTCTCCTTGTTTGGTAGTTGGTTAGTTTAGTAGTCCGGTTGCCAAGTGCGTTGCAACATTCGGTGTATGTTGCCAAAAGGCACACAAAATGCTAAAATCGGCATATGAGATATTTCTCGTGGAACGAAGAGAAAAACGAGCTTTTACAAGCTGAGCGAGATATTTCATTCGAAGATATTGTTTTTTATATCGAAGAGGGCTTTTTGCTTGATGTATTAGAATACCCCAACCCGGAGAAATATCCGGGGCAGAAGATTTTTGTTGTACAGGTAGAAGAGTATATTTATCTCGTTCCATTTGTCGAAAGTGAAGATGAAGTTTTTCTGAAAACCATCATCCCAAGCCGCAAAGCGACTAAGAAGTATTTGAAAGGTGATGAACCATGAGCGACTTGAAGCTCACTCCTGAGGAACTCGAACTGCTGGTTTCTTACGAAAACGAAGAATGGCAGTCGGCCAAAAATATCAAAGAGCAAAAAGAAACTTATCAAGCCTATGCGCGCGCTACCTTCCGCAAGGATAAGCGCATCAATATCCGCATCTCCGAAAAAGACCTGCTTGCGCTGCAAAAGCGCGCCATCCGCGAAGGGATTCCATACCAGACTTTGGTTTCGAGTGTATTGCATAAGTACATCACGGGGGTACTGGTCGAAGAGTAGACAAAACTCAATCAAACTTCCTTTCTCAAACGAACCGCCAAGGACGCTAAGACCACAAAGATTCTTTTTGTTCTTCTTTGCGTACTTCGCGCTCTTCGCGGCTAATCGTCTCGCACGTTCTTCCCAAACCCTGGCTTTGCCAACACCTCTCCATCTTTATACGCCTCTTTTCCTCGCAACACAACGCGCCTCACCCGCCCCCTGACCTGCCAGCCTTCGAAGGGCGTCCAGCCACAACGGGAACGCAGGTCGGCAGCGCGAATTTCGTAGCTTGTGTTCTCGTCTACTTCGACCCAGGTCTCGGGCTGGTCGGGCAGATGGAAGATGCGTTTGGGATTGGTGTGCATCTTCTCGATGATTTGGTTAATGGTTAATCGATCATCGCGAACAGCAGTAAGGAGCAACGGCAAAATGGTCTCCAGGCCGGGGAAACCGGGCGGCGGATTATCGGAATCTTTTTCTTCGAGCGTGTGCGGAGCGTGGTCGGTGGCGAAGCAGTCGATGACATCGAGGTTGGCCCACAGGGCGTCGACATCTTCCTGCGCCGCGAGGCGGGGGCGGACTTCTTTTCGGCCTTTCACCCTCACCCCGGTCCCCTCTCCCTCAGGGAGAGGGGATTCAGCCGTCAAAAATAAGTGGTGGGGACAAACTTCGCAAGTGACCTTGATGCCCTTTCCTTTTGCCGCTTTGATAAGCAGGATTTCTTCTTTGAGCGAGACGTGCGCGATGTGGACGGGGCGGTCGTAGAGAGCGGCGAACAGAATCCCCGCGGCCATGCTTCTGGATTCTGCGTGCAGGACGATGGGGAAATCTTTGGGAAATAACTCGAAGTGCGGCATCCACAGCGTCATATCGTCCAGGCGCAGCTCGCCGAAGGTCGAGTCGAGGTACATCTTCAGCCCGGCGGCGCGCGGGGCGAGTTTTGCAACAGCCTCGGCGTTATCCGGTCCCGCGCCGAGGAACTGGGCGTAGTCGCAGCGCGCTTTGGCTTTGGCAGCAGCAAGTGCCAGGTCCAGGGTGGAGGCGTCGAAGATGGGCGGTTTGGTGTTGGGCATCGCCAAGATCATCGTGATCCCGCCAGCGAGAGCGGATTGTGTGGCAGTGTCCCAATCTTCTTTGTGCGTTTGCCCAGGCTCGCGCACGTGGACGTGAGGGTCGATCAATCCGGGGAGTTTAAGCATGTTTCCTTGCCCTCACCCTGCCCTCTCCCATAGGGAGAGGGGGATGAGAAAAAAAGAGAGCCGCTAAAAGCGACTCTCTGGGTCTCGAGAATGGTAGTCCCCTGCGGGGATGATTAAGGTTCGGATTTGAACGATGCGTTTTCTGTCTTTCCGAAATAAAGGGGATACACACATATCGGGCGTAATTCTACGCAACCCTCACATCTTGTCAAGGGTATAATGTAACAAATCAGGGGCGATTGCATCTAAATAGTGGCATTCGCGTGACAAGCGTCACTGAAGCAATTTGCATGGCGAGCAAGCCCGATGGTTTATCATGAAGGGTATGCTATAATCCGCCCGAATTTTCCAAAGGAGTGACAGGATGGCATATAAGAACGTTACAGTCCCGGCGAACGGGGCAAAGATCAGCATCAAGGACGGTAATCTACAGGTTCCGGATAATCCGATCATCCCATTTGTGGAAGGGGACGGTACCGGGCGGGACATCTGGCGGGCTTCCGTTCGAGTGTTCGACGCGGCGGTCAAAAAGGCCTACGGTGGGCAGCGTAAAGTCCACTGGATGGAAGTCTATGCCGGCGAGAAATCATTCAAGTTATTCAATACCTGGCTGCCCGACGAAACCCAAGAGGTATTCAAGGAATTTCTGGTGGGCATTAAAGGACCGCTGACCACGCCCATCGGCGGTGGCATCCGCTCGTTGAACGTGGCGTTACGTCAGTTGCTCGATTTGTACGTTTGCATGCGCCCAATCCGCTATTTCGAGGGAACCCCCTCTCCCATGAAACACCCCGAATACGTCAGCATGGTGGTTTTCCGCGAGAATACAGAAGATATTTATACCGGCCTCGAATACCCTTATGGAACAGAGGGGAACAAAAAATTTATGGCTTTATACAAAGAGGCCTTCCCTGAAGATTATGCAAAAATCCGCTTCCCCAATACAGCCGGAATCGGGATCAAGCCCATTTCCGTGGAAGGGACCGAACGGCTCGTGCGGGCCACGATCAAGTGGGCCTTGGCTAATAACCGCAAGAACATAAACCTGGTCCATAAGGGAAATATCATGAAGTATACGGAGGGCGCTTTTAAGGACTGGGGCTATGCCCTCGCGAAACGTGAATTCCGTGACCAGATCGTCACCGAACGCGAGAGTTGGATCCTGGGCAACAAAGAAGCCAACCCGGAGATAAGCGTCGAAGAGAATGCCAAGCTGGTCGATCCCGGCTTCGACATGATGTCTCCTGCCCAGCAAAATGATATCAAGCAGGAAGTGGAAGATGCTCTGAAACTGTGGGGTACGCATGGCAACGGGCAGTGGAAGAAGAAACTGCTCATCAAAGATTCGATTGCTGATGTCTCTTTGCAGTTCGTATTGATTCGTCCACGCGATTACGATGTCATTGCCACCATGAACCTGAACGGCGATTACATTTCGGATGCCATTGCAGCCCAGGTGGGCGGGATCGGCATCGCGCCAGGTGCCAACATCAACTACGAAACCGGCCATGCTGTCTTCGAGGCCACGCACGGCACTGCGCCCAAGTACGCCGACCTGGACAAGGTCAACCCTGGTTCGGTCGTTCTTTCGGGTGAAATGATGTTCCGCTATATGGGCTGGACAGAGGCTGCCGACCTGATCATCAAAGGCATGGAAGGCGCAATCGGTGCCAAGACCGTTACTTATGACTTTGCGCGGTTGATGGATAACGCCACCCTACTCAAGTGCTCCGAGTTTGGAGATGCGATCATCAAGCATATGGATGATTGATTAGCAGTAAGCTATCAGCTTTTAGCAATTAGCCCCTCTCTCGGAGGGGTTTTTATTTTTTCGGTGACAGCCATGCGTCCGGGCAAAGTGAGAGTGCTACAACCCGGTAAGCGGGGCGGTACAAATTCTGGTATTCAGGGGAATGGTGCACCGCGGGAAAATTTTGTGCTTCCTTGAAGCGAAAAAATTCATCCATCTCCCCAGCAGGAAATCTTGATGTAGAGATAGCGGCACGCCAGTATTCCTCGAGCACGCGAAAATCACCACGATATTCATTCGCGGTGCGAATAAAGGCATCGAGCAAAGAATCTGGAGCATGCCCGGCATCAACAAAGGGACGCAGATGAATCCGTACAATACTCCCACCGGGCGAGATCGGGTCGACCAACGGTTCCGGCGGTCCTTCACCCATCTCCGCTATCTCCCGTCTGAGCCAATTTCGTGCGGACTCAGGGTCAGAAACGGCGTGTTCGCTACCCATGGCAGCTTGATGAAGGAGCTTATACAGGTCCTGGATTTGCATGGCCGGGTAGCGGGAGAGGTGCGAATGCAAGATAGCTTCAATCATTTGTCCTTCAGCTTTAGTACAATGCAAAGTTCCAAGAAAATCCCGAAAAAATGGTTGTGTGGGCGCACGCCCCCACACAACCATTTTTTCGGTTATCCCTATACCTTTTCTGTTATGGCGTCGTTGTCGATTCCGAGGCCGGGGGCACGAATAGAGCCGCTGCATCTTCCGCAGTTCGCGGCATGCCGTTCACGATCCAGCGCATCCAGACATCGACCACATCCGGTTTGAGCGCATAGCTGGGCGGCATGACACCGATAATCTCTTCACCTGTGGTGGGATCCACAATGTTCTGTTCCTGGATAACTTTGAGCAGGATGCTCTCGGGGTCGCCCGCCGTGATCAGGGGTGCATTGTCGCCAGTGGTCAGGATTTCCTCATAGGTGGTCATCAGGTAGTTGTTGTTGTCCTTGCCTGCGCGGTGACAGGAGACACAATAGCGTTTGACGATCGGGGCAATGTGGACATCGTAAGAAGGTACCTCACCCTCTGCCAAAGCCGGGAAGAGCGGTTTGATAGGCGGCATCTCGAAGCGGTCATCCCAGGCATAGCGCATAAAGGTGACCATATGGTCGATCTGGTTGCGGGTCAACTCGCCACCGTAGGCCAGGCCGAAGGGGTTCATGCCATAATTTGGACGACCATAAGCAATGACCTCCACCATGGCTGAATCGGTCAGTGTGTAAAGCACATCGCGGGTATTGATCGGCGTGATCTCTCTACCCTCCAGGCCTTCCACACCTTCGATAATAGCCACGGAACCGTCGTCACCGTGACATTCGACGCAGTGTACGGAATAGAGATCCTGGCCGGCAAGGATGCGGTCCACCAGGGTGATAGGAATCTCCTCTGCAACAGCCTCAGTTTCGGGGGCGTACAGAAGCGTCGCCCCGGTGAAAGCGACCATCAGAACTGAAGCAAGGACAGCCGTCCAGATCATGGCCTTCTTAGCCTTATCCTTCAGCGAAAAAGCCATGATAAAGAGCAGCAGGAAACCCAGACCGGGCACGACCAACCCACCGATGGTTTGTAAAATGCCAGCGATATACGGACCTTCTTCCCCAGACGTGGTGGGAACGTTAGATATCCAGGTGAGGGTGATCATACTGACAACGAAGATACCCATCACGCTGAGCGGCAGTACACGCTTGCCGTAGTAACGATAAGGGGATTTCTCGAGGAAAGGTAACAGGGTCAAGACAGCGATGACAATGACCGGGATGATGACCGTGGCGATGAACTCGATCTTGCCCAGCACCGGGATTTGTCCGTAGAGCGCCAGGAATTTGAACAGGAATAGGAAGTACCATTCCGGACGGGGAACATAGGAGGTGTCACTGGGGTCGGCCTTGGGCGTATCATGCACGCCGATAAAGGTAGCCAGCACGATGAGCAGTACAAAAATGCCCAGCGCCATGATGACATCCTTGAAGATGCTGTCAGGCCAGAAGCGTTCGCCTCTGTTCAGCTCGCGCTCGTATTTTGCGTTGATTTGTTTCTTGGTCTCTTCGTTCATGAGTACGCCTCCCTGAGCGAAGCGCAGCGAAGTCGAAGGGTGTGTTGGATATGCATTTCGACTACACTTCGTTCCGCTCAGCGCGAATACTAATCTTCCTTATCCGGGAAGTGGGATTCGCCGTGTTTGATGATCAGATACAAGTGCACGCCGATGAGAGCAGCCAACAAACCGGGCAGCATCCAGATGTGCGCTGAGAAGAAGCGCTGCAAGGTGAGGGCAGACAAGTCCGGACCGCCACGCAGAACTTTCAGGATGAAGTCCCCAATAAAAGGCACACTCCCAGCAATCTGCGTGCCGACTGTGGTCGCCCAATAGGCTTGTTGGTGCCAGGGCAGCAGGTAACCGGTAAAGCCCATGCCTACCGTCAGCAAAAGCAGGCCGATACCTACCAGCCAGGTCAATTCGCGCGGGTATTTGTACGAGGCGGTGACGAACACGCGAATCATGTGGATGAAGACCACCAGCACCATCAGGCTGGAACCCCAGTGGTGTATGCCACGGATCAGCCAACCGAAAGCCAGGTCGTTCATGATGTACTGAATGGAGTCGTAGGCGTGGTCGGGCGAGGGAGTATAGTAAACCGTCAGGAAGATGCCGGTGAGACCCTGCACAACGAACAGGAACAGGCTGGCCGAGCCGAGCGTGTTCCACCAGTTCCCTTTCGGCTCAGGACGGTCGAGTAGGTTCCTGTACATGCCCCCCAGGTCGAGGCGCTCATCCAGCCATGCGTAGACTTTTTTCCACATATCAGGCCTCCGACTTCAACTCAACCGGAATGATGGTGATGATGCCATCCGCAGCCACGCTATAGTCGAAATGACCGAGCGGTTCAGGGGGCGGGCCATCCAGCACTTTGCCAGCCGCGTCGAAACTGGCGTCGTGACAGGGGCAGGTGAACTTTTGCGTGCTTTCGTTCCAGTTTACGGTGCAGGAGAGGTGTGTACAGCGGCTGGACAGTACAAGGATGTCGCTGGGGTCTTCTGACCTGCGCAGGATGTACCCGCCATAATTATTCGCGGTTCGCTCCCAACCATTGACTTTGGTAATGGTGAAGGAGAACGGATGGAACTTTCCTACGGGGATATTTTCCAATTTTCCAATCGCGACAGGCGCGCCGGCCTTATCTTCCCGCAATGCCGGAGCGATCAAATAACCAATAGCCGGGATACCCAACACAGCGCCAATGATGCCCCCTACAACACCGGTCGTCGCCTTGATGAAGTCTCTGCGGCTGAGCCGGTTAGAACCAGACATGCGCACCTCCTGGATCTTCCTGTGATTATGTGCACAAAGCGCCCTTATTCTACAATAAATAACGAAGGATGAGTTAGAATTGTAAAAATTGCAGTCTTGTATAAATTGGATTATAAGGGTCTCTGAGCGCTTTTTTAGAGGAAGTCTGAAACGAAATAACTAGGATAATTGTCACTTTCTACCGTTTCTTGTCCGTGTGATAATCATTTTGCACTGCTTATTCCCATTGCAGGAGGCATGTATGGCCCGTGAGCGCAACGTCAGCGTGATCCAGGGATTACGTTACCAAGGGGGAGGTCCACAGACTGCCTGGCTTTTACACCGCATCAGCGGGTTGGGCATCGTCATCTTTGTCACTACACATATTCTGGCATCTTTCTTGGGAGGCGACATCGGTAAACTTCTCAACGATGTTTATATCTCCTGGTGGTTTCAGATCATCGTTGTCTTCTGCGCGCTGTTCCATGGCATCAATGGTCTGCGCATTACCATCCTTGACCTGTGGCCGAAATTAATCGAGCACCAACGCGAAGCCATCTGGGTGGAATGGTTCGTTTTCCTGCCCATTTTCGGTCTGGCTGTGATTGTCATTGTCAATACCGCCCTGGGAGGATAAGATGACCACAAAACCAAGAACTTTACCTCTCAACAAGCGTGGGATGAATTTCGAAACCCTGATGTGGCTGTTTACACGTCTCTCGGCCCTGGCTATGTATCTTTTTGTACTGGTTGCCGTCATCGGCGCGTTACTTATGGGAGCCCGCACCCAGATGAACCTGGCTGATGTATTGCGCTGGGCATTTACCCCCAACGTGACCCATGTGCAGAGCACGAACGTGCCTGAACTGGAAACCTGGGCAACTCCCTTCTGGAAGATCGTTGCCAGTTTGTTTGTCTTCACTGCTGCGGCGCACGGATTGCATGGTGTGCTCAGTGTGCTGGATGATTACTTTGCACAGCCCAGGGTAAGAGTGCTTTTCCGTGTCATCATCACGATCCTGCTCCCGATCCTGCCTGGGATTGGAATCTACGTTATTTGGACTTCATAGGACGGTAATCATGACCATTCACCAATTCGAAGTCGTGGTCGTTGGCGCGGGTGGTGCAGGTTTGATGGCCGGCCTGTACGCCTCCCGCACGGCCAAGACTGCCGTTATCAGCAAACTCTATCCCACCCGTTCGCACACCGGCGCGGCGCAGGGCGGCATCGGCGCCGCACTCGGCAACCTGGAAGAGGACCACGTCGAGTGGCACACCTACGACTCAGTCAAAGGCTCCGACTATATCGGCGATCAAGATGCCATCCAGTTCATGTGCGAAGAGGCCGTCCCAGCCATATACGAACTCGAACATATGGGATTGCCCTTCGACCGCACGCCCGATGGACGCATCTCACAGCGACCCTTCGGCGGCCACACCAACAACGTGACCGGCAAACCTGTCCGCCGCGCCTGCCATGCCGCCGACCGCACGGGCCATATGATCCTGCAAACCCTGTACCAGCAATGCTTGAAGAACGAGGTCAAGTTCTACGATGAGTTCCAGGTGCTCGACCTGTTGCTTACAGATGGCAAGGTGGTGGGCGTGGTGGCAGTCGAACTGGCAACCGGCGAATTGCACACTTTCCATGCCAAGACAGTCATTATCGCCACAGGCGGGCACGGGCGTGTCTGGGAAATCACGTCGAATGCTTATGCCTATACAGGCGATGGAACGGCCATTGTTTTCCGCCGCGGCATCCCGCTGGAGGACATGGAATTCTTCCAGTTCCATCCCACCGGCATCTACAAGCTTGGCATCCTGATCACCGAAGGCGTGCGCGGCGAAGGCGGGGTGTTACTTAACGGCAAGGGTGAGCGTTTCATGGAAAAATACGCTCCCACCGTCAAGGACCTGGCCTCGCGTGACGTGATCAGCCGCGCTATCTATCTCGAGATCCGCGAGGGACGCGGCGTGAACGGATCGAACTACCTGTACCTGGATGTTCGCCCCGAGGTTGTCAATAAATATGCTGCCATCGATGGCCGTACCAACCCGGACGGCTCTCCCTACGTCGTGACCGGCGAGCAGATCCTGGCCAAGTTGCCCGACATCGTCGACTTCTGCCGCGTCTACCTGGGCGTGGATCCGGTCACACAGCCCATGCCGATCCAGCCGACGGCGCATTACACTATGGGCGGCATCCCCACCAATAAATATGGTGAGGTGGTGATCGACGAGAAGAACACCGTCTTTCCGGGATTATATGCGGCGGGCGAGGTGGCCTGTGTTTCGGTGCACGGCGCGAACCGCCTGGGCACCAACTCGCTGCTAGACCTGGTCGTCTTCGGCAAGTATGCCGGTCTGCGCGCAGCGGAATTCGCCAAAGGTGCGGACTATGTCCCCCTGCCTGCGGATCCAACCGCTTTTGCGCGGGAGCAGTTCGAAGGTCTCAGGAATGGAAGCGGGAAGGAGAACGTCTTCGATATCGGCAGGGAGATGAAGAAGGTCATGTTCGATGATGTGGGCGTCTTCCGTACCGAGGCGGGCATGAAGAACGCGCTGGCAAAGGTCGCTGAGTTGAAGGAACGTTTCAAACAGGTGCGAGTCCAGGATACCGGCAAGATCTTCAACACCGAACTGCTCAATGCCTGGGAGATGGGCAATCTGCTCGACATGGCCGAAGTGACCACAGCTTCGGCGCTCAATCGCAAGGAATCACGCGGCGGTCACGCCCGCGAGGATTACCCTGAACGAGACGACAAGGAATGGCTGAAGCACACGCTGATCTGGCAGAAAGACGGCAAGTTCGAGATTGGTTACAAGCCGGTCGTGATCACGAAGTACGAGCCGAAGAAAAGGGTCTATTAGTGAGGTAGGCGGATATGGATGTAACACTGAAAATCTTTCGCTACAATCCCGAAAAGGATCAGAAGTGGCATTACGAGACCTACAAACTGGAAGCCGAACCGACCGACCGCGTGCTCGACCTGCTGGAAAAGGTCAAAGCTTACAACGATGGGACGCTTTCCTTCCGTCGCTCGTGCGCGCACGGCGTATGCGGCTCGGACGCCATGCGCATCAACGGCCGCAACTACTTGGCCTGCAAGGCGCTGGTCAAGGATTTCGGGAACAAAATCACGGTTGAACCTATCTTAGGGTTGAAGGTCATCAAAGACCTGATCGTGGACATGGAACCGTTCTTCGACAATTACAAAAAGATCCTGCCATTTTTCATCAATGAAAGCCCCATCCCGGAGGATGGCAGGGAACGCATCCAATCTCCCGAACAGCGCGCTCGCTTCGACGATACGACCAAGTGTATCCTGTGCGCCTGCTGCACCACCTCCTGCCCGTCCTTCTGGGGCAACGACGATTACCTCGGTCCGGCGGCCCTGGTCAACGCGCACCGCTTTATTTTCGACAGCCGCGATGAGTCGGCTGCCGAACGCCTGCATATCCTGTCCGAGACCTCCGGCGTGACGCGCTGCCACACGGCTTTCAACTGCACGGTGGCCTGCCCGCGTGAAATCCAGATCACGATGGCGATCGGAGAATTGAAGCTGGCGATGGTGACGGGGAAACTGGATTAATAGTGCATAGACAGAGACAGCAGACCGAGGTGAGAGCCTCGGTCTTTTCTAAACCCGTGTACCCCAAAAGACCCTTATAATCTTGGCCTATGAAACCCTGGAAAACCCAAACTCGAGAAATTGTCCTGGACGAACCACCCTGGCTGACCGTCGAACATCACACCATCGAACTCCCAGATGGACGGCTCCTTCCTGACTGGCCGTGGATCATTACACCGGATTACATCAACGTGGTTGCTGTGACCGAGGATGGGCACTTTATCTGCTTCCGGCAGGTCAAATATGGGATCGAGGGGGCTACACTCGCCATCGTCGGTGGATACATCGAAGATGGCGAAGAACCGCTGGCGGCCGCGCAGCGAGAATTACTGGAAGAGACCGGGTACGAGTCCCCGGATTGGGTATCGCTGGGCAGCTATCTGGTCGACCCGAACCGCGGGATCGCCACCGGTCATTTGTTTCTGGCGCGCCAGGCAAGGTATGTGACTCCACGGGATGCGGATGATCTCGAAGAGCAAGATTTGTTGCTGCTTACACGTGAGGAAGTAGAAGCTGTTTTGGAGAGGGGCGAGATCAAGATCATGGCCTGGGCTGCAACGGTTGCTTTTGCGCTCCGCCACTTATAAAAACCGGCGCAGATGCCCATCTATTTTCGTTCTAAAGAAGTTGGGGATGCGGGGTATCTCACATCATTGAAAAGAAATGAATTTTCTCTATAATAGGATTGTAGAGAAAGGCTTACCATGTCCTGGCAAAATCAATTGAACGGTGATCCTTTACCCTGGCTTCTGGAGCCCGATTCTCCGGGTGCCCGTTACCTGACGCTCCGCGATCTGGTAGATGGCGCGGAGGAAACAGAAATCTCCGCTGCGCGAGACGCCGCCTACATGAGCGGTCCGATCGCAGCTATTCTGGATAATATGAGCGCGAATGGCTACTGGGCCGAAGCGGGACCGGGTTACCTTCCCAAGTATCGCTCCACGGTCTGGGCACTGATCCTGTTGGCGCAATTGGGCGCCTCCGCCAAACACGATGAACGCATCTCACTGGCCTGTTCCTACCTGCTCGAGCATGCCCTCGCCCCCAGTGGACAATTCTCCACATCCGGCGCACCGTCCGGGACCGCCGACTGCTTGCAGGGAAATATGTGCTGGGCGTTGACCGCGCTTGGCTACGACGACCCGCGCCTCGACCTGGCCTTCGAATGGATGGCGCGCAGCGTGACTGGCGAGGGGGTTGCTCCCGCACATGAGAAGGAAGCACCTGTCCGCTTCTACGCCGGCAAATGCGGACCGCTCTTCTGCTGTGGCTCGAACAACAAGCTGCCCTGCGCCTGGGGTGCGGTCAAGGTGATGTTGGCCTTTAGCGTTTTACCAAACGAACGCCGGACGCCATTGATCGAAAGTGCCATCCGGCAAGGCGTGGACTTTCTCTTCAGCGTGGATCCAGCCGAGGCTACCTACCCCAGCGGCTGGAGCGAAAAACCAAGCGGCAACTGGTGGAAGTTCGGCTTCCCGGTCTTCTATGTCACCGACATCTTGCAAATCGTGGAAGCCCTGGTCGGGCTGGGTTATGGCCAGGACCCGCGCCTGGCGAACGCGCTGGCCCTCATCCGCGGGAAGCAGGATGCGCAGGGACGCTGGCCGCTGGAATACGACTATACCGGCAAGACCTGGGCGGAATTTGGCAAAAAGAAAGAGCCCAACAAGTGGGTAACGCTGCGGGCATTGCGCGTGGTGAAGGAGGTTTCATAAATTTCAATTGTCATAGCGAGGCCTGCAAGGCAGGCCCCGCTATGGACGCTCTTTTTGCAGGAGAATACTATGCAAGGCGAAAAACTTACTGAAACACTTTACAGGTTTACGTTATCCCAAAATGATTTCACCGTTAATATGGTAGCTAGCATAGGCCAAGATGGCATTCTGCTGGTCGATACGGGCTGGGCCCATACCGCAGAGGAATTGAACGAAAAGATCAGAGAATTGAGTGACGGTGTGATCAAATTAATCATCTTCACCCACCAACATGGCGACCACATCGGGGGAAGGGGAGTCTTGGGAAAAGATGCTACACTGATCGCCCATAAGAGCGTCAAAGACGAATTGGCCGGGAAATACTTTGCGCTGGACCCGCTCCCCGGGCAGGAGTTGCCCCTCATCACCCTGGACGGTGAGCTTTCGTTGCACTTCAACGGCGAAGACATCCGCATCATCCCTGCGCCTGGCCACACCCAAGGCGACATGGTGGTCTATTTCGTCGATTCTGGCGTCGTGTGCATGGGAGACCTGCTCTTCTCGGATACCTATCCGGTCGTATTCCCAGCCTATGGTGGTAACGTCGATCGATACCTCGAAACCATGGAATGGCTGATCGACCTGTTTCCGGCGGATGTGAAATACATCGCCGGGCATGGGCGCGATTACAGTCTGGAGGACTTGAAAACGTACTACCACATGGCCGTCAATACTACGGATTTGATCAAGCAGGGCAAGGCTGCCGGGAAGAATTCACAACAGATGATCGAAGAAAACCTGCTGAAGGATTGGGAAAAATGGAGCGCTCCGCAGATCTCCAGTGAAACCTGGATTACCCAAGTTTACGAGAGTTTGACAAGCCAGGGGAAAAAATCCATCGCTGAACCGCTGACCCATACGATCATGGGGGCAGGGGTCGAAGCCGCCATCGCGCAATACCACGAGTTGAAAATGAACCAACCGGATAGTTACGATTTCAGCGAGAACCAGTTGAATATGCTCGGTTACCACCTTCTCTGGCGAAACATGAACGAGGCCGCCATAGCAGTACACAAATTGAATACCCTGGTCTATCCAGAGTCTGCCAACCCCTACGACAGTCTTGGTGAAACCTACGCAGTCAGTGGGGAAATAGCGCTTGCCATCGAAAGCTATGAGAAGGCGTTGGAGATAAATCCAGAAACGCCTTCCGCGGTTGAGGCGTTGAAAAAGCTAAGGTCTACAGGCGAACCTTGATCCATCGAGTCTGTCCCCTGGGTTTGTCAGGATCGGAGTGGCTACTGCAATATCGTTGAGGCGGCATGAATCCCCTACGGGGACAGTGTATCGTAGCATAGGAAACCGTTTATGCAAACAAACCTTCGCAAACAATTACTGCAAGGAGATCTTGTCCTGGGTACCATCTTGAGCCTGAACTCTCCGGATGTGGCCGAGATCTATTCCGGGATCGGCTTCGATTGGCTGTTCATCGATGCCGAACACAGCACGCTTGATCCGCATGACTTGAAAGCCATCCTCCAGGCCGCCGGAGCCACCATCCCATGTGTTGTCCGTCTTCCGGCGCTGGACGAGATCGCCGTCAAAAAGACGCTGGACGCGGGCGCAGCCGGGCTGATCGTCCCGCAGGTCCATGATGCCAGGCAGGTGGAGCAACTTGTGCGTTGGGGACGTTACTATCCAACTGGCTCGCGCGGATTGGGCTTCGGGCGTGCCCAGGGCTATGGGCTCAAAGTCAGCGAATATTTTGAAACCGCCAACGAGAACATCCTTTTAGCCGTCCAGGCCGAGAGCACGGAGGCGGTAAAAAATATCGAATCCATCGTCCAGGTGCAGGGTCTGGATGCCGTGCTGGTCGGCCCGTATGACCTGTCCGCCAGCATGGGGTTGCCGGGGCAGATCGACCATCCCGATGTGCAAGCTGCCATTCGGCGCGTGGCCGAGGTCTGCCAGCAGGCTGGGATACCGGTCGGCATCTTTGGGATGACGGCTGGAGCCGTGCGACCCTATATTGAGCAGGGTTTTCGGTTCATTGTGTGCGGGGTGGATACGGTTATGCTCGGGAATGCCGCGCGGCAACTACTCCAGCAGCTAAGAGACTGAATTCAAGGCCCCCACAAAGGCTTCCACCATCTTCTCCAGGTTGATCTCCTCGACCACGATCCGATACGATTCCGCTCCCATTTTTCTCAAGCGGTTTACATCCGATAACGCTTCGCGCAGGGTGGACACCAGCGCAGCATCATTCCCCGGCGGAACCTGCCAGCCGTTCTCCGGGCGGACCAGGTCATCCTGCGTGCCATCCCCTTTCGCCACGATGACCGGTAAGCCGTGGCTCATGGCCTGCTGCACAGCCAGCCCGCCGGTTCCCGGCAGGACGAACAGATCTGCCGCCGCAAAATAAGAATTCAACTCATCCCCATGCTTGGCTCCGATAAACTGCGCCGACGGGTAGACTTGCTGCGCAATTCGCTCCAAAAGCCGCCGCTCCGGCCCATCCCCGACGATCACCAGCCGTGGTGCGCCTGGCATCTCGGCGCAAGCCTGCAGGAGCGCGTCCACCCGCTTACGCGCTTGCAAGCGGCCAACAAAAAGGATTGTCAGGCGGTCTGATGTCCGTGGTCTGTCGACCGGCCGGGCTGTCGGCGCCGCCGAAACTGCGTTATGTGCCACGAAAATCTTCTCGCGCGGGAAACCGTGTGCCGCATACTCGTCTGCACCGCGCTGGCTATAGGCGAGCAACGCATCGAGTCGTTTGAGGAAGCGGATCCACCCATTTTGGCGGAAGCCGCTAAATAGTCCGGTGAGAGGCGGAGATCCCAATCCCCAACCCAGCACGGGGCGTCCGCGTTGCCGCATCCATTTTATGGCCGCAGGCGTCGAAAGATAACGCGGGTTGGCTTCCACGATCAGCGCATCGGGGTCCCAGTCGGATAACCAATCCAGCAGCCCGCCCTGGTAACAAAGGTAGAGCGAACCGCTGAGAAGATGGACGTTCCTGGCCGGGGCATAGTCTGCAATGCGCGGCTCTCCACTGGCAATGCTTTCTTCTGCGCGCGCCCGGCCGGCGAACAGGCTCAGGCCGCCCTGGCATGCTTGCGCCAGCATATCGAAGAACGGCACGCGATAGGAGGGCAGCACGCGCTGCTGCAACCCCAACCGCCCGGGAAATTTTACTTCACCGCTCACTGTCTGCCGATCCCTGGTAACTGACTACTGGACATGCGGCGCCTGCCAGGCCGGTGACTTGTGGCAATGGACGACCTTCCATTTGCCGTCGATCTTGATGATGACCCGGCTCTCGTTGTGCGCAGCCACGCGCACGCCGTCGGGCAGCGCCGTGCTGATCAGTAAGGTGTAACTGGCAATGGCGGTATCGCCGTAACGCTGGATATGCAGGTTGGACAGGTCCAGACGGGACTTGGCCCGCTGCCCCCGGTCTTCCGCGCCGAAGATCGAGCCGCGCTCGGCATTGGCATTCATCATGAATTCGTGGAACGGCAGTCCGTCCAGGCGGTGTGGTGTAACCCACCACTCGTAGAGCGTCAGATCCTCGGCGGTGGTTTCGTTATAAACCGCCACGTCATTTTCCTGGATGGCCTGCAGATGTTTAAGCAAAAACGCCTTGATCTCTTCGTCCATGATATCTCCTCGAGTGTCGTCTATTTGCATTCATGTCTTTGTGGTTAATCCTCCAACAAGAATTTCAAATATGCATCCACCATTTTATCCAAACCAAGGGTCTCTTCCGCTTGCGTACGTGCAGCAGCCCGGAAGCGTTCCTGCTCGTGCAGGATTTCAACGGAGGCATCTGCCAGTGCCGGGATATCCGGCGGCTCCAGATTCCACAGGTCGCTTCCATACGGGACAAGCCGGCCCGCATCCCCGTGAACGAGCTCATTCAGCGCGCCCGTATCGAACGCCGCAACCGGCAGCCCACAGGCCAGCGCTTCGATGACCGCGTTCGGGCAGGCCGGGTTGATGTCTGCCGAAAAGAACAAATGCGCAGAGCGGTCGATCTCGGGGATCTGCTCGCGTGGGACGTTGCCCGCCCAGAGGATGGGGATTTTGCAACGCGCCTGCTCACGCCTTTTATGCTCCTCCGCAATCTTACCGACCACCATTAATTCCATGGGGAAGCCGTGACTTTCATTCAACGTCTCCGCCAAACGGATGGCATTCTCCAGTCCCAAGTCATAACCGCCGCCGAGCGACCCTTCCACCACCAGCAGCCGGAAGCAGTCTGCCGGTCTCTGGTGCGGCCCGCTGGGTGAGTAGGCATCCAAGTCCACGCCGTTGTGGATCACGGTAGATGGAACGCGCGTTGGGCCGTACCACGCTTCCCACCAGTTCCTGGAGAATTCACTCTGGTAGAGGATATGGGTGGCAATCCGGTGCCGGATGAAAGACAATATGAAGTTGCCATATTCGGCGCGCAGAAAATGTTTGAGACCTGTATTGCGTTTGCGCTGCACCCAATTGATGCCGTCCAGGCGTTGCACAACGCGCAAGCCGCGCCGTTTGGCCTGCCATAACGGGAACAGATTCCGGGTCCCGCCAATGACCAGGATGACATCGGATTCACCGTCCGGGTTGTACGTCATCTCGATCCCGCGTCTTTGGAGTCCAGCTTCGAACTTTGCACGGAAGGAGGCCATCCCACTCGTGCCCTTCACAGCCGGAACGATGCATATGCGAGCCATGAGGAAATTATACCCTTCTCACCCCACCTCCTTAGCACCCTGCCAAACGGCGGCGGTACGAAGGCAGTAAACCCCGGAGAATCAGGATAATAGAGGCAAGTGGAAAGGGTTTTTATGGTATGCTTAATCAACCCCACTGACCGGAGCCTGTCCATGTACGTTGCGATTGAAGGGGTGATCGGCGTAGGAAAGACCACCCTGGCTCGCCTGTTACAACCTCGTTTTGACGCCGAACTGCTGCTCGAGATTTTCGAGGAGAACCCGTTTCTCTCAGATTTCTACAGCGACCGGGCGCGTTACGCGTTCCAGACCCAGATCTTCTTCCTGCTCAGCCGCTACCGGCAACAACATAACACTGTTCCCAAATTGCTGTCCGGCGGCAAGAACCTGCTGGCTGATTACACCTTTGCCAAAGATGCGCTCTTCGCGGGCATCAACTTGAGCGGCGATGAACTCACCATGTACCACAAGGTACACGAAGCGCTGGGAGAGAAAATCACAAAGCCGGATTTGATCGTCTACCTGCAAGCCAGCACCGACGTGCTGATGCAGCGCATCGCCTACCGTGACCGGCCCTATGAGCGCCAAATGGAACGCGGTTATATCGATGAATTGAATCGCGCTTACGAGAACTTCTTTTCCAAACCATACGACAATGTGCCGGTCTTGAAAGTCGACACCAACCCGCTGAACATCATCCAAACCCCGGAGCATCTGACGCTGATCGAGAACCGCATCAAGCAAAGCCTGGGACTGTCTCCGTATCAACCGGGCCTGCCTTTACCCGAGGCTTCCACCGAGATTGCAACCCCAGGCGGGCCTCGGTAGGGAGGAACCATGCGCGTCACACGCGAATCGCTCATCCGTATTGCCAAAGAGACTGCCCAGGAACGGGCCTACAACAATAAGGAGATCATCGCCGCTTACCTGATCGGTTCCCTGCTGACCGAGGAACCGTTCCTCGGTGGTGTGACCGACATCGACTTAGTTTTGGTCACAGCCGGCAAACCACCCCTGACGCGCGAAATCGTTGCCTTGACGCCTGATTTCCACCTGGACATTACCTTCCACGCCAAGGCTGAATATGATCCGCCACGTGAATTGCGTGTCAATCCCTGGCTGGGATATGAGATCTACGATCCGATGTTGTTGCTCGAAAGCCAACATTTCTTCGAGTTCACACAAGCTGCTGTCCGCGCGGGGTTCGAGTTCCATGAGCCGGCGCTGGTGCTGCAACGTTGCCGTAAGTTGCTCGACCACGGGCGCAAGATCTGGTTCGACCTGATGGATGTCGGGGAAGACAGTGGACCAATCGAAATAAGGAAATATCTCAAATCCCTGTACCATGCGGCCAATGTCATCGCTGAGTTGCATGGACCGCCGCTGCCGGAGCGCCGTCTTCTGCTGCGCTTCCCGTCGCTGGCGGAGCAAGCCGGGCGTCCCGGGATGAGCGTTGGGTTAATGGGACTGTTGGGCGTTACCGGCCTGGACACGTCCACACTGGAAGGCTGGCTGCCAGAGTGGGCGTCCATGTTCAAAGCGGCCTTTGAGACCGGCAAAGCGGAGGCGCGCATTCATACGGCACGCTCGAATTATTACAAGAAATGCTTCGAAGCCATGCTGGGCAGCGACAACCCGACCGTGATGCTCTGGCCGCTGCTCAATACCTGGACGCATGCCGCCATCGTCCTGCCTGAGGGCGAAATTGCTCCCTGGCAGGCGGCCTGCAACCGGTTGGGGTTGGCGGGAGAGCGATTCGTCGAACGCGTGCAGGGGCTCGACCATTACCTGGATGAACTCGATATCCTGCTGGACGAATTTGCCGCGGCAAACGGGCTGGAAACATCTACATACATATAGCTTATTCCGAAAATAGGAGTGTTGGGCGGGCGTACGCC
>DAOTXM010000435.1:0-3392 GCA_034435215.1 Anaerolineales bacterium
CCCCAAACTTCGGACTTTAAACCCACAAAAACAGAAAATCCCAAATAGGATAAGCATACTATCGCGAACCGAATTCGTTATCAGTATAATTAAAAGGTGGGAAATAAATGTAAGTCTCTGCCCCGTCAGAGATGTTCCATCTTCAGAAAGGAGAGCAAGATGGACACCAAATTCTTGAATATCCTTACGCGTAACATGATCATGCTTGCGCTCTTATCCATGTTAGCTGGCACCTTCACGGGCGGGACGTCTCCCGCCCTGGCCGCCCCGGGGGATATCACGCGCATCTCGGTCGATTCGAGCGGGGCCGAGGCAAACGGCAGCTCCAGACGACCCGACATTTCCGATGACGGGCGCTTTGTGGTTTTCGAGTCCGATGCCAGCAATTTGGTCAGCGGAGACACGAACGGAACCGGTGATATCTTCGTGCACGACCGCCAGACAGGCGCGACGACGCGTGTATCGGTGCGATCGAATGGTAATCAGGCAAACGGCGGGTCCGCATCCCCAGCCATCTCGGGCGATGGACGCTTCGTGGCCTTCTATTCAGAGGCCAGCAACCTGCTCAACGGGGATACCAACGGGTGCGGGGACATCTTCGTGCACGACCGCCAGACCGGCCAGACCACGCGCGTCTCCGTCGATTCGAAAGGTAACGAAGCGAACGCCCCTCCTCCCCATGATTATGAGGTTGTTTCCATTTCCGGCGACGGGCGCTTCGTGGCCTTCTACTCGGATGCCAGTAACCTGGTCAGTGGGGATACGAACGGAGCGACCGATATCTTCGTGCATGATCGCCAGACCGGCCGGACCGTGCGCGCCTCGGTTGCCTCGGACGGCACGCAGGCGAACGCGGGTTCCCGTTACCCCAACCTGTCAGGCGATGGACGCTATGTGACCTTCTCCTCCGGTGCGACCAATCTGGTCGCTGGGGACACCAACGACAAAGGGGATGTCTTCGTGCGTGATCTCCAGACCGGGACCACCACACGCGTTTCGGTCAACTCGCGGGGGGAGCAGGCCGACCTGGGAGGAAGTGATTCTGATATCTCAGGGGATGGCCGCTTTGTTGTGTTCCTGTCTTCTTCCAACAATCTCGATCCCAGAGAGGAGGATGTTACGGGCGGTCTTGTCTACGTGCACGACCGTCAGGGCGGGCAGACCACTCTCGCCGCGGTCTATTCGGAGGGGTGGGTTTTGGAAGTCGGTATAATCAATCGACCAGTCATTTCCAGGGATGGGTGCTATGTGGCATTCGATTTCCACTCGCATGGAGCCATATGGGATGCCATCGTGGTCCGCGATCTCCTGACGGGCACCTCCGTGATGCATAGTCCAGGCATGCCTGCGCTTTCAGCGGGTGGAAACATCGTTGCCTTTTCGTCCGACGCATCCAACCTGGTCAGCGGCGATACCAATGGCGTCTCGGATATCTTCGTCAAGGAGGTCGCCTATGGGCCGGAGCGCAACCCAACCGTCTATTCGATCACGCCGGATTGCGGGTTTTCTCCCTACACTTGCCCCTATCCCACTCCCACCAACGTTTCGTTCCTCGTGCTCTTCTCGGAACAGGTTACAGGAGTGACTGCCGACGATTTTTCTCTTAACATGTTGGACGGGGTATCCGGCGCTTCCATCAGCGGGGTGAGCGGCTACGGCAGCCAGTATTTCGTCAGCGTGGATACCGGCACAGGCGATGGCAGACTGCGTCTGGATCTCGTGGATGATGACAGCATCCTGGACAGCGCGCTCAACCCGCTGGGCGGTGTCGGCGCGGGCAATGGAAATAAATCTGGCCGTTCCTACCATATCGATAAAGGCGTTCCCACGGTCACGGACATCTCGCGCGCCGATCCCAGCCCCACCGCTGCGGATACCGTGCGTTTTACAGTAAACTTCTCTGATGTGGTCTGGCCAGTTAGACTGAGCGACTTTGTACTTTCCACAACTGGTAGTATATCCGGCGCGGAAGTTATTGCCATTTCCCCCAGGGATGACGAGTACACAGGCGCAGCCACGTATACCGTTACGGTCTCCACCGGTACGGGCGACGGCACGCTGCGCCTCGACCTGATCGACAATGATACCATTGGGGATTGGGACAGTCCCCTTTCTCTGGGCGGCGCTGGCGCCGGCAACGGGAACTTCTCTTCGGGCGAGGTCTACACCATCCTCAAGAGCGCCCCCATCGTCCCAAGCGTGACCTCCAGCCTGCGCGCCGATCCCAATCCGACCGCCGCCAGCATGCTTTCCTTCAATGTGGCCTTCTCCGAAGCCGTCAGCGGCGTGGATCCAAGCGACTTCGCCCTGACGACCTCCGGCAACCTCAGCGGCGCGCTCGTGGCGAACGTCAGCGGTTCCGGTTCCACCTACACCGTCATCGTCGGCACCGGCAGCGGCGACGGCGGCCTGCGCCTGGATGTCCTCGATGACGATACGATCGTGAATGCTTCCGGAACGCCCCTGGGCGGCACAGGTCCAGGCAACGGGAACTTCGATACAGGCGAAGCCTACACGGTCGACAAGACACCGCCCACCGTCACCGGCTCCCTGCGCACCGACGCCGATCCCACCACCGCCGCGAGCGTGAATTTCACCGCCGTCTTCTCCGAGCCGGTCTCCGGCGTGGACGCAGGCGATTTCCTCCCGGTCGCCACCGGCAACCTCTCCGGCGTATCCATCGCGGGGGTCAGCGGTTCGGGCTACCTGTACACCGTCTCGGTCAACACCGGCAGCGGCGACGGCACCCTGCGCCTGGACGTCCTGGACGATGACAGCATCCTGGATGCCGCCGGTCAACCCCTGGCCGGACCCGGGCTGGGCAACGGCAACTTCACGGCAGGCGAAGCCTATACCCTCAACCGCACGCCCATCAACAAGATCGTCGAAACCTACCGTTCCAACGGCGCCAACGACGGCTGGGTGCTCGAATCCAGCGAAACCAGCAACAAGGGCGGTTCCCTGAACGCCAAAGGCAATCTGCTCGTCCTCGGCGATGACAAACAGGACCGCCAGTTCCGCGTCATCCTGGACTTCCCCACCTACTACCTGCCCGACAATGCCGTCATCACCAGAACCCTCCTGATGCTCAAAAAGGAAGGCGTGCTCGGCACCGATCCGTTCACCACCCACCAGAACATCCTGGTGGATATCCGCTCCGGCGCCTTTGGCTATCTCGGCCCGTTCCCCTACCGGGGCCTGCAAATCTCCGACTTCCAGAGCCCCGCCAGCATGGACGCCGTCGGCCTCATCCAGAACAACCCCCTCGATGGCTGGCATTGGACCTGGATCGATAGCGCCGCCTTCCAATACATCGACTTGAAAGGCTTCACCCAGTTCCGCCTGCGCTTCCAGCTCGACGACAACGATGACATGGGCATCGACCACTGGCG
>DAOTXM010000436.1:0-25864 GCA_034435215.1 Anaerolineales bacterium
CCCCCCCCCCCCCCCACACTCCTATTTTGGGCTTCTCCAAGCTATTTCGTGATCTACTGATTCTATTGTAAAATAGACAGGGACACTCGCGTATACTCTGGCTATCCAGGCACGAAAGGCAAGGAGGCAACATGGAAGATTACGAAAAACTAGGCGTTTTCTATCTGGGCAAAGTCTACGACATGCAGGCGCAAAAAACCAAAGAGGATTTGCTGCTCTACGACTCGAAAGATCTGACCACACATGCCGTTTGTGTCGGCATGACCGGCAGCGGCAAGACCGGCCTGTGCATCGGCTTGATCGAAGAGGCCGCCATCGACGGCGTTCCCGCCATCCTGATCGATCCCAAAGGCGATCTGGGCAACCTGTTGTTGACTTTCCCCAATTTGCAGGGCTCCGATTTCCTGCCCTGGATCAACCAGGATGAAGCCCGCAACAAGAATCTCTCGCCTGAAGAATACGCGGACAAGCAGGCTGCCTTGTGGACAAAAGGCCTGGGCGATTGGGGACAAAGCGGCGCGCGCATCCAACGGTTGAAAGATGCTGTCGAAATGCTCATCTACACGCCTGGCAGCAACGCCGGCCTGCCGGTCTCCATCCTGAACTCCTTTGCCGCCCCCGGCAGGGAGATCCTCGAAGACAACGACCTGCTGCGCGAACGCATCAGCACCACCGTCTCCAGCCTGCTCGGGCTGGTCGGCATCAGCGCCGATCCCATCCAGAGCAAGGAGCATATCCTGCTCTCCACGATCCTGGATTCCGCCTGGCGCTCCGGCAGGGACCTCGACCTGGCTGCCCTGATCCAACAGGTGCAAACGCCCCCTGTGCAAAAGGTCGGCGTGCTGGATGTCGAAACCTTCTATCCATCCAAGGAACGCTTTGGGCTGGTCATGGCGCTCAACAACCTGCTGGCCTCGCCCGGTTTCAACGCCTGGCTGGAAGGCACGCCATTGGACATCGGTCAGATCCTGTACACCCCGGCCGGGAAACCGCGCATTGCCATCTTCTCCATCGCCCACCTGAGCGACCCGGAGCGCATGTTCTTTGTTTCTCTGCTGATGAACCAGGTGCTGGGTTGGATGCGCAGCCAATCCGGTACCACCAGCCTGCGCGCCATCGTCTATATGGACGAAATCTTCGGCTACCTGCCGCCCACCAGTAACCCGCCCTCCAAGATGCCGATGCTGACTCTGCTCAAGCAGGCGCGCGCTTTTGGCGTGGGTATGGTCTTCGCCACGCAAAACCCGGTCGATCTGGACTATAAAGGGCTCTCCAATATGGGCACCTGGTTCATCGGGCGTTTGCAAACGGAAAGAGACAAAGCCCGGCTGCTCGATGGTCTCGAAAGTGCTGCGGGAGTCGGTTTCAACCGCAAGCAAATCGAAAAGATCATCTCCGACCTGGGCAACCGCGTCTTTTTAGTCAATAATACCCACGAAGATGCCCCCGAACTCTTCCAAACCCGTTGGGCGCTCTCGTATTTGCGCGGACCGCTGACTCGCGACCAGATCAAGGCTCTGATGGACCCGGTGAAAGCCAGACGTCCGGTCGCACCTGCCACGCATCCCTCTCAACCTGGACTTGCTCCTGTTGCAGCAGGCGGGGTCAGTTCCCAACCGCCGTCCCTGCCCCCTGGCCTGGGACAATTCTTCGTCCCGGTGCGAGGCGCCGCGTCTGCTGGCAGCAAACTGCATTACCAGCCCAAGATCCTGGGCACAGCCAAAATCCATTACTCTGATAGCAAAGCTAGAATCGACACAGCGCAGAGTGTGGTCTATATCACCCCGGTCACGGACGATGCCATCCCTGTCCTGTGGGATAACGCCGAAGCGCTGGATGTACCTGCCACAGGCCTGGAGAAATCGCCGCGCAGCGAGGCGCAATTCGGCAACCTGCCGCCAGCCGCTGGCCAGGCCAGGAATTACAGCAATTGGGAAAGAGACTTCACTACCTGGTTGTACGGCTCTCAACGACTCGACCTGCTGCAAAGCCCCAGTTTGAAACAAGCCTCCAATCCCGGGGAAGACGAGCGTGACTTCCGCATCCGCCTGTCGCAACTGGCGCGCGAACATCGAGATGAAATGGTCGAGGCCCTGCGTAAAAAATATGCCCCCAAGATCGCTACCCTGCAGGAACGCCAGCGCAGAGCTGAAGCCATGGTGGAGAAACAAGCCGAACAAGCCAAGAAGGCCAAACTCGATACTGCGCTGTCGGTTGGCGCGACGCTGCTGGGCGCTTTTACCGGGCGCAAGGTGCTCAGCCAGAGCAACATCAGCAAGGCTCGCTCGGCCATGCGCGGCGCTGGCAGAGCGGCGGAGGAAGGGAAAGATGTCGAGCGTGCCACCGAGACCGTGGCAGCCATCAAAGCACAACTGGCGGACCTGCAGGCGGAATTCGAAGCGGAAATGACCGCCCTGCAGGAAAAAATCGACCCAATGACAGAAACCCTGGAAACGCTGAGTCTCAAGCCGAAAAAGGCCGATATCCAGGTGCAATTGACAGCCCTGGCCTGGCTGCCTTATTGGAAAGATGCTCAAGACAATCTCACGCCTGCCTGGTAAGGGACGGAAGGCCGAAATTTCGCCATCCAAAAGGTATAGGTTGATAAGCAAAAGCGCTCTTCAGCTTTGAAGAGCGCTTCGCTTTCATTACAGATTTTAACGCCAGCTGGAATGTATACCCTCCCGTCCAGTGGCAGCTTGCCTTACTGGCTAATCCAGGAGTTCCTTCGGGATATTGCCGCCGTTCTCGGCGATCTTCGCCAGCACGGTTTTGTGCAGCCAGACGTTCATCTTGACGTTATCCTTCATAACGTCAGCAGGGCATCCGAGTTCGACTGCAAGTTCCTTGCGATCCTTAAGGCTGCTCTCGAGTCCCAAAACCTTCAACAGGTCCACGATCGAGACTTTCCAGTCCAGGCCCGTTCCTTCAGCCATCTTTTCCAGCTTGCTCATCACGTCCACCATTGCCATGGGAGCCGGGGCGGCTGCGGGTTGAGGGGTCTGCGGGGGCGGAGTATAGTACTCAGACTTGGCAGAGGGAACAGGCTTTGCCGTCGTCACAGGCCTTGCAGATGGTGGAGCAGGTCGCGCAGCAGGTGCAGGCGCTACATCCTTCTTGCCAATGGCAGCAGCGGTGGTCCCAGCCTCAGGCTTCTTAATACCAAGTTTATCGAGAATTTTACTGAATAGACCCATGTGAGTTCCTCCTTAGAACAGTTATGGCCATGACATCTTTCATTTTTCATTATAACATAAGCAATGGTTCATAATTTCAGTAAATCACAAAACACCTGTTTTCGGTTATCCCTGGAGTGAATGCGTATCAGCAACACAACCTTGCGTTGTGATAATAGGAGTGGCCCAAAAATAAAACGAACTGCGTAAGTCCTATAAAGTTGGTTTAGCTTTCGAAAACTGCGAAATCGCCCGGAGTACCCAGTGAATAATATGACACAACAAAATCTCCCGGCAGGGACTGCGCAATACGCCGGATCAACCCGAGCAACACGTTCCCGCTTCCCACTTCGACAAAAGCCTGCGTGCCGGTCCTCAACATTCCCTGCACCGACTCGCTCCAGCGCACGCGTGATTGCATCTGGGCTTTGATGTCCGCGCGCAATGTGTCAGCCGTTTCGATCGGCTCCGCGTGCACATTCCCGATGACGGGAACCAAGGGATCATCCATGGTGCAGGCATCCACGGCTGCATTCCATTCCTCCTGGATGGAGGCCATCAAAGGTGAGTGCGCCGCAATGCTGACCGCCAGCGGAATGCCGCGCTTGGCACCTGCCGCTTTTGCGCCCTCGATCGCACGCTCCACCGCAGTCTTTGCCCCGGAGATGACCACCTGCCCGGGACAATTGTCATTTGCCACCTGTACGGTCTCACCCGCAGCACTGGCCGCCTGGCAGACTTTTTCCAAAACAGGAATATCCAGACCCAGAATGGCCGCCATGCTGCCGGGGGAACGTTCCCCGGCGCGTTTCATCAACTCCCCGCGTTTTCGCACCAGGCGGAGCCCCTCGGCAAAGGACAAGGCCCCGGCTGCCGTCAGCGCCGAGAGCTCGCCCAGCGAATGCCCGGCCACGGAAGCAGGCAGGAAGTCCGGATAAAGATGTGCGAAGACCCTTTGTGCAGCCATCGAATGCACGTAGAGCGCCGGTTGGGTGTTGAGCGTATCGTTCAAATCCGCCTCAGGACCGTCCCACATCAGGCGGGAAAGCGCATAACCCAAGATATCATCTGCTTCCTCGAACGTCTGCCTTGCCTGTGGATACGCTACAGCCAAGTCCCGTCCCATTCCAAGGGCCTGCGAGCCCTGACCCGGGAAGACAAAGGCAGTGGTTTTTGGGTCCAGTTGCATGGTTTACTCCCGATAAAAAATAGCGGTGGCACCGATACGGGCAGGAAATGCACTTGCCCTACTCAACCACCGCTATATTAAACACAAACGAGCCGTGTTCGTCACGGCTCGCCAGTGGTTACTCGGACTTTTTCTCTTTGGCGATTTCGATCACTTCGCGGCCCTGGTAGTGCCCGCAGTTTGGGCAGACGGTGTGCGGCAGGCGCATGGATCCGCAGTTGCTGCAAGCAACCAGGTTGCGCGCCGTCAGCGCATCATGGGCACGGCGCCGGTCACGGCGGCCCTTGGACAGTTTCCGTTTGGGTTGTGGGGTCATACCTTTCTCCTTATACCATGAACAGGCCGGGCCAATGCCCGGCACGATTTCCAGACAATTCTGCTGATTTGGCAGTTTAAGCGGGCGAATTATAGCGGGTTCAAGCTGTAACGTCAAGCAAATTCAGGAAATAGTGAAATGATAGTAAAATCAATGTATGGAAGTCCAAATCGCAGTTGCCAAAATCAATAAATATGCCTCCTCCGAAAGCGGTGACACCCTGGAGGTTGTGGAACGCCCCAATGGCGGCCTGTCGGTCGTGCTGGCAGATGGACAAACATCAGGCCGGGGCGCCAAAGCCGTCTCCATGATGGTGGTCCGCAAGGTGATCAGTCTGCTGGCGGAAGGGGTACGCGACGGCGCAGCAGCGCGCGCTGCCTCGGATACGCTTTACACGGATAAAAATGCGAAAGTCTCTTGTACGCTCAACATTGCCTCGATCGACCTGGAAACCAACACCTTGGTGTTGACGCGCAACAACCCGTCGCCGGTTTTCATTTGCCATGATGACCAGGTCGATTGCATGGATGCAGAGAGTTCGCCGCTGGGGATTCGCAGAGACATCCGTCCGGTCATCACAGAGCTGGAGCTCCAACCCGGACTTACCATCATCATGTATACCGATGGCCTGACCCATGCCGGGAAACGTCGCGGTCAACCCATGGATGTTTGCAACGCCATCCAGGCTATGTTGGAAGAACAGGACCCCACGCCGCAGGAGCTGGCCGATGCCCTGCTCGCGCATGCAGTCAACCTGGATGAAGGCCGCCCGGCAGATGATGTCAGTGTCGTGGTGTTGAAAGTTCAAGCCAGTACCGGTGATGCGGTGCGTCGGATGAATGTGCGACTGCCGATTTCCTAGGATGGTATTGTGCGCAGATCAAGACGACGCTTGTTTCGCGCTTCCTGGCGGGACACAATCCTGTTACTAAGCGAATTTCGCACCGCCTTGATCGTTTTTCTTTTCGCCATCCTGGGCGGCGGCCTGTTGTATTATTCCATCGCCAAGCAGGTTGGGGAACCACTGCAGAACTTCAGCGAGGCAGTATACATTGTCTTGTCGCTAGCTTTTTTCCAGCCTCCGGGAGAATTCCCCGAAAGCCCCTATCTGGAAGTATTTTTCTTCGTCATGCCGCTGATTGGGATCGGATCGCTGGCTTTGGGTCTGGCCGATTTCGGCTATCTTTTTTTCAACCGGCGCGCGCGCAGCAAGGAGTGGGAAATGGCCATTGCATCTACTTTAAATAAGCATCATATTTTGGTTGGCCTGGGGCACCTGGGATTCCACGTTGTCCAACACCTCAAAGGCGCTCTGAACCAGCCGATGGCTGTCATCGAACTGGATCCCTCGGCGGACCTGATCGCTGCCGTTCAAGAAATGGACATTCCCATCATCCACGATGACGCCAGCCGGGAGTCTGCCCTGGAGGCAGCGGGGGTGCGGCGTGCCAGTTCCATCATCTTATGTGTACAAAATGATGCGTTGAATTTAAAAATTGCCTTGAAGGCGCGTTCGATGAATCCGGATATCCGCGTCATCATACGTATCTTCGACGATGATTTCGCTCAGGCGCTCACCCAGCAATTCGGATTCACAGCGCTGAGTGGCACAGGCCTGGCTGCGCCTGCATTTGCTGCCGCCGCCACAGATTCGGAGATTACCCGCCCCATCAGCGTCGAGGGCGAGTCCCTCAGCCTGGCAAGGATTACCATCTCCCCTGGTTGTACATTGGAAGGAAAGACCGTTGGACAGATCGAAGATGGTTATGTGGTCAGCGTGATCCTGATCCGCCATGATGGCAAGTCCGAATTCCACCCAACCGACAGCCACCCTGTTGCCACTGATGATATGGTCGCCGTGCTCGGCCGGCCGGACAGGCTGCATCAAGTGATCCATGACAGTCAATAAACCTATTTTGATCGGTGTCGTTGGGCCTTGTGGCGCCGGGAAATCCACCTTAACTGAAGCGCTCGAAGCACGCGGATATGCGACACGCCATATCGCGCAGGAGCATTCGTATGTCAAAGACATGTGGAAACGGCTGACCAATCCGGATGTTTTGATTTTCCTGCAAGTCTCCTACGCTGTTTCCCAGACGCGCCGTCCGATGAACTGGACCGAAGCCGACTATGAGGAGCAACAACGCCGCCTGGCGCATGCACTTCGACATGCTGACCTGATCCTGGATACAGACAAGCTGAGTTTCCAAGAGGTGCTCGAACGGGTACTGATCTTCCTTGAGAAGAAGACAGGTTGGTAAAATCCACAAAACCCCTCTATATACTCGTGTCACTTGAGGAAACTTTTGATACCATAAACAGTGACAGGAGTTACGCAGTTGAAATAGGAGAGGTCCGAAAATAGGGGCTGCGAGCGGCTGCTTGCACCCCCCTATTTTCGACTCCTTTACTCGAACTGCGTAAGTCCTAAGTGATAAACAAAGCAAACAGGAGAAAGATCGTGAAAAAAGTTTTCATGTGGTGTGTCGTGTGCCTTCTCTTCGTCAGCGCTTGCCGCTTGTTTTCCATCCTCCCAAACCAGGTAATCGAGCCCACGCTGACAAATCCCCCTACGGCCGAGCCTGTTCCCTTTAAACCAGAATCGATACCCAGCGATGACAGGTTCTCCATCTTCCGCGATGGCTTGATCTCATCGCAACAACCCTCCCTGGAACGTCTCGCCGGGGCAAGTTATTACTCGATAGAATGGACGATCCGTGACGATATCGTCACAACAGACGGCGTAGAGGAAGTACGCTATACCAATCAAGAATCCGTCCAGTTGGAGGAAATCCACTTCCGCTTGCTTCCCAACGTTCTCAACGGACGGATGGAAGTTGCCTCGGTGCGAGTGAATGACCAGCCTTTCGAGCCGGTCTACGAACTGCAAAACAGCCTGATGCGTGTGCCGCTCTACCAGCCGTTACAACCTGGGGAAAGCGCGGACATAAAAATCGAATTTTCCGTGACTGTGCCGACGGAGCTGGAATCGAACTACGGCGTCCTGGCTTACTATGACAATGTGCTAACCCTGGCGCATTCCTATCCGATGATTGCCGTCTACGATGACGAGGGCTGGAACGCCGAAATCCCACCGGAGCAGGGGGATCCCACCTACGCAGATTCCAGCTTCTTCGTGGTCAAAGTCGCTGCGCCGGGGGACCTGGTGCTGGTCGGTGCCGGTCGCGAGGTCAGCCGCACGGAGAACGGCAGCCGGCAAATCGTCACGTATGCTGCGGGACCGGCCAGGGATTTTTACCTGGCCGCCAGTCCCGATTATGAAGTCACCAGCCGTACCGTTGGCGAGGTCACTTTCAACAGTTATGCTCCCAAAGCCATGCTAGCCGGCGCAGAGATGGCCCTCGATGTAGCCATCGAAGCTTTTAACATATTTGGAGAACAGTATACCCCCTATCCATACACTGAATTCGACATCATCTCCACGCCAACCTATGCGCTGGGGATCGAATATCCGGGCATCATTGCCATCACGGATCGCATTTATGATATGAGCGGGACCTTGAGTGGCAATCCCAATCGCATCATGATGGAATCGACCGTAGCGCACGAGGCCGGACACCAATGGTTCTACAATCTGGTCGGCAATGACCAGCTCGACGAGCCCTGGCTGGATGAATCGTTGACCCAGTTCGTGACCTGGGAATACTTTGCAGATCGATACGGTGACAGTGGAGCAAGCGGCTTCGAGCAATCCCTGCGCGGGCGATGGACGCGCGTCGAGAACCAGGCCATTCCGATCGGTTTGCCTGTGGCGGCATATGAGGGTCCGGCATATAGTGCAATCATTTATGGTCGCGGAGCGTTTTTCTTCGAAGCGCTACGCAACGAGATGGGCGAAAAGAATTTCGATGCCTTTTTGAAGGACTACGTAGTCAGCAACTCCTGGGGGATCGGCACGGGCGAAAACATGCAAGGGCTTGCCGAACATCATTGTCATTGTGACCTAACCGCTCTCTACGAAGAATGGGTAAACCCATAGAAATACGACTCTGCCGTGATCGTTAGAAAGTACCGCGAAAATGGGTATGGGCGTGCCTCGTACGCTCACACCCATTTTTGCGGCTTGTCCCTACATGTTTTGCGTGCACACATTTTGGCATATTAGATCACCTCTACCTAAGCTTTTATAAAAGGTGTATAATCACCCCCGCCAGCCGACGGCTGGCATTTTTGTGGACGGAGAAGTGTAACGCATGATTCGAAACATTTATGCCCGCTTGATCTTCATCCTGGCGGTCCTGGCCCTGGCGCTCTGGATCGACTTGAATGACAACATCACGATCAACAATCCCTTCAATGATACGCGTCTCCTAAGCAGGGATGTCACCCCCCGCCTGGGGCTGGACCTGCAAGGCGGACTGCAAGTGCTGCTCGAAGCTGACGTTCCCGAAGATACGCCTGTTGAGGCCGAGAGCCTGGAAACAGCGCGTACGATCATGGAGAACCGCACCAATGCGCTGGGCGTGAGCGAGAACCTGCTGCAAGTCGCAGGAGAACGTCGCATCGTAGGTGAGTTCCCAGGACTCAAGGATACAGACGCCGTGCTGGCAACCATCCAGCAGACCGGCCTTCTTGAATTCATTGACACAGGCGACACGAACCTGCTTGAAGGAACCATTGTTCAAACTGACTATGCCACGAGCAGCAGCAACGAATCGCCGGCACCAGTGGAAGGTGAAAGTCCGCCCACCATTTATCACACGATCATGACTGGTAAAGATTTGAGTCAGGTGCAGGTCAGCCAGAATCAACTCGGACAGTATGTTATTCAATTTACGCTGACTTCTGAGGGTTCTAAAATCTTCGCGGCGCATACAGCTGCCAACATCGACAAATACCTTACCATTGTGCTCGATAAACAAGTGATTTCTTCACCAGTCATCCGCTCAGCCATTCCGGATGGACAGGGCGTCATCGAAGGCAGTTTTACGGCTGAATCCGCCAATGCACTGGCTGTGCAGTTGCGCTACGGTTCACTGCCCGTGCCGCTCAAAGTTGTCGAAACCCGCATCATTGGCCCAACGTTAGGAGAAGACTCACTCCAAAAGAGTTTGCGTGCCGGGTTGGTTGGCATGATCGTCGTAATGTTGTTCATGGCAATTTACTACCGCCTGCCCGGACTGGTAGCAGATCTGGCCATCCTGTTCTACGCTGCGATCGCCTTTGCAGTTTTCAAGTATTTCCACTTTACCCTAACCCTGCCAGGGATTGCCGGTTTTCTGCTGAGCACAGGCGCCGCCCTGGACGCCAATATCCTGATCTTCGAGCGTCTGAAGGAGGAATTGCGCGCCGGCAAGTCTCTGGTCTCGGCAGTAGATCAGAGCTGGTTACGCGCGCGCTCCTCCATTTTCGACTCCAATTTCGCTACCATTATCACTTCCAGTATTTTGTTCTGGTTCGGTAGTACCTTCGGCGCCACCATCGTAAAAGGATTTTCTTTGACCCTGGCGCTGGGTGTCGTCATCTCCCTCTTCTCCGCCATCTTCGTCACCCGCACCTTGCTGGCAGTGGCTCTGCGAAACTTCAAATCAACCAATCTGCAATTCTGGTTTGGGATCTAGAAGGATACTGGATATGATTCAAATCGTCAATAAACGCTACTTGTACTTTGCCCTCTCCCTCCTAGTGATTGTGCCTGGCATCGTTATTCTGGTGCTTGGCGGCCTGCCGCTCTCGATCGATTTTACCGGTGGCAGTTATTTCGAGGTCCAGTTCGAAGCAAACAAGAGCCCTCAACCTGCTGATCTGGTTACGCTGTATGAAGAGGCCGGCATCGAAGATGCGCAGGTGCAAACCACCGACACCGGTACGATGATCATTCGTTCTTCTTTCCTGGATAACGAAAAACGGGATCAGGTCCTGGATGCCATGCGCGAACTCTCCGGCGGCGAAGTGACTATCATCAGCTTCGACAGCGTAGGCCCCAGCATTGGGAAGCAGGTCACATCGCGAGCTGCGCTTGCGGTCGGCATTGCCGCGTTGGCGGTCGTCATCTATATCACGACAGCGTTCCGCAAAGTCGCCAATGCATTCCGCTATGGTATCTGCGCAATCATCGCCATGGTACATGATGTAGCTGTCGTCTTCGCAGTGGCAGGTTTTGGTAAGCTGCTTTCCGGCTGGCAGATGGACGCGCTCTTCCTGACCGCGCTATTGACCGTCATCGGTTTCTCTGTCCAGGATAAGATCGTGGTCTTCGATCGTATCCGTGAGAACTCGAATCTGCTGCGCCGCCTGGATTTCGAAACGTTGGTCAACCATTCCATTGTGCAGACCCTGCAACGTTCGATCAACACCCAATTGATGACTGTGGAATTCCTGCTGCTGGCGTTGGCACTATTCGGCGGTGTGACCTTGCAAGAATTTGCCATCGTCCTGCTGGTAGGCTTGTTCAGCGGTACCTATTCGTCCATTTTCATCGCTGCGCCCATTTTGGTGTTATGGGAAAAACAGGAATGGAAGACCTGGTTCCGACGCAAGGAGGCTACGATATAAAGACAAGCCACATCGATCCGAAGCGCAAAGACGGCTGGTCTTTGCGCTTTTTTCTAGCGCAATAGAAGCGACTATGGAAGTTTTCCTCCGCGGCCTACTCATTGGCTTCTCCATCGCCGCGCCAGTCGGACCGATTGGTGTGCTTTGCATCCGGCGGACACTGGCAGACGGGCGGCTGGCAGGCTTTTTGTCTGGGCTGGGAGCCGCCAGCGCCGATATGTTATACGGGGCAATTGCAGCGTTCGGCTTGACGGCGGTTCAAAATTTACTGCTCGGGCAGTCGACCTGGTTGCGCATCCTTGGCGGCCTTTTTTTGTTGTTTCTGGGCGGAAAAACCTTTTTCTCCAGGCCCGCAAAACAGGCTGCGAAGTCATCGCGTGGCGGTTTGTTTGGCGCGTACCTATCGACCTTTTTTCTGACCATTACCAACCCCCTCACCATCCTGTCATTCATCGCCATCTTTGCCGGGCTGCGTTTGGGAGAGACAAACGGGGATTATATTTCCGCCACCTTCATGGTTTTGGGCGTTTTTCTCGGCTCAGCAACCTGGTGGCTGACGTTGAGTGCAAGCGTGGGGCTCTTGCGCGAAAAGTTCACCCCTGCCGTGTTGATTTGGGTCAACCGTCTGGCAGGGGTAATCATCTTCACATTCGGTCTGGCGGCGCTTTTCTTATAACCGCAAAAGAGCGCCGTTCTTCTTGAGCCATTTTCGGTAAGCGCGATAAGCAGGCAGGATCGTTTCCACCTGTTCCCAGAAAGTCTTCGAATGGTTCATTTGCTTCAGGTGACACAACTCGTGCACAACCACGTAATCGATCACTTCCGTTGGAGCCATCACCAATCGCCAGGTAAAGCTCAAGGTGCCTTTTTGACTACACGACCCCCAGCGTGTACGTGCTGACGAGATGCGAATCTTTTCCACATTGAATCCGTATTCGCGTGCAAAAAATTCTACGCGTCCGGTTAGCACGGCGCACGCCTGTTTTTTATACCAGGCTTCGAAAACGGCCTCGGCGCGCGGTTGTGCAGACCTCGCCAGCTTGAAATATCCGTCCAGAACGAGAGCAGATTTTTGGTTCGGGATGGTACGGAGTGGAATCTTTTTTCCCAGATACCAGAAAGTCTCATCATCCACATATTGATGAGGAGCCACCGCTTCTTTCCGCGCCTTGGCCTGCTTCCGTTTGACCCAGGCTGCCTTGGCTTCGACGAACCGCCGGATGTCGGCTTCCCGCATCCATAGCGGTGCACGGACCGTCAACGTGCCGTCGGTCTCGACGATCAACGACAAGGTCTTGCGTTTGCTGCGCACCAATTTGTGGATTTCAACCATGACGGCCAACTATACCACGTCCGGGTATAATCGCCAAAAACTTTGTGGAGGATTCATGCGCCCTGATTGGGATTCATATTTCATGAAAATCGCTGCCGCCGTCTCCGAGCGCTCCACCTGTGATCGCGCCTTCGTAGGCTGTGTGCTGGAGCTCGACAAACGTATTCTGACAACCGGTTTCAACGGCTCGCCAGCTGGTCAGGATCATTGTGACGAAATCGGGCACCTGATGGTGGACGGGCACTGCGTGCGCACCATCCATGCCGAGACGAACGCCATCATCCAGGCCGCATTGCATGGCGTTTCCACGCGCGGTGCCACCTGTTATGTAACGCACCTGCCCTGCATTAACTGCACCAAGGCGTTGATCAATGCGGGGATTGTAAGGATCGTCTATGGCGAGGCTTATCGGGTGGACGAGAACGCCATGGCGTTTATAAAGGCAGCAGGGATCGAAGTGGTACACCATGTGAACGGCTTTCAAAAAGTCGAGTAAAGATCGATGAACCTGACGAAGCACTGGATCGAACCGGTTTTTACATACGAGTTCACCATCCCCGAAGAAGCCGTCGACGAAAATGGACATGTCAACAATGTCATGTACGTACAATGGATGCAGGATGCCGCTGTTCGACACTACGAAGCCATGGGCGGCATACCTCCCACGCAGGCGATTGGGGGCACCTGGGTGGTCCGGTCTCATTCGATAGAATACTTGAGTCCAGCCTTTGCAGGGGAACGCATCAGCGTGTCGACCTGGGTAGCAAACCTGCGCCGGGTACGTTCGTTGCGCCGCTACCGCTTTGTCAGGGTTGTAGATGATCGATTGCTGGTGCGCGGCGAGACGGATTGGGTATTTGTGGATGTGAACAGCGGCGCTCCACGTGCGATCCCGCCAGGCGTCGCAGGATTATTTATTCTCGTTCCGGATGAAGCGAAATCCAAAACTTGATGTGCTCCCTATCAGAAAAAACTTCCTCTCAAGGAAGTTTTTCACTTGGACATCTGTTATCTATAACTTTCCCGCAATTCCCTGACCGGCAGGGCAATTTGCCCCTCCTCTTTGTCACCCACCCAGGTGACATCCTCGGGGTGATGGGCCAGCAGCCAGGCAGTATAGGCAGCTATAAGCACATCCAGGTGTTCAGGAGAATAGAGTATATCCTTCGGTAAGATACCTCTCATCAGTTTGAAGCGCGTAATCTCCTCGAAGAAATCCATGGCGTCCTTTATTCGCAGACCTTTATCGTTCAGGATCAATTGGCGCTGTAATCTTCCTTCCAATGTCGGTTTGGGGAACGGGATGCCTTCCGCCAGGACACAATAGCAGGCAAAGGGATGCGTTTCCAATACCTGTCGGGGTGCGCCGTCTGGCTTGTAAGGTTTATATTCGATCTTGGACAACTCACCGTACAAGGAAAAACCAACCTGCATCCAGGTTGGACATAACTCCTTACGTGAAGGCGTCCCAGCCACAGCAATGCCCCGCCTACGCAATTCGTATTCGGACAGGCGGATGTTCGCGCCATGCAAAGTCCCTCCGCTCGCGGAACGCTCCAGACTGCGCTTATCCCCAACCAGTCCGCGGTTGACTCCCGAGGGCGCATTGACAGCCACAAGCGCAGAGGTTTGCCTCTCAAGAAATGCGATCATTTCTTCCATGCTTATGCCCGCCAATGCAACTTGATTCAGATTACTGTCCAACACGGCATAGTTGAAATCTTTCTCGCCGGATGTTGGATCGATCCCAATATAGATGGTTTCATTTAGATTCATAGTAAGATATAGCCTTGCAAGCTGGACAATATGGTGTGTTTCCAGTAAAAGTGTAGCCTAAAAAGGGAACTTATGCAACCGATCCGACAACGTATCTTCTATATCATCATCTTAATCGCTGCTCTGGCCTGGATTTTCGTAAGCGCCGACCGCAGTGGCGCTTCCACTGCCGGGGAGGTCCCTGCGCCGCGGGAAGGTTTCCTGGCACCTGATTTCAGCCTCAGCACGCCAGAAGGTGAGGTTGTCAAGCTCTCGGAATTGCGCGGGCAGGCTGTGCTGGTCAATCTATGGGCAACCTGGTGTCCTCCCTGCCGTGCCGAAATGCCAGCCATGCAGAAGTTATACGAAGAATATCGGCATGAAGGATTTGTCATCCTGGCTGTCAACATGACTTACCAGGATGATCGCTTGGCAATTGCGCCTTTCATACAGCAATACCAGCTCACATTCCCGATTTTGATCGACGAACGTGGAGACGTGGCACAAAAATACGAATTGCGTTCCCTGCCCTCCAGCTTCTTCATCGACCACGATGGTTTCATTCAGGAAGTGGTCATTGGCGGACCGATGTCAGAGGCGCTTTTGCGTACTCGCATTGAATCCATCCTTCAATAACATGCTGACACTCTATCGCAATTTATTCTCCCCACCGCGAGACCTGATTCCAATCGTAGTTGCAATTTGGCTGGGGCTGTTCCTGGCTGAAAAGCGCAGTGCGAGACATGGCATAAGCAATGAAGACCTGAATAATCTTGTTTTCTTTCCATTGCTTGGTTATTTGCTCGGCGGGCGTGTCTTGTTTGCACTCGAAAATCTGCCTGCGTTCGTACCGAATCCGCAAAGTTTGATTTCCCTCAACCTTGAATTGTTCGATCCCTTTGGCGGCTTGGCTGCAGCCCTTATCGTTGCATTGATTTACGGACAGCGCCGGAAGTTATCGCTTTGGCCGGCATTGGATGCCCTGACGCCATTGTTCGCAATTTTCGCCCTCGGATTGGGATTGGCGCACCTGGCTTCTGGCAATGCCTTTGGGAAAGAGACTACTCTGCCCTGGGGGATAGAACTTTGGGGAGCAACGCGCCATCCCAGCCAGGCCTATGAGATTTTCGCATCCATCCTGGTCCTGGGCCTGCTCTGGTTTCAAAAAGCGAATCTGCGACCCGGGGTTCACTTCCTGACCTTTGCCGCATTAACAAGCGGTGCACGTCTCTTCCTGGAAGCTTTCCGGGGTGATAGTGTTCTTGTATTTGGCGGCTTGAGACTCGCCCAAATCCTTGCATGGGTTGTATTGGCATTGTCCCTCTTCATTTTAGAGCGGAAAAGCAAAGAGCCTTTTCCGGAAATGGTTACACGCAAAAATGGATAAAATTTTCATCAAAAACTTACGCCTGAAAGGCATCCTCGGGATTCGCCCTCATGAGCGCAAAACGCCGCAGGAAATTCTCATCAACGTAACCGTCTACGCGGATACGCGTCGTGCTGCGCAGAAAGATGACATAGCCGACTGCGTCGATTACAGCGCCCTGGCAAAGAAGGTCAAGGCTCACGCAGAAAGCGCCGGGCGGTTCACCGTCGAGGCGCTGGCTAATGATCTGGCAAATATCTGCTTACAAGAAGATGGGGTCAAGAAAGCAATTGTGAGCGTAGAAAAACCGGGCGCGGTTCCCTCGACCCAATCGGTAGGTGTGGAGGTGGAACGCACCCGGAGGTAGCTTCTGCTTCTAAAACGGGAGCGGGCAGACGGGCAAGAGAGACGCGATCAGATACGAAGCGGGGATGCGCCGCGGCTGATGTTGTCCAGGAATTCCTGACGAGTCGCCAGGTTTGCACGAAAGGCGCCATGCATGGCAGAAGTTGTCATGCGGGCGTCGTGTTTTTTTACACCGCGCATCATCGAGCAAAGATGAACGGCCTCAACCACCACAGCCACGCCTTGCGGTTTGAGCAAATCCCGCAAGAAATCTGCAATCTGGCGGGTCATTCGTTCCTGCACCTGCAAGCGCCGGGCATACATATCCACGATCCGGGGAATTTTCGAGAGACCAATCACCTTGCCGTCTGGAATATATGCCACATGAACACGACCGATGAAAGGCAAGATGTGGTGTTCGCATAAACTGTAGAATTCGATATCGCGCACCAACACCATTTCGTCATAACGAATGTCGAACAATGCACCATTGACCATGGCCACAGGGTCAATTTGGTAACCATTCAACAACTCCGAATACATGCGGGCGACCCGCTTGGGCGTGTATTTTAAACCTTCACGCGCAGGGTTCTCTCCGATTGCTTTTAGAAGCTGCGAGATCGCATCTTCCAGAAGTTCGATCTCGATCCAGTTTTGTTCGAGCGCTTTTTCGCTCAAATCATCATCAAAATCCAACGCGTCTTCCATACCATGCTCCAATAAAATGGCCCAGCTCATCGCCAGGCCAGTCAGGTTTCGATCAGCCTCGCATTAACCGACTTCCGGTTCTATCAAGCCGTAGGTTCCATCTCTGCGACGATACAAAACTTTGATACGATTGGCTTCCGCGTCGAAGAAAATGAAGAAATTATCGTGTCCTAGAAGTTTCATCTGCTCGACCGCCTCGGCCTCATTCATCGGTATCAATGCAAATTTTTTGCGTCGAACAATCACAACCTCCTCGTCAGATTCCACTTCTTCTTCGGGCATGGGTACAACTTCAGCCGCCGAACGTCCATCGCCTCGACCTCGATAACGCTTACCTTTATAACGGTCGATCTGACGCTGGATTCTGTCCATGGCTGTGTCAAAGGCTGCGAAAATGTCATCAGCGCGTTCCTCAGACCGTAAAAGCAGGTTCTTGCCGCGCACGGTAATTTGGACGATATGCCGGTCAGCCGCATTGCGAGCTGCTTTCTCAAACGTCAGTTCGACCCGCGTCTCCTCGATGGCCGGCAGAAACCGGTCAAGTTTACTTGCTTTTTTCTTTATATAACCGTTGATTCGGTCGGTCACTTCCATATTTCGCGCTTGAATATCCAATTCAGGTGACATAGAACCTCCTCAGAGTGTTTTATTACGCCCAACAAATGGGCAAAAGATTAAACGATTTTAAGACCATGATGAGGCAAGGCGCGTGCGATGGTGACAGCAAACACCTCACGCGCGCCATTTGCGTATAACGCCTCAGCCGCGGACGATAAAGTTGCTCCCGTTGTGGAAACATCATCCATCAACAAGATATTTCTTCCACTAACCAACTTTTTGTCGGTGAGAAATGCATCCCTGACATTATCTCGTCTTTCAGCAGCTGACAAACCCACCTGGGATCTGGTTTCGCGTGAACGAACCAATGCTTTAGGGCGATATTCCAATCCAAGTTGGATTGAAAGCGGTAGAGCTATCATCGCAACTTGATTATACCCTCGTTCTTTGAGGCGTTTTTTGCCCAGCGGAATTGGTATCAATATCTCTACAGGCCATCCCAAACGCCTGACAAATCCGGACATTTGATTCGACAAGGCTTCTCCCATCCCAATATCACGGCGATATTTCAAACGATGCAAGGCCTCTTGCACTGGGTCCTCAAAAACAGCCCAAGAACGAAGTCGGTTGAAAGAAGGGCGGATTTGTTGGCAACGGTCACATAAACCTGAATTATCCTGCGGTAAGCCGCAGATTTCACAAACAGGACCAACTATTTCTTTAACTTTTTTCTGGCAAGCTATACACCAGCGAGCACCCGGGCTTCCACATCCCCCACAGGTAGGCGGAAACAGCCAATCAAGCGCTACCCAGGTACCATGAAAAAATTGATATTTCCATTTGTTAAATATAGGAAATCTATATTCCAAAGCCGCCGCCGAAAACACCTATGATTTGGAATAGAGCAGGTATCATCAAGATAATCATAATGGACGGGAAAATCAACAAAGCCATCGGAACCAACATTTTGATTGGTGCCTGGTGAGCTGCTTCCTCAGCACGTTGTCGGCGTTTTAGTCGCATCTGGTCAGACTGAATGCGCAAGACCTTTGCTAGGCTAACGCCAAGCATTTCACTCTGGATCACCGCCGCAACGAAACTAGTCATCTCCGGTATGCCCATCCGCTCTGCCATAACACGTAAAGCCTCACGCCTCGTCTTGCCAAGCTGCACTTCGCGGATTGCACGAGCAAATCCAAGGGACAAGTGATTCTCCCACTTCTCACTCACCTTTGCCATGGCTGCATCGAAACCCAATCCCGCCTCGACACAGATCGTTAATAAATCCAATGCATCAGGCATCGCCTTACGAATTTCTGTCTGTCTGCTATTGATCTTGCTTTGCAACCACATTTGAGGAAAAGCAAACCCTAGAACGGTGAAAAGCAAAACCACAAGTATTCTGGTTCCAAGGCTCCAGGTGGGAGGTGATATGGCAAAAATTAAGGTTAAAAATCCACCAAACAAACCGGCTACAACAAAACGGGAAGCGAGAAATGTCGGCGCATCCATGCGGACTGGGTTGCCTGCCAATTCCATTTTCAAATTAGTTTGTTCAAGTACCTTTTGGGGAGTAAACCGTGTCGAGAACTCTCCAATAGCTCGCAAGATCGGGACAATTACACGGTCGCTAAAAGGCTGCGATAGTTCTAACTCTTCGAGAGAAACCACATCGCCACGCTCGGTAAACTCCGCCAGGCGCGCTAAAAGTGGATCTTCTTCGCTTTGAGAGGCCGATACAGCGCGTCGGCCAACAATGATGAGGGCAATGGCTCCCGCAACAAGCACGACACCAACAATTACCCATACGAGCGGATTCATGGCTAGACCTCGATATCTGCGATTTTCATCATGATGAAATAACCAGCAGCGATCATAATAATAATCAATCCAATTGCTGCCCAACCACAGATGGGACCGCCAATGTTCTCTGGCGCATCAAAGAACGATAACAAATAATCAGGATTCATGAACCAAAGGATAAGTGCCAACGCCATGGGAATGATCGATAATAGTGTTCCTGAAGCACGTACCTGCGCAGTCATGACGCGAATCTCACCTTTGATGCGAACCCGTTCTCGAATCGTGAAGGAAATCGAGTCCAAGATTTCAGACAGATTACCACCCACCTCACGTTGCACATTGATAGCCGTAACTACAAAATCCAAATCATCGCTGGGGATCCGTCGTAGCAAATTATCCAATGCAGTTTCCATCGGTACGCCTAACTGCATTTCCTGCACCACACGGCGAAATTCGTCGCAGATCGGTGCTGGCAATTCCTTGCTAATCGCTTCCATGGCCTGCATGGTGGAATAACCAGCTCGTAAACCATTGACCATTAAATTAAGCATATCACCAAGCTGATCATTGAATCGATTCAGGCGTTGACGTTGCTGGCGCTTCACATAAAAGCGAGGGGCAAAGGCACCCAGCACTGCTCCAATTAAGAACGAAACCGGATGCCAACCACCCATAAACCCAAAAATCAGGGCGCCAAGGAAGATTGCAATAAAATACAGGGCAAAATATTCCGCAACTTTTAATTTTAAATCTGCTCGAGCAAGCTCTCGAGCAACACGATCGCCGAATGAAGACTTTTCCACCCTTTTATTGACCCAATCAGTGACCATTGAACGCTCGGTATCTCTGCCGCCAGTGGTTTTTTCTTCACCCAGATATCGTCCTAGGCGTTTTTCAACCAATGTGCGCTCGCTATTCACGGAATCAATAATCCCTATGATCAACAAGAGCACAGCCAATCCACCGCCAATTATCAAAATCCAGGTCATCGCAGTCCTACTCTGTTGATTAAGTCTTAATAACGACGCCTCTCGCCAACGCCAAAAATTGAAGGTGGCAGATTAATTCCCGCTGCCTCAATTTTGTCCATGAATTTGGGTCGCAAACCAGTCGGACGCAACCGGCCGATAATTTTCCCTGCCTCAATACCCGTTTGTTCAAAACTAAAGATGTCGGTCATCGTAATGATATCGCCCTCCATGCCGCTTACTTCAGTGATCGAAACCACCTTACGGGTGCCATCCCGCATGCGTTCCTGCTGGACAATAAGATCAATCGCGCTGGCTACCTGTTCACGAATAGCCCGCACGGGTAAGTCCATCCCCGCCATGAGGCACATTGTCTCAAGACGCGATAGTGTGTCGCGTGGGGAGTTGGCATGTGCAGTTGTCATAGAACCATCATGGCCGGTATTCATCGCCTGCAACATATCCAATGCTTCACCACCACGGCACTCTCCAACGATGATCCGTTCTGGGCGCATACGCAGGGAGTTGATTACCAGATCGCGGATTGTGATTTCACCGCGTCCCTCAATATTGGGCGGTCGTGATTCCAGCGTTACAACATGCTCCTGGCGCAATTGCAATTCTGCTGCGTTCTCAATAGTAATTATACGCTCATCATCTGGAATAAAACTGGACAAGACATTCAAGAAAGTGGTTTTACCAGAACCAGTACCACCAGAAATAATGATGTTTAATCGGGCTTCGACGCACGCTTTTAGGAACTGCAGAGCTTCCATAGAAACAGAGCCAAATTGCACAAGTTGCTCAACAGTGATCGGATTTTTTGAAAACTTACGAATCGTCAAAACTGGTCCTACCAGCGAAATCGGGGGGATCACCGCATTTACACGGGATCCATCCTGTAAACGCGCATCTACATACGGACTGGACTCATCGATACGCCGGCCAAGCGGTGCAACAATACGATCAATAATGCGTAAAACGTGGTCGTTATTTTCGAATGTGACTGGGACACGATGGAGTTTTCCCTTGCGCTCGATATAAATATTTTTTGCGCCATTTACCATGATTTCAGTGATCGTATCATCTTCCAATAAAGGTTGAAGGGGACCAAGCCCTAAAATCTCGGCAGCAATTTGCTCAAAGAGGCGTGCACGCTCCGGGCGGGAAAGGACAATATTTTCCTCCGAGAGAATTTGTTCAAAAAGTTCTTGAATTGTTCTCTTTACTTCCTCAGTCCTGGTAATGTCCATCGATGGATCAAGTTCTGCCAACAACTTATTCTGGACACGAGTCTTAAGGTCGAAGTAGGAACCCGCTTGCGGTGAAGTAATAGGAGCATTCGTTCGTCTCGTCTGCAAAGAAGACAAGCGCGAACTGTCAGAACTGCCACCAGGTTGCCCTGGTCCTGGTAATTTGGGACCTGGTTCCGAACCCTGCCCCTGTTCTATTCGTTTGAGCAATGACATTACTTTACTCCTGCACTGCTAATTGTATATCACTTCGCCATTTCAGCTTCATTCAATTCCGCAGCCGATAAAGCCTCTCGTACACTTTCAGCTAACGCTAATATACCACGTGCTGATGGTTGTGTTTTATTATCCAATACAAATGGGACACCACGATTTACAGCAGGAACAACAACCCTTTCGTCCAGAGGAATAACCGCAGCAACTGGTTGCTTCAAATTATCCCCCACCCTTTCAGGCGTAATACCAATGCGTTTATCGTATCGATTCATGCAAAAAACGATGCGCTCACGATTGATTCCTATTGTCTGGAGCAAATCTAAGAACAAACGTGCATTCTTAATTGATGGAATATCCTGTGTTGTTACCAGAACGATTACGTTGCTTTTATCGATTGCTGTGAGCGTTATGTCATTTAGAGAAGGTGTGGTATCGATTACCACATACGCATAGATCTGACGTAAATATTCAATTAATTGCGCAAATTGTTCGCCACTTACTTTTTCTGCATACTCTGGTCGTGATGGGGCAGCTAAAACATGCACACCTGTTGCTGCATGTTTTATCATTACTCCTTCTACAATTTCCGGATCAAGCTCATTGACTCGTGTAGCAAGATCCAAGATTGTGTTTTTGCCTTGTTCGTTAATAAAAACAGCGACATCGCCAAATTGGAAATTGCCATCGACCAGCGTAGTATGTGTGTCCTCGTTGTGCAAAGTCAGCGCCAGATTCACAGCAATCGTAGTACAACCTGTTCCACCTTTGGGGCTGTATATCGTGATGACTTTCCCTTGTGTCAGCGAAAAACCGACACCGGCAGGCACTCCAGGCATTGCAGGCGCAGAACGAGCCTGGGCGCTTTTTTTCCTTTCATTCTGCGCCATTTCACCAGCACGGCGGATCGCAGAAATCAACTCATCCGCCATCGGGGGCTTGGTTAGAAAGTCGCGCGCGCCCGCGAGCATAGCACGGCGCATATAATTTTGATCACCCTGAACGGACAGAATGATAACCTGAACATGTGGTTGGCTGCGAAGGATGGCCTCGGTTGCAGATATGCCATCCATATCAGGCATATTGATATCCATTAAGACGACATCAGGATCCTGCTCTTTCGCAAACTCGATCCCCTCTTTTCCTGACTTTGCTGCACCAATAACTTCAATATCTGATTCAAACTGAAGAAGTTTGCGAACATTTTCGCGAGTTTCAGCAATATCATCGACGATGATAACGCGAATTTTTTGGCCTGCTGCCATTATTTTTCACCTCGATATCCATATTTACATCACGCTATTCCTCTGGTTGGGTGGTTGACGCTGGTTGACTGGGAAGGGCAGGATATGACAAATTATCAATCCGCGGTTGCGCTGCATAAGGCAGTTTTGCAGGAACAGGGATGTTGTATTGACTTAGAAGAAATTGCAAGGTTGCCGCCTCAGTAGCTACACGAGAATCATCGGAAACATTTCTTAGCGACATGCTTAGCTTTGCGCCACCATAAACCAAATATGACAAGGTGACAGAATCTTGAGGAGTAACGATTAAAGTCACAATATCAGGGATCTCTTGTGGTTGAGCGGCCTGGGCTTGCTGATCTTGCTCAGTACTTACTTGAGTTTGTGGCAAAGGAAAGCTACCCAACTTCATTACCATGACATTTTGTAAAATCATCTGGCATACCAATCTTGGGCGTTGCTCCTCAGCAGGCAACACATAGATACCTTGCTGGAAGGCCGTTTCTACCTCTGTACGACCCTGAACACCTTGATCACCAGTGAGGCCAAGGGTAGCGCTTGGAACCTGGCCTTCAACCTCCGTGCCTGGGGCAATCAAACCACCAACATGATTGGGTAAGATTGTTTGATAAGATGGATCGACATCCACAAACAAAAAGCATGCATTAACATCCACGTGTGCACCATCTCGCACGCCGAATGCCACGGAATCCAAGCGAGAAGTTGGGATCGAGATCGCCGTCATACCCTGTGGAATTTGGGAAGCCCACTCAGGGCCGCCTGCAGCGACAGTTCCATCCGAAACCATCGATCGGGTTATCACGACACCCTGGTCAATTGGATATTTGGCCACTTTATTTACCAAGTCTGCCCTTTGGTCAACCGTGAACATGACCGAGACAACATTTTCCGGGGGGATACTGATCGTCGAAAGAACTTCATCAGTAATAAGTTCCCCTTGAGGGATGTTTTGTCCCGCAATATAAACCTGAACAGTCGCCGAAGGTTGCGCTGCAGAAGGAGTCCGCGCAGCCGGAAGCAAGAACTGGCGAAATACCAAAGCCACAACTGCCAACCCTATGATCAATATCAAAGCCAGAAAGATGAATATTCGACCGCGACGCATAGGAACTCCTCTCTACAAAGGCAATACTGGAACAAATTTATCATATCGATTATACAAGAAAAATAGCAAAATCATGATTGGTAATTTGGTAAGGCTCAAGATATGAACCCTCGCAAGATCCCCACATTACTTTCGCGCAGGCAAAGTGAACATGACACGTGTTCCTTTTCCCATCGCGCTGTCAACCTCGAAAGTTCCTCCCAACATTTCAGTCCGCTCGCGAATCAATTTTAAACCCAGGTTTTTTTCCTGGACGGAATCCATATCGAAGCCTTTGCCATTATCATCCACACTGACACGGATCAGGTCATCCGTCAAATCTACATTAACCTTGATAAGCGTCGCCTGGCTATGGCGAGCTGCATTTCCAAGCAATTCTTGGATCGCACGGAACACCATTACTTCAAGATACGATTCCAGACGACGTTCATTCCCACTGACAGTTACATTAACATCTAAACCGGTTTGTTCCTTGAATGTGTCCGCATAACGGCGAATGGTAGGTATGACGCCAAGATCGTCCAGCATCATTGGGCGTAGTTCGAAAATAAAATTTCTAACCTTTTGAAACGTTCCCATTGCCGACATCTTGAGATTGCCCAACTCATCCCTTGCCTGGGTCGGATCAACATCCAGCAACCGCATGGCAATTTCAGTCTGCAAGATAAAGTTTGACAGCGCTTGTGCCGGTCCATCATGCATCTGGCGAGAAAGGCGCTGGCGTTCAGCCTCTTGAGCATTGATCAACATCTCCACACTTGCAAGAGTACCTTTCCCGGCAATGGTCGCTTGTGAGGAAGATGCCGTGCTGGCTCCCAGGCCTCCATCTTGCATATTTTCCAAGGCTAATTTATAGCGTTCGTAATGCGCCTTATCGCTCTGCAATTTTTCCAACTGTCCCCGCATGACGAATAAACGTTGCTGCGCATCTAAAGCCGAGTCGTACGCCATCCGGATTTCTTCTACAGGTGTACTGTTAAGTTGGTTTTGAACCTGCTGTAAATGGGATGTGATGGCTGCATTGCGCTGTGACAACTTCGACACTTCCCCCTGGCTTTGTTCGATCATGAGCGTCGTTTCACGCAGCGCACGTTGCGTTTCTTGCAATTCCGCTTTCACATCAAATACTGGGGCTTGTTCCTGCTCTTGAAGGCCGTCAGCTTCTGAAGTCATACCAATGCTACTCCTGCTGTTTATTTACATTCATATCTTGCAACTTCACCCAACCACGTTTCAACGCATACACAACAGCCTGGGTCCGATCTTCGACGCCAAATTTTCGTAAAATCGAGGTGACATGGTTTTTCACTGTTTGATGACTGATACCCAACAAGCCAGCAATTTCCTTATTGCTCATCCCCCGAACCACACAAGATAACACTTCCATTTCCCGGTCGGAAAGCGGGTGGAAAGGGCTGCCAGGTTCGCTATAGGAGCGCCGCGCGCCTTCCATCTGGCTCTCCAGCCAATCATCCAATTCGCGACGCGTAAATACATTGCCGCCGATGACATATTTTCCGTTGGCAACCTCGCGAATAGCACTTACCAGACCTTGAGGTTGAATATCTTTTGCACAATAAGCAGCAGCGCCAGCATGAGCTGCATGGATCGCCTGCTCAAAATCATCATACCCGGTCAACAAAAGAACCCGGGTATGAAGCTTTTCCTGGTTGACCAGGTGGGTAATTTGCTGACCGTTCATTTCTGGCAGGTTTACATCCAGAACAGCAATGTCTGGTTCCAGATCACGGATCAACTCAAGGGCATGCTTGCCATCCGCAGCCTGACCGATTACACGAAAACCCGGCTCCAACGCAAGTGCATCTGCAACGCCCTGCCGGAAGAGTGGATGATCATCGACGATGAGTAAAGTAATATCTTTCATCCTTATCCCAACCCCTGGTTAAGTTTGATTTTTTGTATCTACTCAGACCTATACAAAAAAGTAGGGCAAAAAAGGTGTTGGGGGGGGGGGGTGCGCCCCCCCCCCCCCCC
>DAOTXM010000437.1:0-26221 GCA_034435215.1 Anaerolineales bacterium
AGATTCAGGGACGTATAATGTGGTCAAACAAGGTTTGGAAAATGCCAGCATGCGAATCGAGGATTTGCAGCCAGCCCTTACTTTGAGCAATGCAGAGGCAATTGCAATGGCTGTGCAGGAGGGGTTGGGGGTCGGTTTCGTGTCGGAGGTAGTGGTATCACGTCTGGTTTCTGAAAAAGTTGCGACGATCTATGTCAACGGGCTGAGTGAACGTCTCCATCAAGATATTTACATTGGACGTAATATGCTACAACCATCCACAGTCGCCCAAAAAGCTTTCTGGGATTTTGTTACATCGCCTGCAAACCAAATTAGTAAAACGATCTCCCTGGAGGTTCTTTATCCCGAATTGGATAGGACCAATTGATAAAAGGAAAGATGTATACTTCACATATGACGCTTGGCACTACCCTTCCCCACCCAAAAAGGTAATAATAGGTATGAATTGGCTAATAAGCCATTTTTTATCCAACTTCTATATCAGGGCTTACGCAGTTCGCGAAAGGATAAAAGGGTCGCGTGCTGCGCATGCGTATTACATGTGCGCAAGTCCAATATACGATAAGGAGTAATGAATGCCTGCTAAAGGTTGGATCGAAGTCAGCGACACATACTGTAAAGGTTGTGAGTTGTGTGTCAACGCCTGTCCACAGGAAGTATTGGCACTGGACATGGAGCGTCTGACTCCCAAGGGCTATCATCCAGCTCACATCTATAAGGATGGCTGCACAGGTTGTGCGATTTGCGCGCTGGTCTGTCCAGACGCAGCCATCACGGTATACCGCGAGCTTACCAAGGCGGTTCCTGCCGCCGTATAAGTTTACAAGGGCGTAGCACAATGCTACGCCCTTACACATTAACTATGGAGAAAATATGCCAAGAGAATTGCTAAAAGGTAATGAAGCCATTGCCGAAGCCGCAATCCGCGCCGGTCTCGAAGCCTACTTTGGATACCCTATCACTCCTCAGACCGAAATCCTCGAACATTTCTCGCGCCGCATGCCTGAACTTGGGCGCGCCTTCGTGCAGGCTGAGAGTGAAGTGGCGGCTATCAACATGGTCTATGGAGCAGCTTGCACAGGTGTGCGCGTCATGTCCACCTCCTCCAGTCCGGGCGTCAGTTTGATGATGGAGGGACTTTCCTATATCATTGGCACTGAAATCCCAGTGGTACTGGTCAACGTGATGCGCGGCGGACCCGGCCTGGGCAATATTGCCCCCTCGCAGGGGGATTACAACCAGGCTGTGCATGGCGGCGGACATGGCGACTATAACCCGATTGTGTTGGCCCCTTCGACGGTCCAGGAAGCGATTGACCTGACGGTTCTCTCCTTCGACCTTGCGGAACGCTACCGGACTGCCTGCATCATCATCGCCGATGGCTCGATCGGCCAGATCATGGAACCGGCCGAGCTACCACCGATGCAACCCATTAAACGCAAGGATTGGGAGTGGGCTACCAACGGCGCCATCGGTCGCGAACGACGTGTTCTGAGTTCGATTTATATCGACCCTGTCCAGGAAGAAATAGCCAACCTGCGCATGTTCAAACGTTGGCAGGAAATCCAAAAAAACGAAGTCCGTTATAAAGAGTACTACCTTGACGATGCCGACTTTGTGGTCGTAGGTTTCGGCACCGCAGGGCGTGTGGCACTCTCCGCCGTGCGGGCAGCCCGTCAACAGGGCCTCAAGGTTGGTCTGTTTCGGCCAATCACAGTCAGCCCGTTCCCATACCAGGCGCTGGACGAGCTGTCGAAACGGGTACAGGCCTTCTTGGTGGTGGAAATGAACATGGGACAGATGCTCAACGACGTGCAACTGGCTGTCAAGGGACGCGTACCAGTCGAGTTTTATGGACGTCCCGGTGGGATGGTCCCTTTCCCGGATGAAATCCTGGGTGAAATCCAGCGTGTTGCAACAACCGAACTGCCCATCGTGTCGGACCCGCGTCATGCCTGGTTTGAACGCATGCAAGAGATCTTGAAATAGAGGTGCAGTATGGCAACCATCGCAAAACCTGAAAATTTAGTGTACCAGCGTCCTGACGCCTTTACCGAATTCCCGACCCATTACTGCCCCGGGTGTACACATGGCGTGGCGCACCGCCTGATCGCGGAAGTACTGGATGAAATGAACATCACTGAACGCACCATCGGTGTCGCGCCGGTGGGCTGCTCGGTGTTTGCATACAATTACTTCGATTGTGACTTTGTCGAAGCGGCACACGGACGCGCCCCAGCCATGGCTACTGGCATCAAGCGCGTCCTGCCGGACCGGGTGGTCTTTACCTACCAGGGTGACGGGGACCTGGCTTCCATTGGCATGGCTGAGATCATGCACGCGGCGGGACGTGGCGAGAACATCACGGTAATTTTTATCAACAACGCCATCTACGGCATGACCGGCGGTCAAATGGCCCCTACGACCTTACCAGGTATGAAAACCACTTCCTCGCCCCTGGGCCGCGATGTGGAATTGCAGGGCTACCCGCTGCGCATGTCAGAAATTCTTGCCAATATGGATGGAGCAGGGTTCATTGCCCGCCGCGCATTACACGATCCCAAAAATATCCGTATGGCGAAGAAGGCCATCCGCACCGCTTTCGAAACCCAGGTACGCGGACTGGGCTTCTCGATGGTCGAACTGCTCTCCACATGCCCGACGAATTGGGGCATTTCGCCGCTTGAGGCGCTGACATGGTTGGAAGAGCACATGGTCCCGGCTTACCCCCTGGGCGATTACAAAGTTGCGCCGGGTGTGGCGGAGATCAAGGCATAGGAGGTCGATCAATGCAAAAAGAAATCCTCATTGCGGGATTTGGCGGACAGGGTGTGCTCTTTGCCGGTCAGGTGTTGACGTATGCGGCCATGGATACCGGCCATGAAGTCACCTGGATTCCTTCTTATGGGCCTGAAATGCGCGGAGGGACTGCAAACTGTACAGTGGTCATCGCGGATGAAGAGATCGGTTCCCCTCTGGTGAAAAATCCCCCGGCAGTCATTGCCCTGAACCTGCCATCGTTCGACAAGTATGAAAAGCTGGTTCAACCCGGCGGCGTGTTGGTAGTCAATGAATCGATGGTCGACCGCAAGGCCGAACGCAAAGATATCACCGTCGTCTACGTACCTGGCAACGAAATTGCCGAAGCTTGCGGCAACCGCCGCCTGCTCAACATGGTCATGACCGGCGCACTGCTGGCGGTATTTCCAGTTTTGAACTTAGACGATGTCAAAGCTGCCCTGAAAGCGCATTTACCTGACAAGCACCAGAAGTTGATCCCCAACAACTTCGAGGCCATGGACAAAGGCTTTGCCCACGCCAAAGCACAACTGGAAGGTGTACCCGTATAAGCCCGCTTTTATGGATCACAAGCCTGTCTCGTATGAGGCAGGCTTTTTTAATTAGACCATTTTAGTTGTAATTTGGTCAAAATAATTGTATGATAGGGACATCAGAACCACGATGAGAGAGGTTATTATGGAACAAAGCGCAAAACAACAACCGGGGGTGCTTTTTGAATTTGAAAAGAGTGAATTCGAACAGGCGAAAGAGAAGTATCGAAAGGTTCTCAGACAGCTAAAACCACTCACAGAGCTTGAAAGTCTGCCTTCACCTCCAGTAAACCGCGCCGCTTATTCCGACCGCATGGCATGGATCATGGCAATCATGGCCAAGTTGGCCTATATCAAGTTCGAGGAAGACGAACTTGAATTAGAACGCCTGGAATATAGTCTGCAAAGTGGTTGGTTCAACTTGATGAAAACATTCAACAGAAATGGCACACAAGCTTTTATTGCGAAGAACGACGAATTTGCAGTATTAGCATTCAGGGGCACGCAGCCAAACAAATGGGAGGATGTTAGAACGGATCTGAGGGTTATAAAACAAAGAACCATTGAAGGCAAAGTACATACCGGTTTTAAGAATGCTTTTGATGATGTCAAAGATGAAATTGTCGATATGCTTCGCAAGAGTATCGGCAAAGAGATGCCGCTTTACATTACCGGCCATTCCCTGGGTGCCGCGCTGGCAACGGTTGCAACACAAGAACTCGAAGAGGAATTCCATGACCTGATTGCAGCCTGCTACACGTTTGGAAGTCCACGAGTCGGGGATGGTAAATATGAGAAAGGGATCAAGGCTCCTTTTTACCGTATTGTCAACACAACGGATATCGTCACACTGGTCCCGTTTTTCCTGGGAACCTTTGTCCATGTTGGTGATCCGCGCTATCTCAGCCGTCGCAAAGCTGAAGGTGTTTACCAGATATACAGAGGCATACCAAATCTCAGAAGGTTTTTTGAAAGTATTGCTGAAACAATGTTGTCACTTTTACATCTGTCCAACCCCATCGGTCCTTGGATAAAAGCACATGATATGGACCGGTACATCGAAAAATTGGAAACCTATGCAAAGTCACGAAATCCGGTTTATGAGAACAAAGTATAATCGCAGCCTGAATGCCCCTCCTCGCCATCGCCTTGCTCTTCCTTTCTGCTTCTTTGCATACACTCTGGAATCTGTTGCTCAAGCAATCCAGACAAAAGTTCATTGCCTCCTGGTGGATCGTGACCATTGGAGCGCTCATGTTCATGCCGGGGCTGTTTTTTACCGGTTTGCCTCCGCGCGAAATTTGGCATTTTGCTTTGATCAGCGCAGGGCTGGAAGCATCCTACATGCTGACTCTCTCCCTGGCTTATAAGAACAGTGACTTTTCATTGGTTTACCCCATGGCGCGCGGGACGGCCCCCGCTTTATTATTGCTCTGGTCGTTGTTATTCTTGCATGAAAAATTGACAGGCTGGGGATTGGTCGGCCTGGTCCTGATCATCAGCGGTCTGATCCTGACCGGAGCCAGCAGCCTGATCCAAAACTGGACCAACATCCCGAATATCAAAGGCATCCTGGCGGCCCTGGCGACAGCGTTTTTTATCTCGGTTTACACGTTTGTGGATGGGATTGCCGTCAAGCGTGGGCCGGCACTGCCTTATGGGCTCTTGATGTTTACCTTGATCCCGGTCTGGTCCACCCCAGTTGTGTTGCAAAAATATGGTTGGTCCCAAGTGGTCGGGGAATGGAAAGTACAGCCCGGCAGATTCCTGGTCACCGGCTTTTTGGGGGTTTTGGCTTATTTGATCGCGCTCTACGCCTATTCGTTCGCCCCTATCAGCTATTCGGGCGCCATCCGCGAGGTCAGTGTGGTGTTGGGAGCCTTGGCCGGCTGGCGCTTCCTGGGCGAGAATTTAGGCCCGGTGCGCGTGGCCGGTGCGTTCATCATTTTTGTCGGGATTTTATTCATCGCGTTATTTGGGTAATTGAACCTGGTACTGCTTCAGAACCTGCAATGCGGATGGTTCCCTCAGATACCATCGAAAAATTTGGCGAAACCAATAACTGAAAAGCGCTCCTTTACTTTTCAGGAGTTCTTGCAATTCAGTCAAAGTATAGTAATCGATACGTTCAATTTCAACCGGATCAAAATCGACAACAGCCGGGGCCAAGATTCCTTGGTATAGCATGCTGATTTCATTATCACCAGGCCCATAGTTCATTTTGAATTTTACGAGCGGACGAATATCAATCCCCTCGACCCCCATTTCTTCCTTCAGTCCGCGCATTGCTGCCGAGTAATAATCTTCACCCGCCTTTACATGCTCCGACACAGAACAATCCCATGCCAGAGGAGCCTGTAGCCTGTCTTTACTGCGTTGCTGCACCAGCAACTTATGCGCGCGGGTGAAGAGAAAAACATGCACGCCCCGGTGCCAGAGTCCGCGCCGGTGGACAAGCGATCTCGTTTCCTGGCCGATAACATGATCTTGTTCATCTACAACGTCGAACAATTCGTCGGGCATCAAAACATTCCCTTTGAAGAAATCTGAAAACAAAGGTAGCGTGCACAGCACGCCACCCTTGTTTTCGGTACCATTTTGTGAATTGCGTAAATCTCTTGGGCAAATTTATTGGGAGAATTTCTCCACCACTTGCTTCAGATGCAAAACACCATCGAACCCGGGGATGTCGCCTTTGCGCATCTTCGCTTTTTCACCATCGGGATCTCCGAGGCAATTCACAATGATGTCACCGGCATCTACATCCTCCTTCTCGGTATACACATTGGTAGTGACAACACACCTCAGACCGGCAGCCTTGGCGGCTTTTACACCGTTCTTGGAATCTTCCACCACAAAACATTCCTCGGGTTTCAAGCCCAGCTTCGAAAGGGCCAGGTTATAAATCTCAGGATCAGGTTTCTTGTTGCTGACCACATCGCCGGCCAGCACCAGGTCGAATTTAATGTCCGAAAGGATTTTTCCGGTGATCGTCTTGGCAGCCTGTTCATTGGAAGTGGTGCAAACCGCGATCTTCAAACCAGCCTCCATCGCCTCTTTCATGAACCTGTGGATACCCGGTCTCAATGGAAGTTTTCCTGTCTCGATCAGTTCAACGAACAGTGCAGTCTTGCGCTTATGCATGGATTTGACCAGCTCGTCCAGTTCCTCCGCAGGGATCGGCTTGGAAAAGCCCTTGGTTTGGGCATGATGCTTCATGCGCTCCTTGCCGCCTGCAACCTGGAGAAGTTCATGATAATAGTCTACGCTCCACTCGTCGGTGAAGCCAAACTCTTTGAAAGTCATGTTGAACGACACGCGATGACCATCCCGCTCGGTGTCGATAATGACACCGTCCTGGTCGAAGAATACAGCTTTGATTTGTGCCATTTGTGCCTCCATGTAGGTCACGCTTGAAGCGTGACCTACTTTGCTATTCCAAAAAACTCATGCATTACATCCACGAACATGCGATTTTCTTCCTTCGTGCCGATGGTGACACGGAACCAGCCGTCACTCCCATATTTTGCAGATTCCGGGCGCAGGATGATGCCCTTGGTCTCGGCGAAAGCAACCGCTTCCTTGCCGGTCTTTCCGGTCTTGCCGCAATCGAAGAGGATGTAGTTCGATTTTGACGGGAAGATGACAAAGCCGGGGATATCGCTCAGCGATTCGGTAATGAAATCCACTTCCTCGTTGTTGAACTTGACGCGCTCCGCCAGCGCTTCAGTATCTTCGAAAGCCGCCAAAGCAGTCCACATTGGGATCGTGCCTACGTTCCAGGGCAACAGCGAGGCGGAGATTTGGTCAATTACTTCTTTTGCCCCTAGCGCGTACCCGAATCGCAGTCCCGCCAGCCCGTATGCCTTGGACAGGGTACGAGTGATGATCACATTGTTGTACTTTTTGGTCAAACCGACTTGTGACATGCCCAGCCCGGAATACTCTACATAGGCTTCATCAATCACGAAGGGCAGGCCTGTCTCCGCAATGCGGACAAAGTCCTTCGCATCCATGAAGTTGCCGGTCGGGTTGTTGGGGTTGGCAACCACGATGATCTTGGTTTTGTCGGTGATGGCGTTCAGGATACCATCCGGATCAAAATAGAGGAAGTCGTCCTTGTAAACCATAGGGACAGATACCATTTTAGCCCCCAGCAGTGTCCCGCGCAGTTTGTAGATGCCAAAGCAGGGTGTGTGCTGGATGACTTCCTGGCCAGGCTCGATGAACATGCGAAAGATGTTGTCGTATACTTCGCTGGATCCATTGCCAATCATCACGTTCTCAGGTCCGTCCAACCCATTGATCTCGGCGATCTTGCCCCGCACAACCAAGCCCTGATCTGGGTAGCGGTTGGCCATCTTACCATACTTGATGATCGCTTCCATAACCTTTTCGGAAGGCGGGTTCGGATTCTCGTTCGACATCATACGGTGCAGTTCGGGCCGGCGCCAGGCGAGCTCGATGTGCCCGGAGATGTACATGGGAATGCCTTTTACCCAGGGGACATAGTAATCTTCGATTTTCTTCATAGTTTTCTCCTGATACCTGTTAGATTATGCTTTTCCGGCACAGCCAAGCATGTCGATCCAGTGACCGACAGCCTTACGGATGGCGTCGCGGGCAGCAACATCGACCTTGCCCGGATCGTACTCTTCGCGGTGTGCTGTAATGTATTCGTACTTGGCATCGATCAACGTGCGCTTGAGTTCCGTGGACACATTGAACTTGGCACCACCAGCCTCGATCAATTTCTTGATGTAATCCTCTGGCAAACCCGTACCGCCATGCACGACCAGCGGTGTCTTGATGCCGTTGCCATTCAACATTTTGTTGATGGTTGCCAGACGCTCGAAATCCACCTTGGGATTCTTGGTCTTGTAAACGCCATGTGCCGTGCCGATAGCAGGTGCGAAGATGTCCAAACCGGTGTGCTCGACGAATTCAACGGACTGTTGCGGATTCGCCAACTGCGCCTCATCCTCCGCGACCTTGACCTGGTCCTCCACCCCGCTGACGGTCCCCAACTCACCTTCTACAGAGATATTACCAACCGCATGACAATAATCCGCCACTTCCTTGGTCTGGCGGATGTTTTCCTCGAAGGGTTGTTTGGATGCATCGATCATGATATTGGTGTAGCCTGAATCTGCGCATGCTTTGCAGTAGTCTACCTCGGTGCAGTGATCGAGGTGCAAACAGATCGGTATGGGAGCCGATTCGGCGATAGTACGGAAGATCGCCACCAGTACATCCCTGCCCAGGAATTTGGATGGCTTCACCGAAGTCTGGATGATCAACGGGGCTTTCTTTTCGACCGCAGCATCTACCACCCCTTCCAATTGGATCAAGTCGGTGATGTTGAAGGCGCCAACGGCATATTTTCCCTTGGCAGCTTCGACCATGATCTCTTTTGCATTAACGATTGACATGTCAACCTCCTGAATATTGTGAGTACGATTAGTGTATTGCTTTTTCGTGCAGTGAAGCGATATGTTCTTCTATATAACCTTTCAATCCAGAGAATCCTTTCGAGAAGTTTTTGACTGTGCTGACGGTGGATGGATGCTCGTTGAATTGCTCCAGTTCAAGGCCGTTCGGATCATACGCCTGGATGCAATACGGAATCTTCATTAACTTTTCCATTACCTCGGCTGGAACTTCCGCTTCGATCTCGGCCCGGAAGTTCAACTCGCTGCCAAACTCAAAAAGCGGCTCCAACACGTAGGGCGGGCAAGTATAGACGATATCACTTCCAGCTAATTTTTCGACATCCCAAAATCTCATCTTTCCGGCTACCAGCGGGCCTGCGCGCATGGAACAGGCCAGCATCTTGCTGGCGTAGCCTCCCTCGGTCAGGATACGATACGCACGCCGGAAAACTGCAATACCAAACCAGTGCTTATCCTGCCAGGATAATTTGATATTGCGCCGCTCTGCCTGGATGTCCAACGTTTCCTGCTCTGTTAAGCGCCCGATCATCATCGTGATCACTGCGCGCCACCTGCTCAGGTCGGTCCCGTTGGCTTCGGCCAACTTGATCCCCTCCATCGCAGCGTTCGCTGAAGCCAGGATCTGCGGCAAGGTGAAACAAACTGTGGTGTTGGTGCTAATGCCTTTCGACGTCAGGATTTTGACCACTTCGATGCCTTGCATGCTGGCAGGCACTTTGATCATCACATTCGGGCTGAGGGCGCTGAGTTCCTCGGCATCGTGAACCATTTTTTCGGTCTCAGTGAAGAGGCGCGGGTCTAGCTGGCCTGAGATCCAGCCAAAGCGACCTTTGGAAGCCTCGAAGATCGGCATATACAATTGTGCACCCCGTTTGACGACCTCCTTGTAGGTCAGCCAGACCAGTTCAGGCGTACCCAGGTCGGGGTTGTCCCGGATCAGGTCATCGATCCAGCTGCCCCAAAAAACAGGGTCAGCCTGGACGGCCTGCCAGGAAAGCGGTGGATTGGTCGTACAACCTCGGAAGACGCTCATTGCGGGTGATTCAGTGTTGTACAGACGGGCAAATTGTTCCTTCAGCAGTGATTTTCGGGATGGTTCTTCAGCGGCATCGAGCATCTTCTGAACCCACTGGTTGTAGACCAACGGCGACGAGTCCCACCAAATTTCCAGATCGGGGTGAGTCTTTGCAAGACGTTCGACTGGACTCTCTATCATCGCTCTACATCCTTCTGCCGAATAAAATATACGGAAGGGTCTATCGGCTTTTTTATGACCTGATCCGTTCTCCTTTCGGGTCCCACAGGGGCGATTTGACGACCTCCGCGTCCACCTGTGTCCCAAAGAATTCAATGCTCAGTTTATTTCCCGGCGTTGTGTATTCGACTGGCAGGTAGGCATACGCCAGACTCATTGCAACTGAGTAACCATAACCACCGGAGGCCACCCAGCTGATGATCTTGTCGCCAGCCCGGATGGGCTCCTTGCCCAGCGCAATCGAGCGGCTATCGGAGATGGCTATGCAGCACAGTTTCTGCTTTGGACCGGCTTCTTTCTGCTTGAGCAGCGCCTCCCGCCCGATGAAATCGCCCTTATCCAGTTTGACGGCAAAGCCGAGGCCGGCTTCGAAGGGTGTGTAGTCAGGCGAGATTTCTGCACTCCAGTAGCGGTATCCTTTTTCGAGACGCAGCGAATCGATGGCTTTATAACCGGCTGCCACCATTCCCTCAGGCTGACCGGCCTCCCAAAGCGTATCCCACAAACGCAGTCCGTACTCCATCGGGCAATAGAACTCCCAGCCCAGCTCGCCGACGTAGGTTACGCGTGAAGCCAGGACGGGCACATCGCCCACGTTGATGTGCTTGGCGGTCATGTAGGGGAAACCCTCATTGGAAACATCGGCTGTGACCACCTTTTCCAAAATCTTCCGTGCTTTGGGTCCCCACAGGCCAAGACAGGCATACGATGAACTAACGTCTTCAATCGATACGGAGCCATCTTCGGGCATGTTCAGCGACAGCCAGGACAGGTCGTGCTGCCCGAACGCGGTCCCAGTGATGATGAAGAAGCGCTCTTCCCCGGTGCGGGTGACAGTGAAGTCACATTCGATCCCGCCGCGTTTGTTCAAGCATTGGGTGTAGACGACGGTTCCAACCGGTTGGTCGATATCATTAGCACAGACGTAGTTCAGGAATTTCAATGCACCCGGGCCGCGCACTTCGAACTTGTTGAACGAGGTTTCGTCAAAGAGGCCAGCGTTCTCGCGGGTTTGGATGTGTTCATACCCGATGGCACGCGACCAATTGTGGTGTGCCCAACCCTTGGGTTCGTGACCATGGGTTGCTCTCTCTTCGTAGGGCTTGAACCAGTTGGGGCGCTCCCAACCGGTCTTCTCGCCAAAGTGACAACCTAGGTCGCGCAGGCGATAATACGTGGGGGAAAGACGCAGGCCGCGGCGCGAAAGGCGCTCCTCGCCCGGGTAGTGAATGTCATAATACTGGGTATAGGTTTCGAGAGTGCGCGCAACCGTATAATCCTGGCTGTTGTAGTTGGAACCGAAGCGGCGTACATCCAGCCGCCAGACATCCCATTCGGGATGCCCGTCGATGATCCACTCGGCCATGGTTTTGCCGATACCGCCAGCGCCAGCCAGGCCGTGTGCGCAGAAGGCGCAGGCCACCCAGAAGCCTTTGACGGCTGTCGGCCCGAGCAGAAACTCGCCGTCCGGGGTAAACCCTTCAGGGCCGTTGAGTAGTTGCCGGATTTCGGCCTTTTCCAGGATGGGCACGCGTTTAATGGAGTTTTCCATCAATGGTGCAAAGCGTTCCCAATCGGGTGGGAGTAACTGGTACTTGAAATCACGCGGGATACCGTTCAACCCAAACGGTGCCGGGTTGCGCTCATAGCCGCCGGTGGTAAAGCCGCCCACTTCCTCACGCCAGTAGACCAGCAGGTCGGGGTCGCGCAGAGTCGGGATGTCGTGGCCGACGCCATCGATGGGTTTGGTGATTGCGTACAGGTGCGCCATCGGGACGACCGGCAGGTTGAGCCCGACCATCCTTGCCACCTCGCCGCCCCATTGCCCGGCCGCGTTGACCACGATTTCGGTTTGGATCGTGCCCTGGTCTGTCACCACTTCGCTGACACGCCCGTTCTTCAGGTGGATCGCCTCGACATTGGTATCCTGGAAGATCTTTGTCCCGCGGCTCTTGGCACCGGCAGCCAGGGCGTTGGTCAGCCCAGTCGGGTCGATCATGCCGTCGTTGGGTGTGTAGGCTGCCCCAACAACCCCGTCGATGGACATCAGCGGGAACATGTTCTGGGCTTCTTTGGCCGATATCAATTCCATCGGCACGCCGAACGAGCCAGCCATGCCCACCAGCCGCTTGATTTCCTCCAGGCGCTCGGCAGAGGAAGCCAGGCGCAGCCCACCAACTTCGCGCCAGGCCGGGTCGACTCCGGTTTCGTCCTTAAGGCGGCGATAGAGATCCGTGCTGTAATGCATCATACGGGTCAGATTGGCGTCCGAGCGCATCTGACCGACCAAACCGGCAGAATGCCAGGTGGAACCGCTGGTCAATTCATGGCGTTCGAGAATGAGGACATCTTTCCAGCCCATGAGAGTGAGGTGGTATGCGATACTACAGCCACCTACCCCCCCACCGATGATGACGACTTGAGCGTGCGACGGAAGATCAGCCATTTTTATTCATCTCCTTGATCCACTGACCCCAACGAGGGTCGTTAATTTTTTCGAACACACGAGCAAAAAAGTTGTCGGCGTAACCCCGATAGTCGAAATCCAGTTCCGAGATCCCAATTTGAACCAGTCCCCACATCGCTTCACGCAGGTAAGACAGCACCTTCATGATTTTCAAGTGAGCTAGATGTTTCTCTGTTACCTCACCGAAATAACAATCCAGCACATATCGGTCCTGTTGCTCGTTCAGGTCATGGTTGCTGGAAAAATTCCCCAGGTCAAAAAAGATGTCGCCCATGCCGGCATATTCCCAGTCCAGGATATAGATTTGTTTCTCGTCTTTTAAGAAGTTCGCATTAAGTAAATCATTATGGCAGGGTCGTAGTGGCTTGGGATCGCTCATCAGCGCAACTTCGGCTTCGTTCATGCGCTCTAGCAGATGGTCGAAGTTTTTGGGGAATCGAACGTTGTAGCGATGGGCGATTCCCGCGTAGCTCCGGACAACATCGAAGACATTAAACCTGCCCGGGATTTCTGACATGGAATGGATCTTGCGAACCAGTTCCATCACCAGGCAGATATTCTCCTGCTGGGTGATTTCTTCGAGGGGTAAGGGACGAGCAGACAGGAAGCGCGTAACCAGGTAACCCTCTGGCCAGATCACGTAAACCACCTCAGGGGCGATGCCAATCTCCCCGGCGGCCAGGTTTGCAGCGTATTCGTGTTCTCGGTTGATGCCGAGCATCTCTGTGTTTGTACCAGCAATGCGCAGGGCATAGGATTGTCCTCCGGTATCTACACGGAAGTTGCTGTTCGTGATCCCACCACCCAGAGCAGATACTTTCAAGTCATCCGCGTTCGTCCACATCGGTACACGGGCAATGACCTCATCTATCGATATAACCATAGGCATCCTTTTTCCAGAAGATTGAAAGGTATTGCCTGGGGCAATACCTTGTCTTTTTCCTGATCGCTTTTAGACTTGCCAGATTGACCCGGGCCGCGCCATTTGGGCCACGATGTCAAACGACGAAATCACGCCTAATGGAAATGCATCCGGATCCGCTTCATCGATCACGATCAGGCGGTGGTGATGTTCCTTGATCATCAGATCAGCAGCTTCGCGCAAACTGGCATTAATACTTATCGTAAAGGCTTTATGCATCAGATCGCGAACCGTTAAGCTCTCATCCACCCCGTTCTCGACAAAGCGCATCATATCTTTACCGCTCACAACTCCGAGATGTTTGCCTCTCGCATCGACCACGAGCACGGACCTCCAACCTGCTTGCGTCAACGTGCGTGCCGCCGAGATGATTGGCGTTTTTCCGCGGCACACCAAGATGGCATCCGACATCACATCCCCGACTCTCTCGCGTTTCGGTTTTTCCAGGTCTGCGATGCTGGCCACTAGGTCAGTGGTGGAAATCACCCCGACTGGTTTACTATTGTCGGTCACCAGCAAGCGGTTGACATCCTTTTCGATGAGCGCATGGGCTGCTTCTCTTATAGGCATGTTAGCGTCAATAGTGTCCACGGGATAGGACATGAGGTCGTGGGCAGTTAGCTTCCGCATTGTGGACAGGCTTTCATCATCAATGGAAAGCCATTCCCCGGCGAGTAGGTCGTAATCAGAAATAATTCCCAGCGGACGGCCTTCCGGGTCAGAGACAATCAAAGCATGAACCTGGTGTTGGGTCAGCAGTACAGCTACTTGTCCCAAAGATGCGTCTGGTTTACAGGTAAGCACCCCGGGGTGCATCAAGTCACGAACAAGTTTTGTCATACCGGCTTCCTCCAATGTTAATGAACTTCATCCACATCCTTATACCATTTGACACGATCCCCGACTCGGGCGCGTAACCGCCAGGCAAGCGATTTTGGTTCTTGCTCGATGCGTTTCAAAGCCGCCATAACCTGCGACTCGACATGCGCTTTGTGTTCGGCCTGGAGTTGTTCATAACTATGCGCTAACTGGCGCACCTTATCTAGATTCATCGTTGTCGTACGCCATAACCCCCAGTCCGCACCGCACAACTCTGCAATGCGTTTTATGTTGATCGTTTCGTTATCATGATCACCCAGGGGATGTTCCAACAACAGCATGATCGTATCGATAATATCTTTCTCGTTGATTTGAACGATTTGCATTTTCTCGAGTAGCAGTTCTGCAAGAGGAATGGTTGGACGGTCAACCTCCAGGCGACCAGCCCAATAGATTGCATGACAAAAATCAAGTTTCTCGTAGAAAACATCTACATGCAAATCGATTTCCGGCTTGTCGAAAATAGAGCGTTCTCCCTCCGATACGATGAACACCTCACGGTTTTCAGTGTAACCAAGCCGAGTCATCAGGTCTTTGATTTCTTTGGCCTGCTTCCGATAAGCAGCAAAATCGATATCCGTGTAGGCGCGGCCCATGGCTTCTTGGAAGTAACCATACTGTTGGCAATGCATTTGAAAAGCCAGTGACCCGATTACCCGTAATAGAACACCGGCTTCGTCACTGGCTTGGATAATGCGCTTAAGTTCGCCCTCAAACTTATCACGCTCCGCTCGATCTTGTTCACCCATCCCAATAGAATTGTTGGTCATACACTGCTCCCGTGGTGAAGTTATGGCAAACAGCGCCCGATTGAGACCGTATATTGTTTCAAGTGTAGTGAAATTTATGTAATCTAATTATAGCGGAAAAAGCAAAAACTTGCAAATTTCATCAAATTCCTATATAATGAATCATTGAAATACTCATTTTCCTTCATCATCTATACTAAGGCCTAGCTTGATGAGCAAATCGCTTATCCCGGCTCAGCGACGAGAACGCATCCAGGAGTATCTGGCACTCCATAAAATTGCCCGGACAGTTGATTTATGCAATATGCTGGATGCCTCCGAAGCAACTGTGCGCCGGGATCTAGAATGGCTGGAGCAGGATGGTGTTTTGGAAAGGACTCACGGGGGGGCAATTCTCAGTCAACGCATGATTCTTGAACCGGAATACCGGCAAAGAGCGCAGCATCACCCAGAAGAAAAGCGCCGTATCGGCGCAGTTGCAGCGTCCCTGATCGAAAATGGGGATATTGTCTTTATCAACAGTGGAACAACCACTACTCAAGTAATCCATCAAATTCGTAATGATGCGGAAATCACCATATTTACCAATAATTTGAACGCTGCGCTTGAGATGGGTGAACCAGGCTTTCATCATTACCTGGTAGGCGGCGAATATCAACCTCGTTCGAAATCCCTGGCCGGTCGATTTGCAATCGAAAATTTGAAGCAGGTGTATGCCAACAAGGCGATTTTGGGGGTAGATGGGATCAGCCTGAAACATGGTTGCACCGTACCAAGCAATGCTGAGGCTGAGGTCGTCCGGCAAATGATCGACCGGACGATGGGCCAGATCATTGTTGTTGCAGACCATAGTAAATGGGGTGTGGTCTCCAACTTCCAAATTGCCACGATAGATGAGATCGATATCTTGGTTACCGATGAAGCGCTCGACAAATCAGCCCTCGAACCACTTGAACTGCATTCTGTCAAGAGTCTGATTGCGAAGGCAAGCCCAACCGACATCTGAACGCATTCAAATACACGATCAGATCCTAGTATTGGAGGTGTCGAATGTCATTCTTTTCCAAGAAACCCAGTAAGAAACCAACCCGTCTCTTCTTTGCGACTGACCTCCATGGCTCGGAGCGCACGTATCGTAAGTTCATCAATGCGGGAAAGTTTTATGAAGTAGATATCCTGGTCATGGGGGGGGATATTCAAGGGAAATTACTTATCCCGATCATTAAAGAGGGGAATGGCCATTTTCGTGCCACTGTGCAGGGACGTGTAGAACATATGACCACGCAGGACGAATTAGCCGCTTTGATGGGGAAGCTGGATATTTTGGGGTTTTATTACAAAGTGATGGAGGAGGATGAATTCCGCATGATATCAGCCGATCCCAAAGCGGTGGACGCGTTATTCCGTCAAGAAGCGCAAAAGCGACTATCAGGCTGGGTAGCCCTGGCCGAGGAGCGGTTGAGTGGCACGGGCATCAAATGCTTTGTCACAGGTGGCAATGATGACGAGTGGGACGTATTATCGGTGATGAAACGAGAAGGTGCGAACTCTTTGATCGCCTGTGAAAACGAAATGGTGATGGTGGACGATGATCACTCGATGATCTCGATTGGCATCAGCACCCCGACACCATGGAATACGCCCCGCGAGACATCCGAGGAGGAACTTGCCAGGATGATCGAAGAGATGGCGACAAAAGTGCCCGACATGAACAAAGCCATTTTCAATTTTCACGATCCACCAAAGGATTCCACCCTCGATACCTGCCCGATGTTGGACTGGACAAAGGATCCGCCTGAGCAGATTGTTCAGGCAGGACAACCTGTCATGTATGGCGCAGGAAGTCAATCAGTACGTGCCGCAATCGAAAAGTACAAACCCATGCTGGGATTGCACGGCCATATTCACGAGTCACAGGCCGTGGCCAGAATTGGACGGACAGTATGTATCAATCCAGGTAGTGAATATGGGGAAGGAGTATTACGCGGTTGCCTGGTAAATTTCGTAGATGGCCAGATCCAGGGGTATCAGATGACAAGCGGATAGGTATTCCTTTTTCAGGAGGCAGGTATGGTCATGATGTCCAAATAAATCCATTTCCTTGCGCATTCCATTTTTTTTAACCAAAGGAGAAATGCAATGAGTGTTGCAAAACCGGAAGTCTTTACCCGAAAAGCCTCGGGATTGGTTCGTGTCATGTCTCCGTACTCGGCCTTTATCTATAACATTTTGACGATGGGCCTGATTTTCCCATGGACATATCTTTGGGCACCGGGAGCGTTACCGGGTGGTAATTTGGTTTGGGGAATCCTGCTGGCGACTGTGCTGGAAATTCCGATTGCCTTTGCGTACGTTTGGCTATCTACCGCCCTCCCCCGTTCCGGCGGTGACTATGTATTTCAAAGCCGCGCCTTCGGTGGGTTCTGGGGATTCACGTTGTTGATGTCAGGTTTCGTGATCTGGATCCTGCAATGGGTGGCGCTCTCTGGTTGGCTCCTTTCCTATTTGGGTTTTGCTCCGTTGTTCCTTGGACTTGGCGCTACGCTTAACTTGCCAGGATTGTCGGCTGTCGGAGTTTGGTTTACCTCTTCGAACGGGATCATCTGGACAAGTATTGTGAACGCCTTGTTGGCAATGCTTCTGTTGGTCAGTGGTTTCAAGAACTACGTCAAATTCCAGTATGTGATGTTCTATGGAATCCTCATTGCCTTTGCCACAACGCTGATCGTACTATTTACCACACCAGTTTCAGAATTTGTTGCCCGTTTGAACGCTTTTGCAGTAGCATCTGGTGGCGTGGAGAACTTTTACCAGACAGCCAAGGACGCGGTTGTAGCGGCCGGCATCGATCTAAACCCGCCCTTCAGCCTGTGGGCAACCCTGCTTGTGGCACCTATCGCGTGGACCAGCCTGCAATGGGCCACGTACTCGGCGGAGCAGAACGGCGAAATCAAGGACGCGCGCTCCTTCAAGAGCCAGGTCTTTATCCTGGTTGGCTCGCTGATTGCCACTGGTATCCTGCTGGCCCTGCTTGGTTGGGCCTTCCAGCGTGTAGGCGGCGCTGAATTCCTTTACATTGCCGGGGCTGGCTACTGGTCGCTTATCCCGGAAGCTAACATCGCGGGTTTCAACCTGTGGCCGAATATCCTGGCTGTAGCATTAACCGCCAGCCCGTTGGTAGTAGTTCTGATTGCCTTCGGTTATATCCTCAACTCATTCCAAATCGTCAACAACTGCTATATTGGTGTGACGCGCATCATGGTGGCGATGTCGCTCGACCGCCTGTTGCCGGAATGGATGAGCAAAGTGGATGAACGACTCCACACGCCAGTCAACGCGCATCTGGCATATTTCCTGGCCAGCATCCCTGTGATCTGGGCTTATAACAAGGTCGGCGGCTGGATTGGCCTTACGCTTGGCGTTACCTTCGGCTGCGGTTACGTTTTCGCCGCCTCAAGTCTGGCAGGCGCACTCTTGCCATATACTGCCAAGGAAGTATATGAGGCCTCGCCTGGCGCGAAATACAAACTAGGTAATGTCCCGTGGGTGACGATCCTGGGAGGCATCGGCGCGGTATTCGGTTTTGCCATGGTGCTGGCTTTCCTGTTTGCGCCACAATTAGGTGTTTTGGGCAACTGGAACTTTGAGGATTTCCCCCGAAATTTGTGGGCACAGATTATCGCTTTTGGCATCATCCTGCTCTCGGCGATCTGGTACGCTGCCGTGAAGTCGGCCCAAAAGCGTCGTGGTATCAATGTGGATTACGCCTTTAAGGAGATCCCGCCCGAATAAACCGGTTGCTGTTACATTTACATTTACAGGTGGTCAGTGTCGCAAGGCGCTGACCACTTTTCATTTGGTGACTTCTGAGCATTACCGTTTTTGGTGGGAAAACGCCGCAATCTGCGTAGTTATACCCAGGACGATCACAAATTGCAGTACCGACTTTCTTAAAAAATGCCGCAAAAATTTGCAATTCTTTGCAGGATTTGCTACAATAATTACACAAAGTCAATCAAATTCTTTCAATTTAGAATTTCTTATTTTCCCTCCCGATGAGTAAAAACTTAATTCCCGCCCAACGGCGCAAACTCATTCAGGAATATCTCACCACTAACAAGATCGCCAGCATCGCGGATTTGAGTGGTCTTTTAGAGACGTCTGAAGCAACAGTACGGCGAGACCTGGAATGGTTGGAGAACGAGGGCCTGTTGGAACGGACCTACGGGGGTGCCATCTATAACCAGCGCATCAACCTGGAATCGGCCTATGAGCAGCGGGTCACCAGTTACCCGCAAGAGAAGCGTCTGATCGGCAGGCACGCGGCTTCCTTGATCGAAGATGGGGATCTTGTTTTTATCAATAGCGGCACCACTACGGCTCAAATACTTCACTATATTCCCAAGGATGCACATATTACTGTCATCACGAACAACACAGTCGCCGCATTCGAAATCGGTGATGATATCGGCTATGAAATCGTACTGCTGGGCGGAACCCTGAATAACAAAGTCAATGCAGTGACAGGCAGTTTCACAGTTGCCAATCTCTCGCAGGTCTATGCCGACAAAACCTTTTTTGGTGTGGATGGCATCAGTCTGAAGTTTGGCTGCACCGTTCCCACCAACCAGGAAGCGGAGATCGTGCGCACCATGATCGCTCGTACCAGGGGGCTTGTGGCAGTTGTAACGGATCACTCCAAATGGGGCCTGGTTTCGAACTACGAAGTCGCAAAGGTGAACCAAATTCATAAATTAATCACGGACGATGGGATCGATTCAGGTGCATATGATGCGTTGGTATCCCAATCTGTGGATGTCGTGATCACGAACCCTCAAAAAATCGATATAGAAAGGTAAATGAACTTTATGAAAGACCAGGCACAAATTGTGATCGTCGGTGGGGGAATCGTCGGAACGCAGATCGCATATCATCTCGCGAAAATGGGGCGGACAGATATCATCCTGCTCGAAAAAGGTGATATTGCCAGCGGTGAATCATCCCACGCGGCGGGGTTGGTGACACAGTTTGCTACGTCACAGACCATGCTCAAATTCCGCATGTACAGCATCGAACTGTACAGCGAGCTGGGCCTATTCGACCACGTCGGTAGTTTGCGCGTTGCCTCCAGCCCAGAGCAGCTCAAGGATTTGGAACGAAGCGTCAGTCGCGCCAAGGCGCTGGGATTGGAATGCGAGGTCATTGGCCCGGACGAGGCAGTGGAGTACATGCCACAGATCACCAAAAAGGACCTCTATGGCGCGATCTACCTGCCACGAGATGGCCATCTCGATCCGTATACAACCACCACCAGCATGGCGAAATTTGCCAAGGAACTCGGCGTGACGGTCTACACCGACACGCGTGTGACGGGCATCAAACTGTCAGCCAGGGGAGAGGTTACGGAGGCGGTAACAGACAAGGGGTCCATCAAGACCGAACTGGTGGTCAACGCAGCCGGGCTCTGGGCACCGCAGGTCGCTGCGATGGCGGGTCTGTATTTTCCAACCACGCCCGTCGATCACCAGCACATTGCGCTGAAGGCCGTCCCCGGTCACGAGTTCCATGCCAGGACGCCCTGCCTGCGCGACCCCGACAACCTGGTCTACATGCGACAGGAACAGGGCGGGCTGGTAATCGGCGGTTATGAACCGAATCCGCTTGCACGCTGGATCGACGGCGTCCCGTGGGAGCACGGCGGTACAACCCTGCCATCCGACATGGACCGCTTCGAGCAATTGCTGGAAGGCGCTATCCGCCGCCTGCCGTTCCTCGACCAGGCTGGCATCATCGCGCTGGTCTGTCATCCCGGCGCGTACACCCCCGACTGCCAGCCGGTGCTGGGACCGATGGCAGGCGTGCGCGGCATGTGGATGGCGGCGGGCATGTCACTCAACGGCTATGGCGGGGCAGGCGGCATCGGCAAGCTGATGGCCGAATGGATCATCGGCGGCGAGCCAACCATGGATGTGTACGCTTACAAAGCCACACGTTTTGGGAATTATTACTCGAATCCCGAATACGCTGCCGAGCGGACACGCGAGAGTGTGAAATATTACTACCGCCTGAAATTCCCGCACGACGAACCCGAGTGGGCACGCCCGCACCGCGTCAGCCCCGTACATTACCGCCTACAAGAATTGGGCGCAGTCTTTGGTGAGAAGTTTGGCTGGGAGCGCGTCAACTACATCCAACCTGGAAAACCGTGGCGGCGCATGGGCGAAGACCAGCGTAAGTGGGGTTGGGCCAAACCGCCCTTCTTCGAGCGCCTCGGTCAGGAACACCAGGCCACCCGCGAACGCGTCTCACTCTTCGACCTGACCCCCTTCGGCAAGATCGAAGTCACAGGAAAGGGTGCGTTGCCGCTGCTCCAGCGCGTGGCAGACAGCAACATGGACAAGCCTATCGGTTCCGCCACCTATACCCAATTCCTCAACACAAATGGCGGCGTAGAAGCCGACCTGACCGTCACCCGCCTGGACGAAGAGCGCTTCTGGGTCATCACCGGCTCGGGCTTCATCGCCAACGATATGGCCTGGCTGCAAATGCACGCTGATGAGGCCAATGACGAAGTCAACGTCCGCGACATCACGGAAGAATGGGCCTGCCTGGCGCTGTGGGGACCACGCGCGCGTGACGTGTTACAAAAGGTGACGGGAGATGATGTATCGAATGCGGCGCACCCATACCTGATGACGAAGCAGATTTCGATCAATGGTGTGAAGGTCTATGCCCAGCGCGTCAGTTACGCGGGCGAGCTTGGCTGGGAATTGTACGTCCCGTACAACCGCGCCACACTGGTCTGGGACCTGCTCATCGAGGCCGGGGGAGAATTCGGCATCGAGGTCGGCGGCTACAAAGTGCTCGACTCGCTACGGCTCGAAAAAGGCTATCGCTATTACACCGCCGACGTGACCCAGCTCGAAACGCCCTACGAGGCAGGCCTGGGCTTTTGTGTGGATCTGAACAAAGCAAACTTCATCGGCAAGGATGCGCTGGTCAAACAGAAAGCCGAAGGCGTCCAGCGCAAACTGTGCACCTTTACGTTGGATGGCGAGGCGTTCACCCAGATTTATGGCGGCGAAGCGGTCTACCACGAAGGGAAGCTGGTATCGCGTGTTCGCAGCGGCGGGTATGGGTTTACACTGAAGAAGAATATTTTCTACGCTTACATGCCCGTCGAACTGGCCAAAGCTGGTACGCGCGTTGAGGTGGAGTTGATCGAAGGCTTCCAACAAGGTGAAGTGACCCCGACGGTGCTGTTCGATCCGAAAGGTGAGAGGTTGCGAGCGTAAGTGACCCGTTGGTTGAGTAACCCCGAGCGACCCGCACCTGCGGTGTGGGCAGGTGCAGCGAGGGGCGTATCGAAACCAACGGACTACATTTGAAATAAAAGTGTTAATATGAATAAAGCAATACCCATCTTAAAGGTTTCAAAAAGGAAAAGAGATATATGTTAACGCTAAATGCTGTCGAAATATCGACCATCAAAGAAAGGATCGCTTCGCGCCGTCCTGGCTACGGGCTGCCGCGGCCTTTCTACCACGAGGAGCTCCTTTATCGTACCGAAATGGAGTACATCTGGCGGGGCGGCTGGCTGTTTGCCGGTCACTCCTGCCAGATCCCGAACCCGGGCGATTACTTCCTCTACGATGTGGGCGACGATTCGGTCATCATCGTGCGCGACGACAACGGTCAGGTGCACGCGCTCTACAACGTCTGCCGCCATCGCGGCTCGATCATCTGCGAAGCGCCCGAGGGTCACGTCAAGCGCTTCATCTGTCCCTACCACCAGTGGACCTACGATCGCAGTGGACGTCTGTTACTCTGGCGCGGGATGCAGGACGGGCTGGATAAAGCGGAACTGGGGCTGCACCGTGCCCATGCCCGCGAAGTGGAAGGCATGATCTTCATCAGCCTGGCGCATCAACCCCTGGACTTCGAGCCTGCTGCCGCCACGATCGGCCCGGTCGCCCGCCCCCAGGGACTGGCGCGCGCCAAGGTCGCTAAGATCATGGACTTCGACGTGCACGCTAACTGGAAGCTGGTCTGGGAGAACAACCGCGAGTGTTACCATTGCAACGTCAACCACCCGCAGTACATCAAGGCCAACTTCGACCACTATAACGCTGATGACACCATCGAGCGCGTGGCACTACACCTGAACCTGGTCACAGAGCGCAGCGAGGCCAAATGGGCAGAGATGGGTTTGGAGGTTCGCGCCGAAACCGGAATGACCGAGTTCCCCGACCCCGATAATAATATCTGGTACGCGGCCAACCGCACGCCGCTCGTGGACGGCTATGTTAGCGAAACGATGGACGGCAAACAGGTCGCGCCATTGATGGGCGATTACACCGACCCGGACGTGGGCACGCTGCGCGCCCGCATGCTGCCCAACTTCTGGATCCATGCCAGTTGCGACCATAGCGTAGCCGTCCGCCTGACGCCCACCGCGTTGGACCACACCGCCATCCGCATGCTCTGGCTGGTGGATGAAAAAGCCGAAGAAGGCAAAGATTACGAGCTCGATAAACTCTTACCTTTCTGGCTGTTGACTGCCGAGCAGGACTGGGCCATCTGTGTCAACCAGCAGCGCGGCGTCAACTCGCATGCCTATACGCCCGGTCCGCTCTCGACCTACAAAGAATACAACTTAGACCGCTTCTTGCGCTGGTACTTGAAGCAGATGGAAAACGCCATTGGATAAACAAAACTCTACGCCCCCCGCTTACGTCGGTTTTGGCATGCTCACGTCCGTTGCGATCCTGGTCGTGGAGCAGTTGCCTGAACATAACTGTGGCGCACTGATCAAAGAAGTCAGCGAATTCGTCTTTGACGATGCCGCCATCGTGGCCTGCATATTACGCCAGTGGGACGTGCCGGCAGGCATGATCGGCACCGCGGTCGGGGACGATCCCCGCGGCCACAACCTGGCGCGACAGCTCGCAGAGTGGGGTGTGCAGGGGGAAGTCCGTTTTTCGAGAGATATCAAAACCCCGCTCGAAGTGGACATCTCCGACCAGACCGGCGCGCGGACATACTTCTGGCAGCGAGAAAAGCACGTGCTGGACACGCTCGATAGCGCCGACCTGTCCCTGCTGCGTGGCGCGCAGCTGCTCTATGTGGACTGGTACGACGGTGATCACATCGTGCGCGCCATGGATGAAGCCGCCCGCCTCGGTGTCCCCGTCTTCCTGAACCTGGAACATGCGCATTCTGATCCCGCCCTGCTTGCCCGTTATGCAGGGCGGGCGTGTATCTGCCAGGCAGTCACCGACGCCGCCCAGAAAGACGAAAGCGATCCATTGGATGTGGCGCGCAAATTGATCCGCACGGGTGTCGAGACCGCCATCATCACGCTGGCGAGCGAGGGCAGCCTGGTCGTCTCTGGGGACGAAGTTATCCGTGTACATGCGCCACACATGGAAGCGGTGGACGGCTGCGGTGCAGGCGCAACCTACTCGGCCGGTTTTATCTATGGTTACCTGAACGGCTGGAGTCTGGAGGCATCCGTCCGCTTTGCAACCGCGGCGGCTTCGCTCAAAGTGACCCGGGCCGGCCTGGAAATGTTCCCGCGCAAAGAGATCGATGCGCTGGCATCCAAAATCGAAGTAGAACGGCTGGCGGTTTCTGCCAGTAAATAATTTTGCTGGAGGCAATGCCTTGTCCAAATTTGCAGAACTCCTCACACAGGAACAGGTCGAACGCATTCACGCAGCCTCACTGGAAATCCTGGAGAACATCGGCCTGCTGGTGCGCAATGAAAAAGCGCGCGCGATCCTTGCCCGGCATGGCTGCCGGGTAGATGCGGAAACGCAGATCGTCAAGTTTCCGCGGACCATTGTGGAACAGTTCCGGGCCATGATGCCCGCCAGGTTCACCTTCCGTGGCCGCGACCCGCGCTTCGACCGCACCCTGCCGGACGAGGGGCCGGTAGTCGTCACAGCCAGTTCCGCGCCCAATATCATCGACCCAGTCACAGGTCAAGAAAGACGCGCGCGCTCGGACGATATCGCCCGCATCGCCCGTCTGATCAATGAGCTGCCCGGGTACGACATTTTTTCCGTCTCCACCCTGGCCGATGACGCTCCGCCCGGACATTACACGCTTGCACGTCTGTACCCGGCTCTGAAACATTGCTTGAAACCGGTCCGCATCAACAACAAGGATTTGCGCGAGGCAGAGATGATGTTGCGGCTGGGCACCCTGATCGCCGGAAGGGAAGAAGTCTACCGCGCGCACCCTTTCATCACGCATCATTTTTGCCCGGTTGTCTCGCCCCTGACCATGGATTACGACTCGACCGAGATGTTGATCTACTTTTCGGAGCAAAGACTGCCCGTGTATCCCACCATCGTGCCGAACGCCGGGTTGACCTCGCCTATGTCCATGGCCGGGACGCTGGCGCAGGGGAACGCCGAGTTCCTGGCCGCCGCCGTCCTGATGCAGATGGTCCAAGAGGGCACACCGCTCATCTATGCCACCCTGCCAACTGTGGCCGATATGCGTACCGGCGCCTATGCCTCTGGAGGCATCGAATGTGGCTTGCTGCACATGGGCTGCGCGCAGATGGCGCATTTTTACAACGTGCCCAGCGGTGGTTATATCGGTCTGACCAACGCCAAGGTCAACGACGCGCAGTCTGGGTTCGAGACCGGCCTGTCCAGCATGGCAGGCATCCTGGCCGGCATGGACATGCTCAACATGGGCGGCCTGTTGGATGCGTTGAAGGTCTTCGATTTTGCCAAAGCTGTGATCGATGATGAAATCGCCCTGATGTTGAAACGCGTCAAACGCGGCTTCGAGTTTAGCGAGGAAAACCTGGCGCTGGATGTAATCGCGAAAGTAGGGCCAGGGGGCACGTTCATGACAGAAAAGCACACGGTCAAGCGCATGAAGACCGAGGCGCTGCTGCCCCAGATTGCCGACCGTGACGCGCGCGAAGGCTGGGAGAAGAAGGGTGCCCTCGATGCCCACGCACGCGCCATGCAGCGTGCCCGCGAGATCCTGTCGAAAGAGGCTCCGTCACTCATCTCACCGGAAGTGGATGCGCAAATCAAGGCAGAGTTCCCGGGCCTGGTCTCGGGTGAGTTGGAAGTGCCCGTAAACTGGTAAAGCGGGGGGGGGGGGGGGGGGGGGGGGGGGGGGGGGGCGGGGGGGG
>DAOTXM010000438.1:0-2595 GCA_034435215.1 Anaerolineales bacterium
CACCCCAAAATTCGGATATTTATTGCGGAAGGTTCAGACTAGAAAGAAATGATTTATAAACTGCAAGGAGGTGCAGGGTGTCTGATGAGAATGATCGTGATGTGATCGAAGCACAAAGGCGGCGGAAAGGCGGCGGCCCACCGCAAGGCCGGGCGGAAGCGCCGATCCGCAGACAGCCGGAGGCAGGTCCGGGCGGCGGGATGCCGCGCCCCTCGGGAGGCGGGTTTCGCATGCCTACGCGGGGCGGGCTGGGCGGTTGTGGCACCATCCTGGTCCTGATCCTTCTGGTGGGCTATTTTCTCTTGAGCGGCGGTGGCGGTCTCGACCTTGGCGCGCCCGCCGAGGAACCGTACGTCGAGCAGCCTTACCAGGAGCAACCCCAGCAGCCTGCCGCGCCCCAGACCGGCTTTACACCGCCTGTAGCTGCGGGCAGCGGGCAGACCTGGCTGGTGATGTTGTACCAGGACGCGGACGACCAGATCCTGGAGAAGGACATCTACATCGACCTGAACGAGGCCGAGCGCGTCGGCTCGAGCGATAACGTGCATATCGTGGCGCAGATCGACCGCTTCCGCGCCGGGTACACTGGCGATGGGGATTGGACTTCGGCGCGCCGATACTATGTCACCCGTGATGACGACCTGACGCGGGTCGGTTCCCAACTCGTCCAGGACCTGGGGGAGGCCGATATGGGTTCGGGCGACTCGCTGGTGGATTTCGTCTCCTGGGCGGTTACCACCTTCCCGGCGGAGCGCACCATCCTGATCTTGTCGGATCACGGCCTGGGCTGGCCGGGCGGCTGGAGCGATCCTGCCCCTGGCCGTACGGACGGCAGCAACTCGCCGCTGGCCGCGCGCATCGGGCAGAACCTGTTCCTGAACGAACTGGATCAAGCCTTGGGGATCGCGCGCCAGCAGGCAGGCCTCGACAAGTTCGACCTGATCGGCATGGACGCCTGCCTGATGTCGCAATTGGAAGTCTATGCCGCCTTGCAGCCGCATGCCCGCGTCGCGGTCGCTTCGGAGGAAGTGGAGCCCTCGCTGGGTTGGGCCTACGCCGGGTTCCTGGAGGCGCTGACCTCCAACCCGGGCATGTCATCCGAAGACGTGGGCAGGTTGATCGTCCAGAGCTATATCCGCGAAGACCAGCGCATCACGGATGCCCAGGCGCGCGCGGACTTCCTGCGCGGCGGCTCGCCGATGGGCGGGTTCTTCGGTTCCTCCAGCGTGAGCGCGGAGCAGTTGGCCGCCCAGATGGAGCAGAACGTGACGCTCACAGCCGTCAACCTGGAGCGCATGCCGGAGTTGATGCAGAGCGTGAACGATTTTGCCTATACCCTGCAGGGTGAGAACCAGTCGCTGGTGGCGCAGGCGCGCAGTTATGCCCAGTCCTACACCAGCATTTTCGGCAAGCAGGTGCCGCCCGCATACATCGACCTGGGACATTTCACGGCGCTGATCGGGCGCAACACCCGGGAGGGGGGCGTCTCCCAGGCGGCGGATGGGGTGCTATCCAGCCTGGGGCGCTTCGTGATCGCCGAGAAGCACGGCGCCGGCAAGCCGGGGTCCACGGGCGTGGCGTTCTACTTCCCCAATTCCACGCTCTATAGTTCCCCCTATACCGGTCCGCAGTCCTACACTGAACTTGCCGAACGTTTTGCCGCGACCTCCCTGTGGGACGATTTCCTGGCCTTCCACTACCACGACCGCGGCTTCAACCCCCAGGACGCTGTGCGGGTTGTGCCTTCGGGCGGCCCGACGCGCGCGCCGGGGCAGGGCGCCATCTCGGTTTCCCCGATCACGGCCTCGTCCAATACCGCCGCGCCTGACCAGGCGGTGCGCCTGAGCGTGGACATCAGCGGCCAGAACATCGGTTACATCTACCTGTTCGTCGGTTATTATGACAGCGCGTCCAACTCGATCTACGTGGCGGACAGCGACTACCTGGAGAGCCCGAACGTGCGTGAGTTGAACGGCGTGTATTATCCGGAGTGGAGCGAAGACTTTACGCTGGCGTTCGAGTGGGACCCGGTCGTGTTTGCCGTTTCCGATGGCGTCAATTCGTATCCGGCGCTCTTCTCCCCTGAATCATACGGGCTGACCTTCGAAGAAGCTACCTATTCCGTGGAGGGGTCGTACACCTTTGCGGAAAGCGGCGAGTCCCGCAACGCGCGCCTGTACTTCCAGAATGGGACTTTGACCGCTGTGTACGGCTTCACCGGCGGGGACGAAGCTGGCGCGCCGCGCGAGATCACGCCCCAGCCCGGCGACCGCTTCACGCTCTTCGAGAAATGGCTGGACCTGGCCTCCGATGGCAGCGTCCACGAGACCGTGTACCAGCCGGGCCAGACACTGACCTTCGGCAGCACGCCCTTTACTTGGGAGCAGTTGTATGCCGCCCAGGGCGATTACATCGTCGGCTTCATCATCGCAGACCTGGACGGAAATCAATATCCGGTCTATACCCAGATCACGGTGAGATAGAACGCCATGAGCAGGTGACAGCCAACTGGCAGTTGACTGTCACCTTGTTTAACTTGACAATGTCACATTCGAAAAAAGAAACCGAAAATTGGGGTGTAGGCGGGCGTACGCC
>DAOTXM010000439.1:0-2256 GCA_034435215.1 Anaerolineales bacterium
CACCCATTTTCACGGTACTGTCTGACAACCTTGCATGCACACAAAGCCGTATGGGAACATCTCGAATAAGAATTCAAGCAGCCAAATCAGGCTGCTTTTTTATGGAACTTTTCCGGGATTGCGTGCGTCTCTATTGCGATTATTGTTTATGCATTGGAGGTGCATGATGAAATCTTCAACTCAAATCACTCTTATTGTCTTGGCTGCAATTGTTATGGCGCTGGTGGCATGCCTGCCTATCACGATGTTGGCTATGCCATTGTTAGAGTCGCATCAAACCCCGACCCCTGACACCTTTGCCACCATTCAGGCCATGGTCACGCAGACGGTAGCCGCCCAGACGCAAATCGCTCCCACACAGACACCGGTCGTAGCGACGTCCATCCCAGCTACAAGCACGCCGGTCCCGGCCACGAATACGCCGCTTCCAACTGCGACAACGGTCTCATATTGCGACTGGGTTTCTTTTGTCAAAGATGTTACTGTCCCAGATGGAACCGTCTTCGAACCCGGCGACACCTTTACCAAGACCTGGCGCTTGAAAAATCGCGGCACCTGCACCTGGACGCCCGATTACATGCTGGTCTATACTGGTGGCGCACAGTTGGGTGGTACGACCGCCGTACGCCTGCCGGGCTATGTAGCGCCCGGACAAACCGTGGATGTCTCTGTACCTCTGACCGCACCTGATGCGTTTGGAAAGCATGTTGGTTACTGGATGCTGCGTAACCCATCCGGTGCCCTGTTCGGATATGGCGAGAAGGACAACCAGGCTTTCTATGTGGAGATCCGAGTGAAAGTGACGGATTTGCCGCATGGCACGGTGGCAGGCAATATCTGCTATCCGAGCGAGTTCAACCCACCCATGACGCTCTATTTCGAGCGGGTCGGTACGGGTCAGATCATCCAATTTTCCATCCCGGAGAACCAGATGACCTACAGTTTTCTGCTCCCGAACGGCAACTATTTTGCCTACGCCTGGGCGCCGGGGTACAACCTGGAAGGAGCGTACGTCAACGATGATGGCACGTTGAAGCCCTTCCTGGTCCAGGGCGGACAGACGACTTCCGGAATCCGCATCTGTGACTGGCGGGCCGAACCTCATAGCCGGCCATAAATTTTCGAAATGGCCAGGTTTGCAAAAAGATACCAAAAAATAAGGATGGCGTGCTGCGCACGTCATCCTTATTTTTTGGACTTCTCTTACATTTCAAGTGTAAGAAACGGAATTTCCATCTCCTGCGGCGTCAATCCGCCGTGGTGACCGTAATAGCGTTGCTCGAAGCGGTCCTTTTCATACCACCAGACCGACTCGTAACGATAGGGCAGGATGACCAAGTTCCCGGCACGCGCCCGGAATTTTGGAGAAATCACCGGGCCAAAATAACCATTTTCCATTAACCATGCACTTTTAACCACTTCCGCCTTACCTTCCAGCCTGGTTGATAAAAACTCCAGCGCCTCATCCAGCAAACCATCTTTCACGTACAAGAACATATCGCGCGGCGACCCGGCTGGGACAAGAAAATTCCCGGCTTTGTTCGTCTTGAGGAAACGCTCGATGTCTCTGAAGCGCTTGTCCTTGTTCAGGAAAACTGTCGTTTGCGGGTCCACTTCGGAGGCGCCGTGGTCAGCGGTCAGCAGGAGCAGGATTTTCTTCTTGCCGGCGAACACACGCTCGAAGAAGTATTCCATGACGAGCAAAAAAGCCTCGATCTCGGCCTCGGTCTGGGGGGCGGTCGGGCCGTACTTGTGCGCGAGACTGTCGATGGTATCGACGTAGAAATGAATATAAACGGGGCTGGTCGAAGTTTCGAGCAACAGCCCCAGATTGACCAGCGCTTCTGCCAGCGTTTTGAAAGAACTTAACTGAGCACCATGCATGACCACGTTCGAATAGGTGGAAGGCGTGTAATCCCTGACCCCGAAAACATGCGCGGCAATGCCCAGTTTACCGAGTTCCCGATACAGCGTCTGATTTGGATACAGCTTGTTTGGCTTTACCAGGCCTTTGAGCGTGTCGCGCTCGTCATCCCCCGCGAAGGAAAACAACAACGGCGCGATCACCCGGTCCAGCAGCGGCTCGTAGTAGAACCACTCGTACACGCCGCTCTGGCCCACGAGTTGTCCTGTATGAATGGTCGTCAGGTGCGCCGCCGTGGTGGAGGGGAATTGGGCAATCAGTTTCTCCACTTTTCCATTTTTGGCCGGGCGTTTCAGGAATGGCGCATCTTGGAATATTTCGAAAAAACGCCA
>DAOTXM010000440.1:0-4878 GCA_034435215.1 Anaerolineales bacterium
GGCGAGCTCCGCACGCCCACCCATTTTCGCGGTACTTTCTGACAACCTTTACGTGTACACTGGACTTTATCGGTAATGGCAATAAGGAAAGATCAATCATCGCCATACCCGTTCCGGGCACTCAGACGCAAAGGTTGCCAAGCATCTCAAATGGGACGCCAAGAGCTTTTCTTGGCGATTTTAAGCTCGCATATCGAGACCTGGGAAGTATTTAACGATATTGACTTTTCACCGGACGAAGACGCTGAGCAAGGCTTGTGGAATGTCTGGGCATAGAATGATATTATGCCCACGGTCACAAATTGTGCTTTCCAATCTATGAAGAAGCGCAATTTGTGACCGCCCTGGGTATAAGAATTCGTCTCGTTTCGAATCCCGCCTGATAAGAAAGAAACCGCACAACAGTCACTGCTGGCGGTTCCTGCTAAAAGTACCCCCGGACAGACTCGAACTGTCCTCTTCGGCTCCGGAGGCCGACGCTCTGTCCACTGAGCTACGGGGGCGTGTGCGAAGGGGATTTTACCATGAGATTAAAAACCTTCGGAAAGCTCAGAGCCTTCCGAAGGTCGATGTTTAGGTCTTCGCCACCGGCGCCAATTGGGTCAACTCGCCGCGCAATTTTTCGATGATTGCCAGATTGCCCTTTTCATCTCCTAATTTTGCAAGTTGTTCTTTCTTGTGCGCCAGCTCGCCGCAGACCTGGTAGAAGCGCGATGTAGCCAGATAATTGCCGGAGGTCAAGGCATTCAAGCGCGCGCCAGTTTGCGCGAAAGATATGGCCGTGCGATACTGCACCGGGGAGATCAACCCGCTGGTGACTTCTTCTTGTAGATGACGTTTCAGGATGCTACGCTCATTGAAAATCATCCAAACGATGAAGATCAGCATGAAGAACCAGCCTATCCAGTCAACGAAAGTACCGAGGGCCAGGCCTTCGATCCCGCCGATCAGGCTGCCGAAGGTATTATGGAAGGCATGCGTGAAAACCGCGACAGCAAAGCCGCCCAACACGGCGATGATCTTGATCAAAATATTGCGGTTCATGCGTGCGATGGCCAGGCCAATGCCCGTGAAAGCCGTGTAGAAGGGATGCTGCCAGCCAACCAGGATCACACGGATGAAGACCAACTGCCACAACCCTGACCAGCCGCCCTCCTGGTAACCATAATTGTAGATGTACAAAACGTTCTCGATGGCGGCGAATCCCAGCGCAGTGATACCGGCGTAGATGATTCCATCCAGGATCGAGTCGAATTCCTTGCGGAACAGGAAGAACACCACCAGCACGGCCAGCCCTTTCAGGCTTTCCTCCACGACCGGGGCGATGATGGAAGCCGTAGCAAAGTCGGTGGCGCCTTCCGAACCGGTAACAATGTACACGCCCAGGCCAAGCACGGTATTGATGATATAAGCGCCGCCGCCAGCGATCAACACGCCCCATATAAAGGCCGCCCCCAACAGGGCTTTGGGTTCTTTCTCATAACGATCCAGCCAGTTGATGAACCCGGCAAATAAGAACATGGGCACGAAACCGAAGAAAATAGAAACAAGTAAAGGCATGCTCACCTCCGCAGTTTTGTTATTTTATCGTATCTTCGCAAATAGAGGGGAAGTGCCGTCAGGGCTATCGCATCTAATTTTACATTCAAAACTGGCGTTTGATGCTTGAAAATGGTGTTCTAACGTTAGTTTTCTCAGAATTCAGCGCAACTTGCCCGATCTTTCCATCTTCAAAATCTTTGCAGAGGCATGGATTTGCCAGTTTGAAGGTTTTCGAGGTAGGGCGGAACGCCAAAACGCCACGAAAAGGCTGAAAAACAGCCAAAAACCGAATTTAGATGCGATAGCCCTGGGGCCAAATGAGTTGTAGTTGGTTTACAAAATTGCTATAATATATTTGAGTTCTTCCGTTTTTAGCGGGACTTAACCACAGAGACAAAGAGCCATTTTATCGGTTTGAGCCCAATCTTGGATCCGTTTCCCTTCGGAATCTCCGTGACTCAGTGCCTCCGTGTTTTTTTCGTGCATCCGTTTAGGGTTTTCCCGTTATAACGATAGAATCTATTTCTATAAGGGAAATTCGTTAGTCAGGGATGGAGGCTTCCTTGCATATAAGCCGTTTTTACCCTCAGGTTACGAGATCAATCTGTTCAATCATATTGTTTTGTATGATCGCCTCAAATTTTGGTGAAGTAAACGCTTCAACCGAGTCCTTAGTTTTATCTCGAACGAAGCCAGATTTCTCACCGGTGTTGTCGACAGCGGAGAGTGAATTTCTTGACGAATTGGCTAAGGACACTTGGTCATACCTGAAGTCCGATTGGGCGACCGATCATCATCTTCCTTGGAGTTGGCGTTCATCGACGATCACAGGTGGGGATTATGCCAATCCCGCTGAGATTGGCTTCTATGCACTTTCCTGGGTCGCAGCCTATGATCTGCAACGAACTTGGAGTCCTAGTTGGAGCGAAACCGAATCTGAAATCAGCGCCACCCTTGATCAACTCCGTGCATGGCAAACAGGTTCGCAGATTCAACAACCTAATGGACCCAATGCGTACGATAACAGTGTTTTTTATCAATGGTATTGGGTCTCCTGGTCGCCACCCGTAGTTGGCGGTAGTGCCGGTGATAATCACCTTGTGCCATCCATAGACAATGCCTGGCTGGCCGCAAGTCTCATTGCAATTCGTGAATATTCGGAAGCAAACAACCATCCTGCCCTTGCACAAAAAGCTGACGCCATTTTGGACGATATGGATTTCACGATCTGGTATCATTTTGACACCCATCGTTTTTCATGGGGGAATATCGAGAATCCGCAAGGTGGCTCCCAAGCTGATTATTATTCCAATGAAAACCGCATCATTAACTTCGTTGCTCGGGCGTTAGGACAATTAAGTGAAGCAGAATTTCAACAAAGCCTTTTGGCGCTCAACAAACCAGCAGGAATCTATAACGGAATAACCGTGGAGGATGTCTCCTGGGACGGCTCATATTTCACCTATGCGAGTCCGGCCCTGTTTATCCGAGAAATGGAAACATCCTATGGTTGGAATACAATCAATTCGGCAACACGTGCCCAGATTAAGTATGCACAAGATCAAGCCTACGATGCCTGGGGGTTATCCGATAGTTTCGATATTGGTTCTGGTGGATATGTGCAGCAAGGCGCGCCGCCAACCGCGATGGTTGGTTCGCCAGAAACCAGACCAGGGCTCGTAACGCCTCATGCTGGCGCTCTGGCTTTGCTTTCCCCTCTTGCAACGCAAGCCATAGTAAATTTGGAGAATATTGCCTCGGGTTTCACATGTTATGGTGCAACATATGGTTTTCGTGACTCTGTGATGGCAAAACCAGGTGTCAACTATGGTAAGTGTAGCGACCGCTTTAGTGCATTGGGTCAGGAATGGATTTTCCTGTCAATAGCAAATCATGAAAACGGGTTTATCTGGAAATATTTTTATCGGGATAGGGGTGTTATCGAAACACATTCAGAAATGTATGGTCCTATTTGGACGATGATCTGGGGGGATGAATTCGACGGAACTTCCCTAAATCCTGGTAACTGGTCTTGTGAAGTTGGAGGTCATGGTTGGGGGAACAATGAGTTGCAATATTACACCAATTGTCCCAATGCAACCGTATCTGGCGGAGAGCTTACCATTACTGCCAAACCGGAGAATGGTGGTTTTGCTTGTTGGTATGGCCCTTGCCAATATACATCTGCTCGCTTGACCACCAAAGGGAAACGGGAATTTAAATATGGGAGAATAGAGGCGCGTATGAAGTTGCCCTCCGGTCAAGGACTGTGGCCTGCATTCTGGATGCTTGGAAGTAATTTCGACTCGGTTGGTTGGCCTGCTTCTGGCGAGATAGATGTTATGGAGCACATCAACACCGAGAATAGAGTGTATGGCACGGTCCATTGGGATGACGATGGCGTTAACCCTCCCGCATCCTATGGATGTCCTTCGAGTAACTCGATCCCGGACATCGATGTTACGCAATACCATATTTACAATATCGCGTGGGATGCAAATTATATACGATGGTTTGTGGATGGGACCCAATATTGCGAGGTAAATATTCAGAATGGCATCAACGGCACAGAAGAATTCCAAAATCCTTTCTTTATCCTACTGAACCTGGCAATTGGAGGAAACTGGCCTGGTTCGCCCGATGGCAATACAGCATTCCCGGCCAGGATGTATATTGATTATGTCCATGTCTATGCAATGCCTATCATTTCCGGCAACGCAGGCGCTGCCGGGGTGATGTTGAGTTATGTGGATGGTACGGCCAGGACTGTAAAGACGGATGACCTTGGGAATTACTCTTTCACAGTTCCATTTCATTGGTCTGGCAAACTAGTCCCACTGCACGCGTGTTATACTTTTGATCCTCCCAACCGTGACTACAAACTTGTAACGACGAATCAAATAGCTCAAAACTACACAGCGACGATCAATCCTGCGGTTGGGTGTGCTGATGTGTTTGTAAGCATCAGCGGTAATTTAAAGGGAAGATATGGTCCGCCGAGTGGGGGAGAGAGGCGTGTATCGTATGATCTGAGTGGTGGGCCGGTGATCGTGGAAAGCACGAACTTGCCCAAGATCGTCGCCGCCATTCGCTTGCAGTCCATGCCATCCGGCACATTGCTGGACTACAACGAAACCATCGGCATCCCGGAAGGCTTGCTCTCCTACAAGTACTACTTCCCGGTCTACGAGAACAAATGGGCACCATTGAACTCCCAGATCCGCTTCGCCCACCTCGGCACCGGCACCAAGAAGATCAAGGTCACCATCGGTGGCGAAGTGGTCTGGTACGACGATGTGCCCCAAGACACGGAGAAGCGCCTGTTCTTCGACAAGA
>DAOTXM010000441.1:0-12284 GCA_034435215.1 Anaerolineales bacterium
ATGATCGCTTGCTCCAAGCGGGTGTACAATTCTTTGCTGATGCTCATGGGTGCGGCTCCTTTGGCTTTAGACACCCAAATTATGCCGTATCCCGTGAGCATTTGCTTCCCCAAAAGTTCTGTCAGTGAATCAGTCGGCATATATAAATTTTATCAAAGACCTGAAAGGTCTCCAAGACCTTACAAGTTTTTCAAATTCAAGTTTGGCACACTGATTGTCGATTTTGGTTTTCAAACTTCAGCAGGGTCTGTTTAAGATACAATACACGCATGAGTGCTGATCCCGAATTCACCCTCCTTACTCCCCAACCGTTGTTGATCGTCATCTCCGGTCCTTCCGGCGTGGGCAAGGACACCGTCATGCAGCGCATGCAGGAACGCGGCATGCCTTTCCACTTTGTAGTCACTGCCACCACCCGTCCCAAACGTGAGAATGAGGTGCACGGGGTAGATTATTTTTTCGTTTCCAAGGAAGAGTTTGCCCGCATGATCGAACAAAATGAACTGATCGAATATGCCATTGTGTACAGCGATTACAAAGGCATTCCGAAACAGCAGGTGCGGGAAGCACTGGCCAGCGGCAAGGATGTGGTCATGCGCCTGGACGTACAGGGCGCGGAAACCGTGCGCAAGCTGGCGCCCGAAGCGCTGTTGATCTTCATTACCACCGGAGGCGAAGAAGAGCTGGTCCGCCGCCTGCAGGCACGCAAGACCGAAACGTCCGATGAACTGGCTTTGCGCATTGCCACCGCGCGCAAGGAACTCAAGCGCGTGGAGGCCTTCGATTACGTGATCATCAACCATGACTACAAATTGGACGAAACGGTGGACACCGTCCGCGCCATTATCGAAGCGGAGCATCACCGCGTCAAGCACCGCAAGGTGGCGCTGTGAACACGACCCTGCCCCCTGAAGAAAGTTATCCTTCGCCTCCGCCTCAGCCGCGGCCTGCCCTCGTTGCCTTGCCTGTTTCCAGTCCGCGCGTGACCTACACCATTCTGGGCATTACGGTGGTCGTATACTTGCTGCAACTATTGAGCCAGTTTATCTTTGGTTATGATCTGGTGGTCTCGCTGGGTGCCAAAGCCAATGATGCTATTCGCGCCGGTCAACTGTGGCGCTTTTTCACTCCTATGCTGCTGCACGGCTCGATTCTACACATTGGCTTTAACATGTACGCCTTGAACGCCTTTGGCGCTGATCTGGAACGCCGCTACGGGCATGGGCGCTTCCTGCTGCTTTACATCCTGAGTGGTTTTGCCGGGACGGTGTTCTCGTTCCTGTTCACCAGCGCTTACTCTGTTGGCGCATCCGGCGCCATCTTTGGGTTGATCGGAGCCGAGGGCATCTTTCTGGTCCAGAACCGCAAGCTGCTTGGATCGCGTGTGAGAGCCGCGCTCAACAATGTTATTTTCGTAGTAGCCATCAACCTGTTTCTGGGGTTGCAGCCGGGCATCGACAACTGGGGGCATGTCGGTGGCCTGATGGGCGGCCTGATCTTTGCCTGGTTCGCCGGACCACACTGGGAGGTACAGGGCCTTGCTCCCAACCTGCAAGTTACGGACCTGCGGGAATCGCGAGATGTCGTCGTCGGGGTCGCAGTCGTGACCATCATCTTCTGCACCCTGGCCGCGATTGGGATATGGTTCCCATTTGTGAAATAGTTTCGGTTCGACAATGTCACATTTGCCAAGTTATTCAAAAGAGGTCCAAAATTTGATATTGTCAAGTCAGGTAGGAGTTGGAAATGCCAGTTGTGAACGTACTTGTCGGCGCTGCCTTGCTGTTCTTTGGGCGCAAGGTCTTCTGGCTGTTCGTGGCCGGGGCAGGCTTCGTGGCCGGTCTTTTACTGGCCAATCATCTGCTGCAAGGCCCGGAATGGGTCGGTTTGATCATTGGCATCGGGATCGGTCTGTTGGCTGCGGTGTTGGCCGTCCTGGTGCAGCGATTTGCCATCGGATTGGCTGCGTTTCTGGCAGGAGGTTATCTGGCCATGCAATTCCTGGTGCCATTCTTTCACCTGGAGCATGGCTGGCTGCCATGGATGGCTTTCATCATCGGTGGGGTGATCGGGGTGATCCTGGTGGGCGCATTTTTGGATTGGGCGCTGATTTCCCTGTCTTCGCTGGTGGGTGCAGCGCTGGTGGCCGAAGCGCTCAACTTGAATAACGGGCTGGGCTTGATGGCCATTATTGTTCTGATTGCGATTGGCGTAGCGTTCCAAGCCAGGGAATTGCGGGAGGACAGGCACAGGTCGCGTTAAGAAATCAAACGGGTCTTACAAGTCAAGTGACCTGTAAGACCCAAGTTGGCCAAGCGTTACAACTTCTGGGGAAACAAAGACGGACAGACTATTTCGCCGTTATCTCGAAAATCGTTCCGGCACTCGTGCCCTGCACATCCGGGAAGAAGGCCTGCCAGGCATGCGCAGGCAGCACGTGAAATTCACCTGCGTGCGTGGGGATGAGGGTGTAGGTCAATTCGTAGGTTCCGGCGGGCAGGTAATCGGCCGTCCAGGTGATGCGGTTGGCATGGATCTGCGGCTCGTTGAAGTACCACCAGCCCCAGCCGCGCGCGAATGGATCGTCCGGATCGTAAGCAAGCTGGGCCTCTGTCCCATCCGTGCCCTGCTGGCTGGTCCTGAGGGTCTGATTCAGGATCTCTGTTCCGGCGGGAATGTAATCGTCGAGCATGACGTAGTAGGAGTCGTTCAGCAGGGTCAACGTCAGGCGGGCGGTAAGCTTGGAATTGGGGGCAAGCCGAAGCGTGGAAAGAGGCGGGCAGTCTCTTTTACAGGCTGTATCAAAATAAGCACGGCTGACCTCCATACTCTTGTTCAGTGGCTGGACTGTCTCGACCGGCCGGTTGAGCAGCAGGGAAGCACGATAATAGAGGCGTCCCAGCCCGGATTCCCGGCTGATGACGAGTGCGTTGGGGGCATTGGGCGAGAGATATTCGAGCGGGACGCTGGCGCTGACAGGGGTAAAAATCGCGGTGCCGCTGACATCGCCGGTAGCCAGTTGCGCGCCGTTGAGGGTGGCGGAGAAGGTGAAATCAGCCTGCAACTCTCCAAAGCCTTTCATGGCTTCGGTCAATGCCAGGATGATCCAGGCGTCTTCGTAGGTGGACCCCCACAACCTGCGGGCATTGCGGTTGGATGACAGGTAACGCACGGCTTCGATCAACACCGGCGCGGCAGGATCGCGCTGTGCCAGGGCATAGACCACGACGGCCGTAGTGTACAGCGGCGTGCCGGGGTTGCGCCAGGAACCGGGCTCGCTCTCCCAGTTGGAGCTGCTGCCTGTGCGGATAGCGGCAGCTTCGAGGTTGGCGATCAAGTCGCGGGCACGGGCGTCGTTGGGTGAGGTGGCCTGGAGGCTGAGCGCCAGTAGCGCCTGCGCCCAGGGGCTTAGCTGATCGCGTTTATCGTACATGGTGTTGAGCACCGGCCAATCCGCTTCCGGCAAGCCGCTGGTTTGTCCCAGCGCAAAGAGAGTGAAGGTCAACCGGTCGAGTTCCCAGGCCTGGAAAGTGCCCAGCGTGGGATCGGCCAGCGCATATCCCCGCAAGAATTCATGTGCACGTTCGAAGGTGTCGTCCAGGATATTGATGCCTGCCAGGCGGGCGCGTCCAAGCCCGAAAAGCGCGTACGTCGAAATATACGGGTCTGAGTTGCTGCCCTGCAACCAGCCCCAGCCGCCGTCGAAATTTTGGTTGCGGACGAGCGCTGTGATGCTGTCGGTCAGGCTTTCATCCAGGCGCGCCTTCAGAATGGGATCGTCTATGCCGGAAGCCTGCAAGGCACGGTAGGTTTCGAGATTGGGCAGGAAATAAGACAAGACCGCCTCATTGTTGCAAGTGCAGGAGGGCGTGGGCAATGCTTCCAGGCTGCTGAGCAGGGAAGCGGCCAGCGAGGGCGACATCTCCACATCCAACCTGCCGCCGGTGGGGGAGAAACTACGCGGCAGGCTGATGACTTCCTGACGCCTGCCCCCATCGGTCATCATGCCCGAAGTGACAAAGGTCTGCGGCGCGACGTACTGGCGGATCGGCAACGGACCGAGAGCCGGCCTGGCGGCGTCGCTCAGGGTCTGTCCACTGCTGTTGCTGCTGACCGCGAAGACCAGATCGGCTTCCACTGCATCATCAGCCTTGCCCCACCAGGTCACGCGCGCGCGGTCATTGGCGGAGACATTGACGGTTTGCGTGGCCTTCCCCGGATCGTCCAGCGTAAAACCGCTGGCCTGTAGATCGACACTTGCCTGTAGGTTATTGCTCGTATTGTTATGGACGATGGCCGCCAATTCCACATGGTCACCGCTCACCAGAAAGCGCGGTGTGACCGGACGGATGAGTAACGGCTTGGTGGTTACCACTTCGGTTTCTGCCTGCCCGACGTGCGTATCCAGGGTTACGCCGCGCGTTTCGATCACCCAGGTTGTCAGGCTATCGGGCAGGGTCACGGTTACCTGTCCCATGCCGTTGGAATCGGTAATGAAGGTCGGGTTCCAGTAGGCGGTATCCGGGAATTCTTCGCGCACGGGTACGATCCCTCCGCCACCCCCGCCCCCGCCAAGTCCCGGCGGTTGAAGGACGCTGCGTCCACTGTAAGCCGCCAGCGACAGGCCGGTGGTAATGCCAAGATATTGTTTGCTGTAAAACGCCGACAGGATATCCGGGGCATTCGGATCGGCCAGCGCCAGCACGGCCTTATCGACCACCGAGAGGGAAAACTCTCCATTGACCGGCGCCCCGCTGCTGTCGGTGACACGCAGCCGTAACGTCATCTCACCGCGCGGCACATTGACCTTCGGTTCAGCAGTCAGCTCGATTTGCAGCTCCTGGACAAGCGGCTTTACTTCCAGGTCCACGTACCCCTGGCGGAAGCGGTTGTCGGGACCCAGCAACGTGGCGGAAACATACACGTTGGGGGCATGTTCATCTGTCAAATCGAGCGTATAGGTCGAGCCGCTGGCGCCCAACGCGAGGATCTCAGCGCTCAATATCTTTCCGCGTTCTACGGTCACCAGGGCCGGTACACTCCTGCCAAACGGATTGGGGATGAAGATGCTTGCCGTTTGACCGGGCAGGTAAATATCCTGGTCTGTCGTCAATTTCACCTGGTCGTTGAGCAGGCTGGGCCAGGCAGCGTTCTGACCGCCAGTGACCCACAAAAGGACCTGCGTGCGCGCCCCGCCGCCAAAGACCTCCAGCATATAAGTGCCCGGGTCTTCTGGTGTGAAGGAGAGGCGGGCCTTGCCGTCCCGGGCTGTGGCTAAATTGCTGCTGCTCACCAGCGTGTAAATTGGTTCATAGGTGGGCAGGGCGTAAACCGCTTCTGGGGGCGGGTCCTTGCGTTCCCAACGTACCTTTTTGAACTCGGCTTGCAGGGCGCGTGAGGGGCTGGGATTTCGATCCCAATTCGCGGTAAATACCTCGAAACCGATGGCTTTGCCGCTTTGCCCCACCCACTGGTCAGGCCGCAAACCGATGTAAAAATCCGCCGGATGTACGAGCATCTCGGTGCGCGCGCTGACGGGGAATCCGCTCTCATCTTGCGCTGTCAGTTCCAGGGTCAGGGAACGAGGCGCATCCGAGGCGGGAAGGGCGGGGAACTCCAGAACCAGTTTCCCGGCCTCGTTCGTGCGCGTTGTGCCGCTTTCCAGCGTCCGGCCAAAATCGCCGTTCTGGCCCCAGTTCGGGATCAGCCAATCGGCCTCGATCACGCCCGTCTGGTAACCGGGAAGATAGAAATAGGTGGACTGTTCGTACAGGTACCATTGAACATCCACCTCCCTGGCAGGTGCGCCAAAGTAATACTGCGCTTCAGACTCGGCCCGTAGCTGCTCGCCAGCTTTGACCTGTTCCTTCCCGAAGGCGACGTTCAGCTCGAGCTCCGGTTTGCGGTATTCGGCTACATCGAAGGAAAGGTAAGTGTTCAAGTCATCGTTCCTGAGCGAGTAATACCCAGGCTCTGCTTCAGGGGAGAGCTGGTATTCGCCATGGAAGGTGCCGTAGGGCGAGAGCAACAGATCGAAAGTTTGGATGACGCGCCCGTTGTTATCCTGCATTTCCAACTTAACGGACGAGAAATCCGGCAAGGTGTAGCGCCCATTGAAGGCTTGCCGCGCCACGCCCCTGAAGTGGACCGTCTGTCCAGGGCGGTAAATAGGACGGTCAGTGTACAGATAAGCCTCCGGCTCCGGTGCCCGAGGCCGCAGGGAAATACCGAAATCCCAGGGAGAAATGCCGCTGTTCCAGGACGATTGCGCCACGCCGAAATTTGCCTGTCCCGCTGCGCCCATCAAAACTGTATAGGTTCGGCCGGGCTGGTCCTGCGGTGGAAGCTCTCCCTGCCACAGCCCCTGCGCGTCCGTCTGGGCGCTGATGGCATCCTCCCCGTTGCCGTCATAAATCGTGAACGACTCAGAGACCGGTTCATTCGTGCGCAGATCAGTAGCCCATACCAGCGCATCGGTTGCACCGACCTTGAGCGTCAGGTTGATGTTGCTGGCTGCAACCAGGTACGGACGCTCGCCCGGGCCGCCGGCACGCGCGCTGACGGTGAAATCCGTGGCACCAACCGCCTGGTTCAATTGCGGCGAATCGACTTTCACATAATAAAACCCGGTTGCAAGGTCCTCCCCTGTGCCTGCCAGCGGCAGATCGATCGGCTCACTGCGACTGGGAGCCAATCTGTAGGTTCGTGAATAGGGCACAGACTTTTGCGGTACGAAAGTCTGGAATGCCTCATAGCTGTTCTGACCGGTCAACAGTTGAAAATCGCTGAACGTGATTGGTGCAACCGACACGTCCACCTGCTGGATGTTGGTCGCATTGGCGCGCAGAACCGGCTCGTCCGGGCGCACGATGTAGACGGTCTCCCAATATGGCATGTTCAGGCTGGGGGTAGCGGCAGGCGTGCGAAAATTGAGCTCGAAGGCAATCCCCAATGGCTGGTCCCAGGCGTCCACCAGTTCGGGAGAAATGGTCAGCGTGTATTCGCTCTCGGGCAGGAAAAATCCGTTGACATTCAAGATCGTACCATCGAGATACATCCCCTGATTGGAAACCTCCGGGCTCAAGCGAATAAAATCTTCGAGGTTGTCGACTTTTTTGGGCGGTGCGGTGAAAAAGACCCGTACGCTGTTGTTCTCCGCCTTGATGCCCGCCTCCACTGGTTCGCTGCTTTGTATACTGAAAGTGCGATATGTGGTGTACTCGAATTGCTGTTCCAGTGCAATCGGTGTACCGCTGACCGCTGTAGCCTGGCTGTTAACGGTCAACGTGTAGACGGTGTTCCCGGCCAGCAATTTGTCTGGTACGAAGGTCATCTCCGTTTGGTCCTCGTTCCAGGCGACCTCGCCGGTCACAGGCGCACCGCCGCCCAGGAACGTAAAACCATTCTCCAGGCTGGCCGGGTCCATGGCCTGGTTGAAAGTCAGTTTGATGATGGGGTCGAGCGCGAGGGCATGCTCATTGGAGGGTTCCACGGAGACCAACCTCGGCAAAGCTGTGGTGAACGACCAGGCAATCGAACTGCCGGCCAGGTCCAGTGGTGCTTCGGTTGTGGAGACCAGATCCGTGTTCAGGTCGACCGTATAGGTTTCACCGCCTGCCAGGGCCGGTTCAGGGTAAAAAACATATGTGCTGGTCGAGAGCCATTCCCCGCTTCCCTTTGCCGCCGGATTCAGCGAAAAGGCTTCCGGTAAATCCTGCCCTGAACGCGTCGAAGTGCTGGTTCCCCCGCCCAGCGGCACCACCGGCTGGTTGAACGTCACGGCGATGGCGGCCTTTGGGTCGATATCCTGGCTGGCGGGTTCAGGCAGGAAGTTGATCGCACGCAGGCGGGGTGTCGTGTGATAGGTCAGCGTGATGGGGGCGACCAGATGCATCCCGTTCGCAGCCTTCGCGGACGTCAGGATGGCAACCGTTATGTCGGTGTCGGCTGCGTACGGCTCGTTTGGGGTGAACGTCAGGGTCGAGTCGTCGCTCCAGGTACGGGAGCCGGCCGGCAGTCCGAAGAGAACCGCCTCGACAGAATTGCGGTCCATCGGTTGGCTGAAGTAGAAGGTGATCGGTTCTGCGAGTCCCAGTTGACTTCCATTGGCTGGTGAAACTTCCACGAGCACCGGCGGCAAGGGTTCCTGCTGAAGGAGGGTCGGCGTTGGTGCAGGCGGTTGGGTAGGCAAACCGGGCAACGCACAGGAGAACGTCAGCAGGGCGGCCAACATGAGATAGACAAGAGAATAAAAACGTTTTTGGGAGGTGTGTCGGTCCATGGGCCCTCAGTTCAGAGAACGACGAACGCTTTCACCCCGCTACAGGATGGCGGGGCAATCAATTGATTCATTATACTCTGCTCTACACAATCAAAAACGACGGGGGCTGCCCGTCGTTTCCGTGATTGATGAAACTAACTAATGTGCGCCAGACGCGGGTCGAGCGCATCCCGCAGCCCATCGCCCAACAGGTTGAAGGCCAGCACGGTAATCATAATCGCCGCGCCCGGGTAGAAGACCAGATGCGGGGCGGTGAAGACCTGGTTGCGTTCGGAACCGAGCATCGCTCCCCATTCGGGCGTGGGCGGTTGTGCACCAAGTCCCAGGAAGGAGAGCGCAGCGGCATCCAGGATCGCAGTAGCGATGCCAAGTGTGCCCTGCACAATGAGCGGGGTGAGGGCGTTTGGCAGGATGCGTCGGAACAGAATTTGGACCGAGTTCCCGCCCAGGGCTTTGGTGGCGGACACATAGTCCATTTCACGGATCGTGAGTACGCTGGCGCGCATGACACGCGCGTAAGCCGGGATCGAAACAATCCCGATGGCAAGCAAGGCATTCTGTAACCCGGGTCCAAGCACAGTCACAATCGCAATTGCCAGCAGCAAGGATGGAAAGGCCAGCAAGACGTCCATGAAACGCATGATGACGTTGTCCGTCCAACCACCGAAATATCCACTTAAAGCGCCCAGGATCGTGCCAATGACAATAGCGAAGGTAACGGTTGTAAAACCGATCATCAAGCTCAAGCGCGCGCCATAGAGCAGACGGCTGAACTGGTCACGGATGTTGCCATCGATGCCCATGATATGTTGCGACTGGTCCGTAGGGCAGCCAAGGATGTGAATGCAGGGCGCCTGTCGCGCTTTCACCGGCTCGACCCCCAACAAAACCTGCAGGGGATCATAAGGCGCAATCCACTGGCAGGTCAGGGCGATCAGGATCAGGATCCCCAGGATCACCAGGCCGACGATGGCAGATCTGCGGCGGAACAACCGTCGCCAGGTGATCTGCCACAGGCTGACAGATTTGAGCGAGAGACCTTCCGCATCCAGTTTTGCGATTTTTCCAGTATTTTCCATGCTGACTCCTAGTCCAGCCGGATGCGAGGATCTAGATAGGCGTAAGAGATATCCACAATCAGATTCAAAAGAACAAAGAAGATCGCGATAACCACTGTAAACCCTTGCACAATGCCATAATCGCGGGCTGTAATGCCATCATAGAGGATACGTCCGACCCCCGAAAGGTTGAAGACCGTTTCAGTAAGCACAGCGCCGCCCAGCAGACCGCCCAACGACAAACCAATGACTGTTACCAGTGGCAGCAATGCGTTCCGGAAGGCATGCTTCATGATCACAACCCTTTGGATGAGTCCCTTTGCCCGCGCCGTACGGATGTAGTCCTGTCCCAGGACTTCCAGCATGCTGGAGCGCGCCATGCGGGCGATCAAAGCCATTGGGATGGTTCCCAGGGCAATGGAGGGCAAGATCAGATGCTTGACAGCATCGGCAAACAAATCGCCGTTGATACTGAGGATGGCATTGGTAATGTTCATGCGGCTGATAAAGTCCGCAATCCCATAAAAGGCGCTATCGGGCGTAAGTTCCAACCCCCAGACCTGCCAGAACGGTGTGGTCAGGATGCCCGGGCTTAGGCGGCCAGAGGGCGGCAATTGAAACGGGGTATCTTTAAGAGTGAGGTCAAATACATACGCCAGCATCAAACCCAACCAGAAAACGGGCATGGACACCCCGATGTTTGCCCAAAACATGGTCAACACATCCACCCAGGAATTGTGGCGGACGGCTGAAATAATACCTAAGGGAATGCCTACGATCATACTGACGAAGAGAGCGCTGAAGCTTAGTTCGACAGTAATGGGCAGGCGCTCGATCAATAGATCATTGACTGGTTTGGAAAAGCGGAAAGAGCGCCCAAAATCACCCTGGGCGAGCTCAGTAATGTAAATCCCGAACTGCACGGGTATCGGTTTATCCAGGCCATGCCGACGGATGAATTCGTCGCATACTTCATCTGTTGCTTTTTCCCCCAGAATTGCCCGGCAGGGGTCGCCGGGAATCCAGCGCCCCAGGGCGAAGGTGACAAAAAGAATGCCTAATAAAACAGGAATACTGGAGAAAAGACGTCGTAAAATATACGTGGTCATATCATTTTTGGATAACCCCCGGCAAAATCACTCTTGCCGGGGGTTTTTATGAGCTTTCCTAAGGTGCTTGGGTTATTCAGCAGGAGCGTTCAGGAATGTGCCGAAGAGACCGCTCCAATAGGAGAACGCACCAGTGTTACCCGTGTGCAACGGGTTGGCAGCATCCCACTGAATGAGTAAGGACTGAACCACGTCGTTGGCGTCCAGGCTGGAGCCATCATGGAACAAAACGCCCTGACGCAGGTTGAAGGTCCACTCGGTCAGATCGTCGCTGGCTGAGTAAGATTCTGCCAGAACAGGTTCCACCGCGGTACCAGCCACTTCATAACCGAGCAGCGATTGCGTGACCTGCTCGCAGGCGCGCAACGATTCACCATCGGTCTCGTCAGCGCAGTACAGGGAAATGGGTTCCGCGTTCTGCATCCAGACGAAGGTATCCTGACCGGGAATGCCCATCACGGCAAAGTTCTCGTTCCCCAGTGGGCTGGAGTGAGCGCCTTCGACGGTAGCCTTGAAAGCTGTACCCGAACCACCGTGAGCAACCGGGATCATTGGAACGTGCGTGCGGATGGCGTTGTTGGCAGCCACATAGTAAGGCTCACGTTCCTCATCACTGGCGAGTTGCGCAGCCTTGGTCAGATTCTCGGTAATGTCATCGAATTTGTTGCCGAATTGCTTGGAGGAACCAGCACCGAAATGATAATCCAGGAAGTTGGTCTGGTCGGGATAGTCAGCGCCCCAACCAAGCAGATGGATGCCGTCCAACGAACCGGAGTCGGCTGCATCCAAGAATGCACCTGATTCCATGACCACGATCTCAGCATCGATGTTCAGGTTTGCTTTCAATTGAGCCTGGATGTCCTGGGCTACGTTGCTCACCTGAGGCAGATAACCACGCACAACATCGCGGTAGTACAACTTGGTCTTGAATCCATCCGGGAAACCAGCTTCGGTCAGTTTGGCTTTAGCGGCTGCAACATCAAATGCATACCACTCATCACCCACACAGCCATTCGGAATGGCGCAGGGGGTGAAGTGAGTGGCAACTTCAGACCCGGCGGGGTAGAAGTTGTCCACGATGCGCTGGCGGTCGATGCCCATGGCAATCGCTTGGCGCACCATTTCGTTGTCGAATGGGGCAAAGGTGTTGGTGAAGCCGATGTAGAAGATATTCAATGCCGGGCGCGGTTTCAATTGCAGGTTGGCATCTGCTTCGATGACCGCGAAATCATCCGGAGCAGGGTTGTCGATGCCGTCCACGGTACCGGATTGGAGTTCCAGCAGGCGCTGCGCGGACTCAGTACCCCAGCGGAAGACCAGGGTTTCGTTCATGGCAGGTTCGCCCCAATAGTCGGCGAAACGCTTGAAGACCAGCTGGTTGCCGCGTTCCCAGGCCTCGACCATGTATGGGCCGGTGCCGATCGGATTTTCTAGCGGAGAGCCGCCAGTTGCTTCCAGGTGTTCCTTCGGCTGGATGGCAAAGGACGAGAAGGCGATCTTGGACGGGAAGGCAGGATCAGGCACACACAGGGTGATCTTGACGGTGTATTCATCCACTGCCTCGATCTTCTTGAACTCACCACCATACTCGCAATCAGGGGCTTCAAACATGTCGCCCACAAAAGCGGGCGCCGGGGGTTCGGTTGGGGCAGGAGGTTCCGTCGCTGCAGGAACCGCAGGTTCGGCGGGAGCAGCGGGTTCGGCGGGGGCTTCCGTCGCAGGGGCGCCACAAGCCGCCAGGACGAGGCTGGCCAGAATGACCAGCGAGAACAAAATAGTTAGTTGGCGTTTCACAGTTTCTCCTCCGAGAATTGAAAGTTGGATACGAATAGCGAT
>DAOTXM010000442.1:0-5383 GCA_034435215.1 Anaerolineales bacterium
TAGGGGAACGCTATTCTCACGGACACGTGTTCGATTTTTATAAGCAACTTCTTCACAACCCGGAAGAATTACGCGTTCTAGGCGACGGGCACCAGCGTAAGTCTTATCTTTACGTGCAGGATTGTATCGATGCGATCCTGCTGGTAATCGAAAGGGCGCAGGAAAAAGTGAATATCTATAACCTTGGAACTGACGAGTATTGCGAAGTCAATGATTCGATTAAGTGGATTTGCAACCATCTTAAATTGAGCCCGCGGCGTACCTATACCGGTGGTGAGCGTGGTTGGATTGGGGATAGTCCCTTTATTTTTCTCGATACTTCAAAAGTACGCGCCTTAGGCTGGAAACCGAAATTGACTATCCAGCAAGGGATTGTCCGCACGTTGGAATATTTACAAGCCAATCACTGGCTGCTGGAGGAAAGAATATGAACGTTTGTGTATCAGGGCTATGGCACCTGGGAACAGTGACCGCCTCGTGCCTGGCTTCGGCTGGCCACCGTGTCATCGGGCTGGACTTCGACGAGAAAGTGATCGCGGATCTCAAGAATGGTCATCCCCCGATTTTTGAGCCAAGGCTGGAAGACCTGGTGAAAAAAGGAGTAACATCTGGCTCCCTTGATTTTTCCATGGATCCAACCAAAGCCGTAAAAGGAGTGCAAGTTGTTTGGGTTGCCTATGATACCCCTGTAGATGATGACGATAACGCCGATGTGGATTTTGTAGTCGAGCAGGTATCCCGTCTGTTTCCTCACCTTGAATCGGGCCAGGAGATTCTAATCTCGTCCCAACTACCAGTAGGTACCACAAGCCGTTTAGAATCTTTGTTCACACAGGCTCGATCTGATATCTCGGTATCCTTTTCTTATTCACCGGAAAACTTGCGTCTGGGAAAAGCCATTTCTGTCTTTACGCAGCCTGACCGGGTAGTGATCGGCGTGCGTAATGAGAAAAGCCGCAAAGTTCTAGCTGAGTTATTGGCGCCTTTCACAGACCATATCGAATGGATGTCGGTCGAATCCGCTGAAATGACGAAACATGCTTTGAATGCTTTTCTTGCAACCTCTGTCACCTTCATCAATGAAATTGCAGCCATTTGTGAGCAGGTGGGAGCCGATGCGAAAGAGGTTGAGCGTGGCTTAAAGTCGGAAACACGCATTGGCCCAAAAGCCTACTTGGGTCCTGGTAGCGCATTTGCAGGCGGCACGCTTGCGCGCGATGTGGCCTTTTTGACATTTCTCGGAAATCAATATGATGTCCCGGTGCATCTTTTCCCAGCCATTAAGGCCAGTAATGATGCACATAAGAACTGGGCGCGACGTCGATTGGTTCAACTGTTGGGCGATCTAAGAGGAAAAACTATTGCTGTCTGGGGACTGACCTACAAACCTGGAACTGACACATTGCGACGGTCCAGCTCAGTCGAGTTATGTCAATGGCTGTTATTGCAAGGCGCGATGGTCAGGGCGCATGACCCTGCGGTAAAAAATTTGCCAGATCACCTTGCGAATATTCGATTATGTTGTTCTGCAATAGAAGCCGCAAATGGCGCCAATGCTCTGGTTATCGCCACAGAATGGCCTGATTATCGCTCTGTTTCACTGTCTGAGGCGCTGGCAGCCATGCAGTCTACGATTATTTTGGATGCAAACCGCTTCCTGGCTAATCAAGTTGAAACTCTTCCCGATGTGACTTACGTGGCAGTGGGAAAGGCTGTGTGAATGAGCATTTCTCTTACAGGCCGTACCGCGATTATCACTGGCGCTAACCAAGGCTTGGGTGAAGTCATTGCTCACGCTTACGTAGAGGCGGGCGCCAATGTTTTGCTATGCGCCCGAGATGAGTCAAAGCTTTTTAATGTGGCGGATGAGCTTCGCTCGATGTGTGGAGCAAATCAAAAGGTGGAGGCGGTCCGTACAGATGTCTCAAGCGAGGAAGATGTAAATCACCTGGTATCTGTGGCTTTAACAAAGTTCTCTCAAATCCATATTCTGGTCAACAATGCCGGTGTATATGGCCCTAAAGGACCGATTGAAACTGTAGATTGGGCAACATGGGTGAAAGCAGTTGAGATCAACCTTTTCGGATCCATATTAACTGCCAGAGCGTTATTGCCCCACTTCCGCGCTCATCATTATGGAAAAATCATCCAACTATCAGGTGGGGGGGCCACCTCACCGCTGCCGTTTATTAGTGCCTACGCCGCATCGAAAGCTGGTATTGTGCGTTTCATGGAGACGTTAGCTGAAGAAGTCAAAGGGGCAGGAATCGATGTAAATTCGATTGCTCCGGGTGCCCTCAATACCCGTCTACTGGACGAAGTGTTAGCGGCTGGACCAGAGCGTGTGGGCCAGGCATTTTATGAGCGGTCGCTCAAGCAAAAAAATGAGGGCGGCGTTCCATTGGAGCGTGGTGCAGAGCTGGCTGTTTTTCTCGCTTCTTCTATCAGTGATGGTCTGACCGGGAAACTCATCAGTGCTGTGTGGGACCCATGGGAAAATTTCTCAATGCATATGGATGATCTTCAAAAATCCGATATTTACACTTTGCGCCGTATTGTTCCCAAGGACCGCGGCCAATCGTGGGGTGACGTATGAATCTAAATCCTGGGGTAGCTATCTTGGGTTGTGGGTTGATCGGGCAAAAACGCTCGAAGGCGCTAGGGGGCGCGAACCTTGTTGTCTGCGCCGATGTAGATGAAAAACGCGCCCGGACACTGGCGGTTGGCTTCCCCGGTTGTGATGCCACCGCAAACTGGCATACTGCGGTTCGTCGTCAGGATGTGGATATTGTTATAGTCGCAACGACAAACGATGCGTTGGTAGAAACCAGCTTAGCTTCCGTGGAGGCTGGCAAACACGTTCTGGTAGAAAAACCCGCTGCGCGCAATGTAGCCGAACTCGATCAGTTGATCCACGCAATGCTAAAGAGCCAAGTGCAGGTTCGAGTCGGATTTAATCATCGTTATCATCCTGCCTTGCTCAAAGCGCGTGATTTGATGGATGCAGGTGAGCTTGGAGAACTGATGTTCGTCCGAGGACGATATGGACACGGGGGCAGGATCGGGTACGATCGCGAATGGCGAGCCAATCCGTTGCTATCCGGCGGCGGCGAATTGATCGACCAGGGCGTTCACATGATTGATCTGGCGCGTTGTTTTTTGGGCAATTTTACGGAAATCCAGGGCTTTGCACATACATACTTTTGGGATATGCCGGTGGACGATAACGGCTTTATGCTGTTGAAAACCCCGAAAAAGCAAACAGCATTCTTGCATGTCAGTTGTACAGAATGGAAAAATTTATTTTCTTTCGAGATCTATGGCCGCAATGCCAAACTACATATTGAGGGTTTAGGGGGTAGCTATGGCATGGAAAAACTATCTTTTTATAAAATGCTTCCCGAAATGGGTCCGCCAGAAACAACCGTATGGGAATATCCACGAGGAGATAATTCGTGGGCATTGGAGTTCGCCGAGTTTTTGGAAGATATCCGTTTGAACCGCATGCCATCAGCTAATTTATATGATGCGCGAGCTGCGTTGTTGGTCGTGGAAGAGATCTATAAGGCTTCTGGGTATGATCATAACTCGTAGCCCGCTACGCATTACGTTGGGAGGTGGTGGTACTGATTTGCCTTCATATTATCGCCAATTTGGAGGTTTTCTTATCGCAGCAGCAATCGATAAATATGTCTACGTTACTGTAATGCGCCCATTTGTGCCTGGAATTTTTTTGAAATATTCACAACTTGAGAAAGTAAGCAGGGTAAATGATGTTCAACATCCAATTTTACGTGAAGCTATCCGGATTCTAAATTTCAAAACTCCACAATTGGAGATTACTACACTGGCTGACATTCCTGCTGGAACTGGGCTCGGCTCTTCAGGTAGTTTCACCACCGCTTTGTTAAAAGCACTCTATGCACATCGGCGGCGTTTGATTTTGCCTGATGAATTGGCGAATTTGGCCTGTCGTATTGAGATAGATATCCTAAAAGAGCCTATTGGCAAGCAGGATCAATATATCGCGGCCTATGGCGGTATCACCTGTTTTGAATTCAACAATGATGACTCGGTTAACGCTTATCCTCTTCCAATTAGTATGGATACACTCTTTGATCTAGAAGATAACCTATTGCTATTTTTTACTGGTTTTGCCCGTAGAGCATCTTCTATTTTGAAAGACCAGGACAAACGCAGCAAGGAAATGGATGATGAAATGCTTCGTAACTTGCATTTTGTCAAAGAGTTAGGGTTGCGCTGCAAGGAATCGTTGATATCTGGTCATACACCTGAGTTCGGTGCGCTATTGCATGAGCATTGGGAACACAAGCGCAAACGTTCTAAAGGGATGAGCAATACACAGATCGATGAATGGTACGAACTGGGAAGGAAAAATGGCGCGCTAGGCGGCAAGTTGGTTGGAGCAGGCGGTGGTGGTTTCCTCATGTTTTATGCTGAGGATCGCAATCGTTTACGACATGCCATGTCTAAAGCGGGATTGGAAGAGGTGCGTTTTCGTTTTGATTTCGAAGGGACAAAGACTTTAATCGGATGAGTCTCTATCCAATTGTCATCCTGGCAGGCGGGCTGGCAACGCGCCTGCGTCCCATCACTGAAGAGATTCCAAAAGCGCTGGTAGAAGTCGGGAAAAGACCTTTTATATACCATCAACTTCGACTCCTACACTCGCACGGGTTCCGCCGCATAATCATCTCAGCCTGGTACCGAGGAGAAATGATCCGTGAATATGTGGGCAATGGAAGCCAATTCGACCTGAAAGTGGATTATGTTTTTGATGGAGAATACCCTTTAGGCACGGCGGGGGCCATTCGCCAGGCCCTGGATATTTTGGATGGCCCCTTTTTCGTATTGTATGGCGATTCATATTTGCCCTGCGATTATGTTGATATTCAGTTGCATTTTGGCCGTTATAATATGCCTGCTCTGATGACGATCTACCGTAACGAAGGAAAATGGGATAGTAGCAACGTAGAGATGGTAGACGGAAAGATTGTGGAGTATGACAAGAAAAAACCCACGCAGCGCATGGAATTTATCGATTACGGTCTAGGTGTGTTTTCCCCAGAAGTGTTTTTCCCCTTGCGCGTGCAGCAACCTGCTGACTTAGCAGAGGAATATCAAAAGCTAATAGCTGAACAAAAATTGCTGGCGTATGAAGTCAAGCAACGATTTTATGAAATTGGGTCTTTCGAAGGCCTGCGCGAACTGGATGCACTTCTTTCTAACAATCCAGATCAATTTCTCAAGAAGGAACAAGAATGAATTTCACACGAGCCTTTATTGCAGAATCGATTGATATCCTTGGCAAATTGGATGTCGATAAAATTGAGAAGGTCGTCGAAGTTTTGGTACAAACTCG
>DAOTXM010000443.1:0-5499 GCA_034435215.1 Anaerolineales bacterium
GGGGGGGGGGGGGGCCCCCCCCCCCCCCCCACAACCATTTTTTCAGGATTTTCTTGGAACTTTGTGCTGTAATACTAATGCAGTTGCGCATTACAGATCCATCGAACGTTGTGGGAAGGACGGTCTGGAAAAATTCCCCGTGAAAGGAGGTGGTTTTATTTTTTAAGGCTAAATATTTTCTTGCTTGTATTCTTAATTCAATTCTTGCCAAAGGAGAGAGAAATGAAATTTAAGCTGTTTTGCATGATAGCATTGTTAATGATAACCAGCCTGATCCTGGCAGCCTGTGGCGGCGCAACCGGGGGCGGCGGTGCACCCATGAAGGAAGTGGGAGAGGGGGAAGGGGAGGTATCCATCATTGCCTGGGCTGGTTACGTCGAGCGCGGTGAGACCGACCCCGCCTACGACTGGGTAACAGAGTTCGAAGCGCAAACCGGTTGCAAGGTATCAGTCAAGACGGCGGCCACTTCCGACGAAATGGTCTCGCTGATGAACGAAGGCGGCTTTGACCTAGTGACGGCCTCCGGGGATGCCTCCAACCGCCTGATTGCTGGTGGCAAGGTGCAGGAGATCAACATTGACCTAATCCCCTCCTGGAATACGGTGGATGAGCGCCTGCAAAATGCGCCCTGGAATACGGTCAATGGGAAACACTATGGCACACCTTACCAGTGGGGGCCGAACGTGTTGATGTACAACACGGAAGTTTTCCCTGAAGCGCCCACTTCCTGGGACGTGACTTTCGAGGAAATGACCCTGTCAGATGGGAAATCCAATAAAGGTCGCGTGCAGGCCTTCGACGGCCCTATTTTCATCGCAGATGCCGCTCTGTATCTGAAATACCACAATCCCGAACTGGGCATCGACAATCCCTATGACCTGAACCAAAAGCAGTTCGACCAGGTGATCGGATTACTGCGCGGTCAGCGTGTATTGATCAATCGCTACTGGCACGATGCCTTCGTCCAAATGGACGACTTCAAGAACGAAGGTGTGGTTGCCTCGGGATCTTGGCCGTTCCAGGTGAATTTGCTTCAGTTCGAAGGCGCTCCGATTGCTTCTGTGATCCCGGTCGAAGGCGCGACTGGTTGGGCGGATACCACCATGATGCATGTAGACGCGCCGCACCCGAATTGCGCTTATAAATGGATGGAATGGTCGCTCAATCCCAAATTGCAGGGCGACTTGGCGGCCTGGTTTGGCTCAGTACCGGCTGTGCCGGCAGCCTGCAAGGGCAATGAGTTACTGACCGATCAAGGTTGTGCCACGAACGGCTTCAATGACTTCGATAAAATCTGGTTCTGGCGCACCCCGACTGCTGAGTGCAGTGATGGCGCCGGGGATTGTGTGCCCTATAGCGAGTGGGTCAACGCCTATATCGCTGTGATTGGCGGACAGTAGACAATCTGTAGCAACATGACTGCGCCGGGGCATCCTGGCGCAGTTGAACTTGAGGAAGGGATCATGGCCAGCGATCATTCAGCGGTTATTTTTTCGAAGGTCAGCCGCCATTTTGGGGATGTAAGGGCTGTCGATTTAGTCGACATGGATATACGCGGGGGTCAATTCTTCTCCTTGCTTGGTCCGTCCGGGTCGGGCAAGACCACCTGCCTGCGTCTCATTGCCGGATTCGACCGTCCCACCTTTGGGAAGATCTTGCTGTATGAGCAGGACGTTTCCAACTTGCCGCCATACGAGCGTGATGTGAACACGGTTTTCCAGGATTACGCGCTCTTCCCGCATATGACCGTCGGCGAGAATATTGCCTATGGCTTGATGATCAAGAAGGTTCCGAAAGAAAAGCGGAAACAACGCGTGGACGAGATGCTTGACCTGGTCCAGCTTTCTGGCCTGGCAGGACGCAAGCCGAATCAGCTTTCCGGCGGACAGCGTCAACGCGTAGCCTTGGCGCGTGCGCTGATCAACGACCCGAAAGTGCTGCTACTCGACGAGCCATTGGGCGCGTTGGATTTGAAACTGCGCCAACAGATGCAGGTGGAACTCAAAGCATTGCAAAAGCGGGTGGGGATCACATTTATTTTCGTCACACATGACCAGGAAGAAGCCCTGACCATGAGCGACCGTATCGCGGTTTTCAACCAGGGCAGGATCGAGCAAGTGGGTACCCCGGCTGAAATCTATGAGCATCCAGCAACGGCCTTTGTAGCCGGTTTTGTGGGTGTATCCAACCTGGTCAGTGGGGAATTGGCAAAGCGCATCACCGGCTCGGAGACCACCTTCTCGATAAGACCGGAAAAGATCCATCTCGCGATTCATACTGAGAAAGCGGAAGCGGATAAAATCATCGTGAGTGGTCGCGTGCGTGATATCGTTTATTTGGGGTTGTACACCCGTTATCTAGTCGAGTTGGTGGGCGGCGGCGATCTGGTGGTCGTCGAGCAGAATTTGAAAACGACTTCTATGGACGTGTTGACTTTAAAGGGGCAGCGCGTATTTCTTTCCTGGAAGAAAGAACACATGCGCCAGATCGGCGGCTGAGATGTTGGGAAAACTTTCGACCTACCTCTACCAACGTCCCAGGCTGGTCCTGGCGTTGTTGCTGGGTCCGCCGCTGCTTTATATGGGTGTGGTGTATCTGGGATCGCTGTTCGCGTTATTGCTCAACAGTTTCTACCGGCTGGATGGATTTACCGGACAAGTCGTACGCGAATTTACGCTGGTTACCTATGCTCAATTGTTACAACGCGCCAACCTGGATATCATCATTCGCACGACCACGATGGCAGCGGCAGTCACCGTTGCGGACGCGCTGATTGCCTTCCCTCTGGCGTATTTCATGGCAAAAGCTGCCTCTCCACGCCTGAAGACGGTTCTATACCTGGGTGTGCTGCTGCCGCTCTGGTCGAGTTACCTGGTGCGCGTATATGCCTGGAAATTGATCCTCGCTAAGGAAGGGATCGTCTCCTGGTTCATCAACCTGCTGCACCTGAACACTCCGCTGGACTGGCTACTCAGCCAGCCGGGCATTGGTGGTTCTTCGCTGGCGCTTTCGCCCATAGGAGTGTTCATCGTCTTTTGTTATATCTGGTTGCCTTACATGATTTTACCAATCCAGGCAGCCTTGGAGCGCGTGCCGCGTTCCTTCGAGGAGGCCTCGAGCGACCTGGGCGCAAACCCTTCCGAGACCTTTCGTCATGTTACCCTGCCGCTAGCCATGCCGGGTGTGGTGGCCGGTTCTATTTTTACATTTTCGCTCACACTGGGCGATTTCATTGTGCCATTATCGTTGGGCAATTCCAAGTTCTTCATCGGGCAGGCGGTCTACTCACACCAGGGCACTTCCGGCAACATCCCGCTCGCAGCAGCTTTCACAATGGGACCGGTGATCATCATGATCGTTTATCTGCTCGTGGCTCGAAAATTAGGAGCGTTCGATGCCCTCTAATGGAAAATCCTCCTTGGGGTTGAAACTGGCGGCTTTGGGAGCGTTATTGTTCCTGCACCTGCCGCTGCTTATCATTTTTATCTATGCTTTCACCACTGACGAGGCGACTTACACTTTCCCATTGCCCGGCATAACAACAAAATGGTTTGGAGTAGCCCTGCGACGAAACGACCTTTGGCAGGCGTTGACCTTGTCACTTAAGGTGGCTTCGGTCGCCACCCTGGCAGCGCTTCTGCTCGGGACCCTGGCAGCTGCTGCCGTTTATCGCAGCAAATTCTTTGGCCGGGAAGCTATCTCGTTCCTGCTTGTGTTGCCGATTGCGCTGCCCGGCATCGTGACCGGCATCGCTCTGCGCTCGGCAATTGGCTCGCTCGATATCCCCTTCTCCTTCTGGACGATTGTCATCGGCCATGCCACCTTCTGCGTTGTGACAGTGTACAACAACGTGCTGGCCCGTTTCCGTCGGACAAGCGCTTCTCTGATCGAAGCCTCCATGGACCTGGGAGCTAATGCCTTCCAGACCTTCCGCCATGTGGTGTTGCCGAATATTGCCACAGCCTTGCTGGCTGGCGGAATGCTGGCCTTTGCGCTCTCCTTCGACGAAGTAATTGTCACCACCTTTACGGCTGGGCAACAGACCACGTTGCCGATCTGGATCTTCAGCCAGTTGACCCGCCCGCGCGATAGGCCAGTGACGAATGTAGTGGCGCTGTTCGTCATCCTGATCACGGTCATTCCCATTTTCCTGGCCCAGCGCCTGACGGCTGAGAGCAGCGACACAGGCGAGATAAAAAATTAAGGCTCTAGCGTTTTTGGCGGTAAAAACGCCGAAATTTGTGGTGTGAGCGCGAGAACGCACACTCAAACCACAAATTTCGGACCTCCATCCCATCATAAAACGGAAGACCCAAAATTAATATCGAATTTGTAATATGCAAACCTTGTAATTACGGGTATATCTGTGTAAAATGCTCCAACTCGCGGTGAGAGAACCCGTCTCATCGGTGCAGCGTTCTGCACGAACCGCCGCCTTTTATGGACCTTCCATGAAAGGCGGCGGATGTAGTTAACCGGTAGCCATTTGGAGGCAGCATGTTCCTTGTGCGCACCAGCTTGCGTCCCAGCCCCATTCAAGGATTGGGTTGTTTTGCGGAAGAGCCCATCCGGAAAGGTCAGGTAGTCTGGCAGTTCGATCCCCGTTTGGACCTGCGCATACCTTGCTCGGAGCTCTCTAGTTTCCCGGCGGCCATCCAGGAACATTTTCGAATATACACCTATGTGGAACGCATCGATGGCCAGGAAGTCATGGTCTATTGCGCCGACCTGTCGAAGCATATGAACCATTCCGATATGCCCAACCTGTTCGATACGCCGGATAACCTGCAGGAAATTGCGCTGCGCGATATCGCTGTTGGTGAGGAACTTACCTGCAATTACTTTGCTTCCGACCTGCACGCGGCTGAAAAGCTTGGCAGAGGGTCGACAAATGCCAACAACCAATCTCAGTAAGACCTGGCAGATCACTGCCAGTCAATCTACCGGTATACCCGCCTCTTTTTGCGAAGCTGCGGTATCCGGTATACCCCTCCGCGGCAGGCGCTGCTCCGCGGAATACTTAAAACCCTTTTGGAGGATTATGTAGTGACCGGTAAATTTCATTCCCATCTATCTCCGAAACTGGAGGCCAGACCCTTCCCCGAAAAGGGCGGCTGGGGCGTTTTCGCCCGGACGCCAATTGCGAAGGGCGAACTTTTGGTTTTGTGGGGTGGCCGCATCATCGATGAATCGGAACTCGATCCGACGATGCTCAATTTCTCACAGCGCGTGTTGCAGATCGAAGAAGGTTTTTTCCTGCTGGCGCCGGAACCGCTGGAGCCTTCGGATCGTTTCAACCATTCCTGCAACCCCAATGCCGGCTTTACCGGACAGATTGGGCTGGTCGCCATGCGTGACATCGCGCCTGGCGAGGAAATCTGCTTCGATTACGCCATGTGCGATGGCACCCCCTATGACGAATTCATCTGCTCCTGTGGCGCGGAGAACTGCCGCGGCAACATCACAGGCGAAGACTGGAAGCGTCCGGATTTGCGGGA
>DAOTXM010000444.1:0-18079 GCA_034435215.1 Anaerolineales bacterium
TGCCTCCCGGCAACCCTGTCGATTTCGCAAAACGTTCAGCCAGCAGGCTTTAGGTCTTACGAGAGTACCACCACATTGGCGGCTTGCAGGCCTTTCGGGCCATCCTCGATGGAGAATTCTACCTTCTGCTCGGCTTCGAGCTTCTTATAGCCATCCATCTGGAGGGCGCTGAAATGCACAAAGACATCTTCGCCATCTTCACGGCCGATGAAGCCGTAGCCCTTGGTGGCGTTGAACCATTTTACGGTCCCAGTGAAACGTTCGTCGGACATACTATCTTTCTCCTGCTGAGATGAAAAATTCGCCCGTTCACCTGGTATCGCTTTCTCATCAGGCGAGCCGGGCACGATGGGAGCAAGGTTATCACGCCTGATTTGGCGTGTCAAGACCAACACCCAGACCCTTAAGTAGGACTGCAAAACGGGATATAAGATGGAACCAGGGCGGGGACCAACGCACCTGCGGGATGCCCCGGCGAAGGACCGCCCGCAGCTCATCCGGACCCTGGAATGGTTCCAGGAAAAGGACCGCGCGCCCCAACTCCAGCGGCGCGTGCGCATCCGAGCCGACCGTGCCGGGGAGGTTGTGCTGCTCCGCAAAAACCTGCGCCTGGCGGTTGAACTCCGGCGACCAGCAGCGTGAATTGAACACTTCGATCGCATCCACATCCGGCAGGATTGCCAGCAAATCCGGCTCTTCCCAGTGACCGCTGCGGTAAATGTCGAACGGGTGCGAAACACTGATGAATGCCCCCTGTTCCTTCAACCGTCGGATGGCCTCCCGCGGGGTCAGGCCGGGGGGAACCTCTTCCGTGACGAAAGCCGCCAGCAGTTCCCCGCGGGTCGTCATGATCTCTTCCCCCACGATGACCCGTTCCGGGTCCAGGGCCTGCGCCGCGCGGGCGCCCGCGATGGTGTTGTGGTCGGTCACGACCACGCGGTCGATGTCCTTTCGGCGGCAGGCGTTTACCAGTCGTTCCGGGGAAGTCAGCGAGTCTTTCGAAAAGAGTGTATGGCAGTGGAATTCGACCTGGTACATGACGAAATTTTAATCGAACCAGAACCCAAGAACGTTGCCGTTTTGCACAATTCTGTTATACAATCATAAGAACATGGACGAGCAACGCTTCTACCAAAAGCCCTGGTTCTACACCTTCTCGTGGCTCCTCGTGGGCGGGGGATTTTACTTCTGGCAAGTCAGAAAAATATGGCTGGAATGGATCCAGGCAGGCCTCATCCCCAACCCGTTTTTCATCGTTGTAGATATCGTTCTTTTCTTCCTGGGGTTATTCATCTGGCTGGCGTTTTTCGCACAGTTCGTTCTCCCTGTACACACGTTCCATGAGCGTCAGAAAATATTCGACCGGCTGCTGGCTTACCTCTCCGGTGGCCATGGCCCGGCCATTTTCATCCGGGATGGAAAACCGATCAAACGCGCAGGGGAGGAAAAGAAAAAAGGTCCAGGCGTCCTTTGGCTGGATTCGGCCAGCGCAGCGGTCACACGCAATGCTACCTCTTTCAAGCAAACCATCGGCCCGGGTGTCCACTTTACCGAGAACGGCGAATTCATCGCCAGCATGGTGGACCTGCACAATCAAAACCAGAGCCTCGGCCCGCGCGAAGCTGAGGATCCCTTCGCTGCCAAAAAAGAGGAACAGAGCGAGGAAGAGTTCAAATTCATCCAGAACCGCCGCCAGGAAGTCTCTGCCTGGACGCGCGACGGGATCGAGGTGGTTCCAAACATTAATGTGACCTTCAAGATCGATGCCATCCCGGCAAAAGAGGAGGAGGAAGGGTCGCGTTTCGGGTTCGATAAGGAAGCGGTTTTCAAGGCCGTCGCTGGCGAAGGCATCAAGCCGGGGGAACGGGACAATGCGCCCCGCCAGCGCGTTGCCTGGAACCAACTCCCAGCGTTGATCGCGGCCGATCTGTGGCGGGAGTACCTGTCGAAATTCACCGTGGCGGAACTGTTCGAAGCCAGCCAGCCTGTCCCCGCACCACCCCCTCCGGCCCCCGCCCCCGCGCTGGCAGATACCCAGGCGCTCCTGCAACCGATCACGCCCAGCAGCGGCCTGGAAAAAGCCCTGGCGGGCATGTTCCATGAGTTGAATGTCATGCTGGCGCGCATCGTCGAACGCTGTGAGCGTACAAAAGAGAAAACCGTCAAGCATGTGGCGCCGATCCCGCCGCCCAAAGAACCAGAATTCAAAGAACCCAAACCCGAAACCGCCCTGGAAGCCATCAACCGCATGATCAAGGCGCGCATGACGGAGCCCAGGGTGATCATTTTAGATGCCAGCGGCAGACCGGGAGAGGATACCCTCGCCAGCCCGGAATACGATCTGCTCAAGCGGCGTGGGATCCAAGTGATCAAAGTCAGCGTCAGCAACTTGCGCTTTCCCCAAAATATCGAAGACCAGCTGGTACGTCAGTGGAGCACGACCTGGCTGGACAGCGCCAAGGCTGAACGTGACCGCATCGACAGGCTGCACGGCTTCATCGAATTAAGCGGGCAGGTGGAAGCGGTGCTCGAATATACAAAATCGCTGAGCAGCAATCTGCTCCGGCACAGGCCACCTACACCGAAAGATACCCTCAAAATCCTGATGTTGCGTTCCCGCGATGAACTGGTCAGGAACGACCGTCTGCATCGCCGCGCCAGTATGGAACGGGAAGAACTCGAAGAGTTGATCCAGTGGGTAGAAAGGAACGGTCAATGACAGTTCCGGCCACCCCACAAAAACCTGAGAGCATGCTGCAAAAGGAGACGCGCATCTTCCGCGAGCAGCTTGGACGGCTCGGAAATTGCATCCTGAACAAAGCCTTCGATCTGACTGTCAAGGGCTCGCGGCGGCGCAACCGGGCGCTGATTTTCCTATTCCTGCTCCTCAGTCTCGTCTTCATCGTCAATACGCACCCCTTGGCGGACTGGGGAACTGAACTCGGTCTGGTGTTCCAATATATCTTCAATCCCGTCTTTGCACGCACCGCCCCTGATATGCCGCTGCAATTCCTGGATTTTGCATTTGGCGCAGCCATGGCGCCGGAAACGATCCGGTTCCTACCGGTTTTCGTATTGCCGTTCGTGATTGCCTTACATGCAGCTGCCACCTATCTGGCTGATATCTTCGAGATCGACAAGATCACGATCGCGCGCGAATTCATCCTGCAAGTGGCACTCACCGGCAGCCGGAAAAGCATCCGCATTGGCAATGGCGAGGTGGCGGAAAAGGACAGGAATTCACCCATCTACCTGATCGGCGGCCCCGGGCGTGTGGTGGTGGAACTGGATACAGCTGCGCTGTTCGAAAGGCCTGACGGCCGTCCCCATGTCATTGGCCCGACCGTCAAGGGAAAGGCCGTCCTGGATGGCTTCGAACGCTTCCGCCAGGCGATCGATCTGCGCGATCAGTATACCGAACCCATGGTGGTAAAAAGCCGCAGCCTGGACGGCATCCCGGTCAGCACGGCGGATGTCCGCCTGGTGTTCAGCGTCTGGCGGGAAAATAAGGAACCCAGCGTAGAGAGTCCGCACCCGTTCAGCGAAGAAGCGATCAAGACGCTCGTCTACAACCAGGCCTCCAAAGTTGTCACAGACGGGCCACACCCATCGGAACCCCAGGCCTCCTGGAGCAGCGCCATCCAGGGATTGATCCGCGGCGAACTGGGCGGTTTCATGAGCAAACACCGCCTGGCTGAATACCTGGCCAGCATCGGCCCACCGGAAGTGCAAAAGGCCCGCCAGCGCGAAGATGAAATCGTAAAAGCCGGCAAGGTGGTAATCGCGGAAGGCGATGACCTGGCGCCGCGCGAGGTGTCACCGCCGCCGAGCTTTCAGCCGAGGCACATCATCAGCAACCTGTTCAGCCAGTTTGCCGAAGGGTTTACGAAAAATGCCAGCAAACGCGGTGTGCAATTACGTTGGATCGGCGTCGGCACCTGGAGAATGCCCACCCAGATCACCGATGAAGTGATTACCGGGAAACACATCGAAGCCTGGAATCTGAACCGTGAAAACATCGGGCGCAGCAACCAGGTGGCATTGGACGGATTGCGCAAAGAGGCGCAGCTCCAACAGATCTTACGCCTGGTTCAAACCATTCCATTGGCGCGTTTTCAACAAGACACACACAGGGCACATAAGGATACCATCCGCGACCTGCTGCTCGCCTACCGCGAGCAACTGATCGAGGCTATCGAACTGCTCGCCAAAAGCAACCAGCCAGAACCGCAAATCGTACGTGCGGCGATTAAATACATCGAGGGCGTTCTAGGAATCAAGCACTGGGTGGGCGCAGCTAGTGCATCGTCCAGTACAAACACACCTCCCTCTTCGCCCAGATCTGCTCCCTCTAAAAAGAAAGGTGAAAGCCCTACAGGCATCCCCTCCGCTCCGCCTGTCTCATCGGAGGAAGAAGAACTGTACCAGGAACTGTTTACCAAAGCCGGCCGGGACGCTGAGCTCGTAGAGCGCTTGATCAAGTACGAACGCAAGCATGCTCCCCACGCCAGCCGCAAGGAATTGATCCAGCGGGCCATCGAGCGCTGGTTGAAAGATAACCGCTAAGTCTGGTATAAATAGCAAGATGATAGACAATTACCCCACCTTCGATCCAGGACGACCCGTGCTCGTGCTGGGCGCGGCTGGGATGGACGTGGTCGGCCGGCTCGAAATGGACCTCAAGCCGGCCACCTCGAACCCGGCGCGCATCCGGCGTTCCTACGGCGGCGTAGCCCGCAACGTAGCCGAAAACCTGGCGCGCTTGGGCCAGCCCGTGCGTTTGATCACCGTCCTGGGGAGCGACCGCACCGGGAACGACATCCTCGAACACACCGCCGCTGCTGGGGTGGATGTCTCCGCTGTCCTGCGCACGGAGGACTACCCCACCGGTTTTTATATGGGCATCCTGGATAAAAGCGGGAAATTGCAGCTTGCGGTGGACGACATGCGTCTGCTGGAAGAACTGTCACCACATTATATACAGGAGCAGGAGGACCTGTTCAAATCGGCCAGCCTGGTCTTCGTGGATGCCAACCTGCCCGTCAAGACCCTGCGCGCGGCAGTCAACCTCGCCAGGCGCGCCAAAATCCCGATTTGCGCCGATACCGCCTCGTTCACCCTGGCAGAACGACTGGTCAAGTTCCTGCCCAATTACTATCTGGTCACGGCGAACAGCAAGGAGGCCAGCGTGTTGACCGGTCTCTCTTTCGAAACCGCCGATCGCAATACCGCCATGGAAGCCGCACGCAATCTGGTCAACCAAGGCGTGCGCATTGCACTGGTTACGCTGGCAGAATATGGCGTGGTGTACGCCACCTCGGAGACCACCGGTCACATTTCGGCCATCCGTACGCGCATTACCGATCCCACCGGCGCCGGCGATGCCATGACCGCCGCCGTGCTTTTCGCGCTGCTCAATGACATCGACCTGGATGATGCCATCCGCCTGGGCGTTTCGGCCGCCTCTCTAACGCTACGGCATTCGGGCAGTGTATATCCCAAACTGTCCCTGGAAGGCCTGTACGATCAGTTGTTGGTATAAACCCTGCTGGGCGGAGTCGCAATTCTCCTTTCGGCTTCGACGCCTATAGCGTCTCCGCTCAGGGAGAAGCTTTATGCCCCCATCCAATTTCACCTTTTCCCATGAGATCAGCCGGGCATTGAAACTCGGACTGCCGGTTGTAGCCCTGGAAACGACCGTGATCACGCACGGCCTGCCGCGCCCGCATAACCTGTCGCTGGCGCGCGATATGGAAAACGCCGTGCGCGAGGAAGGCGCGGTCCCGGCCACCATCGGCGTGTTGAGCGGGGAGGTCCGCATCGGGATGAGCGCCGCAGAATTGGATGAACTCGTCAATGAGAGCGAACCGCGCAAGATCAGCCAGCGGGATTTCGCCACTGCCATCCTGAATGCCGAAAGCGGCGGCACCACCGTGGCCGGGACGATGCTCGCCGCGCACCAGGCCGGGATCCGGGTATTTGCCACCGGCGGGATTGGCGGCGTGCACAGGGAGACCCGTTTCGACGTCTCGACCGATCTGCAGGCGCTGGCGACCATCCCCATGATCGTAGTTTGCGCTGGAGCCAAGGCCATCCTGGACCTGCCCGCCACGCTGGAATACCTCGAGACCATGGCTGTGCCGGTCGCCGGCTACCAGACCGAGGACTTCCCAGCCTTTTACTCGCGTGAGAGCGGACTCCAGGTGAGTGTACAGGTCGAGACGGTGGAGGATATCGTGCAACTGGCACAGGCGCACTGGGAAATGGGCATGAAGAGCGCCATCCTGGTGACCAATCCCGTTCCGGTTGGGGACGAAATCCCCAAAGCGCAGGTCGATCCCTGGATCGCAACGGCCTCCCTGGAAGCGGTGAAAAAAGAGATTCACGGTCAGGAGCTGACCCCTTACCTGTTGCAGCGCATCAACGAATTATCCGGCGGACGGTCTTTACGCGCCAACCTGTCGCTTTTGTTGAACAATGCCCGCCTGGCAGCCCGGATCGCCAAGGCGCTGGCGCACACACACAGACGGCGGAACATTTAAGGATTTTCCGTTTGCCACAGGATGGGGAGTCTGAACCAAAAACGGTCGCGCCATATCTAGCAAAGGCCAGTTGATCCGGTGTTCGAGTGCGCCCGCACAAATTGCCGTCGGTTTCCGGTGGATTTTGTTATTTCCCCGCATTTTCCAGCAATTCCTTGACCAACTGCTCGGGCACCTGCACGGCCACCACCTCCCCGCGCACGGTGGTGACACCGTCCGCAACGATCCACTCCTCGATCACGACCTTGCGGCCTTTTACCTCTTTGACCCTGCCGCGCACTTCCAGCGTCACGCCCAAAGGCGTGGGCTTGAGATAGTCCACGTGCAGGGAGGCCGTCAGAAAACGCAGGGCAGGTTCGGTGTCCATGGCGCGACCCGCTGCGCGATAGGCGGCCGCGGCAGCTGTGCCCGTGCCGTGACAGTCGATCAGCGAGGCCAATAACCCGCCATAGACGTATCCCGGTATGGCAGTGTGATGCGGTTTGGGCGTAAAATAGGCCACCGATTCATCCGGCTTGCTATCATCCCAGATGCTCTTGATCTGATGTCCGTGTTCATTGAGCCGTCCGCAACCATAGCATTGGGCCATATGGTCGGGATAGTAATCCTGGAAGGGGTGTTGTTCGGTCATGGGTCACCTCATGGTGTGGAAGTGGTGGACATTGATGTGCGCGTGACTATTGCTGTTGCAGGTGAAGGCGGTGTCCCACTCAGGGTTGGTTTCGGCGAAGGAGAACGGGCAAAGGTTGGAGAGACGGTCGGAGTAGGACTAAGGGTGGGCGAAGCGGTAGGCGGATCACCGGAGACGACGAATTGGCCGACCACTTTCCATTCCTGCCCGACAAAGATCTGGACAGTATAAGTGCCCGGTAGCCACATTTCGGGGGGAGGCGACCATTGGGAATTCCCCAGGCCACCCGTCGAACCATCCCACGGAAACGTTTCATAATGCACCAATTCGCCGCCGCGATACCACATGGCAGTCCATTGCACGCCAGGCGACATATTGTTATACGAAAAACAGGCGGTCATCGACTGGATGGGGTTGACAAAGCTCGTGGCGGGGGCTACGCATTCGAAATTTTCATAAACGGTCGAGAACTGCAATGGACTGAAAACAGCATCCGGGTTGGGCGTGACCAGGCTTTCGAAAAGCGCTTCGATTGCCGGAGGAATATAAGGCGTGGGGGTGATGGAAGGCGTATCGGTCACAGAGGGGGTGTCTGTGATGGTGGGCGTCAGGGTGATGGTAGGCGACAAGGTGATCGATGGTGTAGGAGTAATGCTCGGTGTCAGGGACGGTGTAGGCGAGGGCGGGAAATAGCGGTAGGCGATCGGTTCCCCAAAACGCCCCAACCAGGCCGCAAAGAGCAGCAAGAGCACGCCGGTTGCCAGCATTCGCCAGCCGCCGGACATGCGTTTCTGGCGCAGGCGGTAGAAGGTCAACTTACGAGCAGATTGGATCGAGCGAATGCCAACCCGAAAGAGGATCAGCGCAGCCAGCACAGCCAGGAGGATGGTTGTGATGATGCCTGCACGAATGTCCATTGATGCGATTATAGCATCTAACCCCGTATGAAAAAAAAGCGGCTCTCTGGGAATTTCGGTGGTAGGATACCCGGCTTGGAGGGTGAAGGCGTGCGTACGCGTGCTCTCACCCCCAAATCCTAGCAGCTTGTCGGAGAGAAGAAAAACTACCCCAATTGCTGGCTTGGATTGCCAAATCCAGGCCTAAAAAAGGCCAAAATTCGCTGGAAAGTGCCAGATTTGGTAATCTGGCGAAGCCCAAAGGCGACTTTTCAGGGTTCTCCGACAGCCTGCTAGAGAACCAAAAAGCACCCGGCAGGGGTGCTATTGTCTTGCATGGTGGTCTCGATTACCCCTCAGCTAGCGCTTTGGGCTACTCGACCGGTGTTATACCCAGGTCGATTGAAAATCGCGCTTTTTTACGAGAAGGAATGCGCAATTTTCAACCGTGGGTATTATATTTGGGTATCCTTTTGCCTCAAGCACCCTGGATCACCTTACGTACTGGCCTGCCGATCAGGCCAGCGAGCGGACCGACCAGCAGCGCGCCCGTCAAAACCACCAGCAGGGGGATGACCGGCGAAGGGCGATCTGGCGGCAAATTCCAAATACCGATGATGAAAAGGAACACGACTGCGTTCATCACGCCATATCCCAGGATGGCAATCATGCGCCCCGCATCCCCTTTACGGACGTAGAGATACGTCATCAGGGACATGACCAGGCCAACGGGCAGCGCCAACAATGCCAGGTCATAGCGGTTGAGCGGAGCGGCGGTCGCTATCCCAAAAGTAGACATGCCAGCTATCGTTGCAAAGCCCAGGCTGGTAAGCCCCGCCTGCCGCCAGCCGCGCCAGGCGGTCCCAATCACCAAGGCAACGATACCTGTCAAGAGTAGAACCGCCAGTGCAAGATCCAGCAGCGGGGAAAGCAGGGGCAGTCCAAAATCGGCGCGCTCCTCTGCCATGGTCTTGACAAAGACCACTACCCCCATCACAGCGCCGCCGGCCCAGGTATAGCCCCAGGCAGGCAGGCGTTTGGCCAGCGCCAGCAGGCCGCCCAGAGCGATCACGCCTCCCGGGAGGAGCCCAATTACAACGCCTGTCCACAAGCGCCACCGGGGAATCATGTAATAGGGCTCCCAAATCACCAGCGCCATGATCGTGATGCCAATCCCTAACAAGACCGGCGGCAAGCTGGCCAGGATGACCTCCCGCCGCGATTCTATTTTCCAAGATTTGTCCTCCATTGCCAGAGACATGATACCCCTCCTATAGGTTTCTTGTAAGGCAAACCAATATTCTTTGAGGATAACGCCGGGCAGGTCGCGTAGTTCCCTCCAAAAAACGCGCCACAAAGCCTGTTTGCCGGCCTGCAAATTGGCAGCCAGTTTTTCCCGAAAAACCGTTTGCATTTCGTGTGCAAACTCACGACGAAAATCGTAAGGATACAAGGCCGTCAACAAGACGTAGAAACCTGACAAGCGTTCGATGACCGCATTCATACAACGCCTCCTTCCGAGGAACGCCTGTATGTAATCGTCACCAGTGCTTGCATGCGCGCCGTTTCAGCTTCCAGGATGCCCCGGCCCATTTGGGTGAGAGCATAAGCTTTGCGTTCATGGCCCGTTTCCTCCCGCTCCTCCTCTACTCGCCTGACCCAGCCCGAGTCCAATAGGCGCTTGAGCGCACCATACAGCGTGCCGGTGCTCAGGCTGACGCGCGAGTCGCTTAGTGTCTCCACGTCTTTCATGATGGCATAGCCGTGTTTCGGTCCCGGCAGGAGGCTGAGCAGGATGAAGAAGACGGCTTCGGAAAGCGGCAGGTCATCTTGATAGTTCATGCAGTTCATCCTTTTGGTTTGATTGTTTTTCACGACTTCCTTATATATCGTCCAAAAACATGTCGTAACACGACATATTATAGACGATTTCTCATCCCGAGTCAAGAGGCTATTGACGGAGAGCGGGACTGTGGTAAAACAGACCCATGCAGGAACTGGTCTTTCTCAAACTGGGCGGCTCATTGATCACGGACAAAACGAGAGCGTATACCGTGAAACGGGCGATCCTGGCAGACCTGTCCGCGCAGATTGTGCGCGCGCTTCGGACTCAGCCGGAGCTGCGTCTCGTTTTGGGGCACGGGTCCGGTTCCTTCGGGCATACGGCGGCAAAGAAGTATAAAACGAGAGAAGGGGTCTCTCCCTCACCCCCGGCCCCTCCCCCATCGGGGGAGAGGAGACTCCCCTCTCCCTCCGGAAGAGAGGTTGGGGGTGAGGGAGAGTACTGGCAGGGCTTCGCCGAAGTTTGGTATCAGGCCTCCAGGCTCAACCGTTATGTGATCCAGGCATTGCACAGGGCGCAGGTGCCGGCAATGACATTTTCCCCGGTGGCCAGCGCCTGGTCGGAAAGCGGGCGGATGGCGCAGTGGGACCTGTCCCTGATCGAGGCGGCGCTGGAGAGGGGCATCGTCCCGGTGGTGCACGGGGACGTGATCTTCGACCGGGCCAGGGGCGGGACGATCCTATCCACGGAAGATTTGTTCGAGCACCTGGCGCGGCAATTGCACCCGGGGCGGATTTTGTTGGCCGGGCTCGAAGAGGCGGTCTGGGCTGATTTCCCGGCGCGCAGGCACAGGGTCGAGGTGTTGACGCGCGAATCGTTCGACAAAATCAGCCAGGGAGTAGGAGAAGCCACAGGAGCGGACGTCACCGGCGGGATGAGGTCTAAAGTCCGGCAGATGTTAGACCTGGTAGATGAAATTCCTGGGTTGCGCGCGCTGATTTTCTCAGGGGAAGGGGCTGGAAACCTGGAAAAAGCGTTGAAAGGAGAAAATATTGGCACCCTGATCACGAAATAAGGATTGTGACGAATATTACAAGAAACGGGGAAGGTCGTCTATTGCTTAAACCGGCAAAATCCTGGAAAATTAAGTCGTTAATCATAAAAAAACCAAGGGAGTAGACTATGTCCAAATACAACAACAGCAAGGTCGAATTCAAGCCCGTCCCGCTTGAAACATTAAACCCGGTCCCATCGGACATCGAAATCGCCCAGGCGCAGATGGAGTACGCCAAGCCCATCGCTCAGATCGCCGAAGAATTGGGCATCTTACCGGAAGAGCTCGAACTCTACGGGAACTACAAGGCCAAAGTCAAACTGGAAATCCTGGAACGCCTGAAGGATAGACCGGATGGCAAGTACATCGATGTGACGGCCATCACCCCCACCCCATTGGGCGAAGGCAAGACGACCACCACGGTGGGTCTGTGCCAGGCGCTCGGTTCGCACCTGGGCAAGAACGTCATGACAGTCATCCGCCAGCCCTCACAAGGCCCGACCTTCGGAATCAAAGGCGGCGCGGCCGGTGGGGGTTACAGCCAGATCATCCCGATGGAAGACTTCAACCTGCACCTGACCGGCGACATCCACGCCATCACGGCTGCCAACAACCTGCTGGCCGCGGCGATCGACGCGCGCATGTTCCACGAGAGCAAACAGGATGACGAGAAGTTGTTCAACGCGCTGTGCCCGGCCGATAAACAGGGCAACCGCAGGTTTTCCCCCTCCATGCTCAGGCGCTTGAAGAAGCTCGGTATCGAGAAGACGGATCCCAACGAACTGACCCCTGAGGAACGTTCCCGCTTCGCCCGCCTGGACATCGATCCTGCCACCCTGACCTGGCGACGGGTGGTGGACACCAATGATCGTTTCCTGCGCGAAATCACCATCGGCCAGGGTCCGGAAGAGACCGGCCACGAGCGACGGACCGGATTCGACATCACGGTTGCCTCCGAGATCATGGCCATCCTGGCGCTGACCACCGACCTGGCCGATATGCGCGAGCGTTTCGGACGCATCGTGGTCGGTACGAACAAGCAGGGCGAAGCGGTCACAGCCGAAGACCTGGGCGTGGCGGGCGCGATGACCGTGTTGATGAAAGACGCGATCAAACCCAACCTGATGCAGACACTGGAAGGCACGCCTGCTTTCGTTCATGCTGGCCCGTTCGCCAACATCGCACACGGCAACAGTTCCATCATCGCCGATGAAATTGCGCTCAAACTGGCCGATTACGTCATAACAGAATCCGGTTTCGGCGCGGACTGCGGAATGGAGAAGTTCTTCAACATCAAGTGCCGCTATTCCGGCCTGATCCCGCAGGTAGTGGTGATCGTGGCGACGGTGCGCGCGCTGAAGATGCACGGCGGCGGCCCAAAGGTGGTGGCCGGCAAACCGCTGGCGCATGAATACACCAGCGAAAACCTGGAGCTGCTGCGCGCGGGCCTGCCCAACATGGAACGCCACATCCAGAACGCGCTCAAGTTCGGGGTGAATGTGGTGGTGGCGGTCAACTCGTTCAAGGATGACACCGAGGCCGAGGTCGAACTGGTGCGCAAGGCTGCCATCGAGGCGGGCGCCATGGACGCGGTGGTCTCGCGCCACTGGATGGAAGGCGGCAAGGGCGCCATCGCGCTGGCCGAGGCGGTCATCCAGGCCTGTGAAAAGCCCTCCAGCTTCAAGTTCCTCTACCCGCTCGAACTGTCCATCAAGGAAAAGATCGAGACGATCTGCAAGGAAATCTACGGCGCAGGCGGGGTAGAATACCTGCCCGAGGCCGAGAAGAAGATCGAACTGTACACCAAGCTGGGCTTCGACAAACTGCCGATGAACATGGCCAAGACGCACCTGTCGTTCAGCCATGATGCAACTCTAAAGGGCGCGCCCAGCGGGTTTGTCGTGCCGATCCGCGACATCCGCGCGTCGGTCGGCGCGGGCTTCCTGTACCCGCTGCTGGGCGAGATGCGCACCATGCCCGGCCTGCCCACCCGCCCCGTGTTCTACGATGTGGACTTGGACCTGGAAACAGGTAAGGTGGTGGGGCTGTTCTAGGCTGTATTGATAATCGATGTGCAGAAACATAATGACGGGATCGCATGATCCCGTCATTTTTTAAGCAACAACTCGCTCACGGCTTTGCCTGTACGAAATAGATCATCCCCTGGTCACTCGCAAAGATCAACTGCACGTCTGCTATCTCCGCCAGGAGTTCCGGCGGCACGACGTGTTTGAACTCGTTCGGTAAGAACCACAAGATATAACCCGGTTTATCCCCCGGCCAACCGGCGTAATTCCTTTCGATTTCAGCCAGGTCCATGTCGATACTGGAACGCGGCATCAGCGGGGCGGAGCGGCGGGTAAAGAACCATATCCCATCGGCATAGTTGCTGTAAAAAGAAGCCTGCGGATGTTCCGCGACCAGTTCCTGTATGACCGGGATGACTGGATTCTCATTGAAGGTACGGTTGTTGTAATAGTTGTAGTTGCTGGTTTCGCCGTTCTTCATCGACACAGAGATGTATTTGTACATACTGAATGTTGGGTAGGCTAAAAACCAAATTATGAACAGAATCGCCAAAACTGTGCGACTTTTGTGTACATCCAGCCGTAAACGCGAAAGCACCAGCAGATCCAGGCTGAGGAACAGGAGCACAATCACCGACGCCAGTAACCCAACGTAATACCGGTCAGAATACGGATCCAGATGATCGCTCGTTACAACGGTCCATGCCAGACCGGCCAAAGAAAGCGGCAAAAAGAAAACGACCGGAAATACAGTCGGTTGGGTCATGGTCCGCCACCACTCCACCCAGGCCTGGCGCCGTGCGACCAGGATCAGGATCAAGCCAATTACCCCCAGCACCACCAGCGGATTGTACAAGAGAACATCGAGACGCGGATGATAGGGCAGGAACCAGTGCATCATCTTCGTCAGGGAATACTCGAAATTCAGCCAGGGGTTTAAAAAGGGGGCATCATTGCCCCAGAAGGTTCCGTATCGGCGGATATTATGGAAATAGATCCAGCATCCCGCAGGCACGAGCGATAAGCCCATCATAACGCCATCACGCAGGATGGCTTTCCATTGTCGCCACCGCGCAACAAGGATCACCAACCCAGCCATCGCCACCAGGCTGGCTCCCAGCCAGCGTTGCAAGGTGGCCAGAGCCGCGCAGGCAATCATCACCCACAGCGTGCCCGCTGATTTTTTCTCCATGTAACGGTTGGCAGCCAGCAGGAAGACCAGCGAAAACGTGATGTAGAGCGGGTCCGAGGAAACGTTCGAATGGATGCGCACTGCTGATTCCGAAACCAGCACAAACAGACCACCCAGATAAGCATAAACGGGTTTATCGCGGGTGGCTTCAAATACCAGCCAGCCGGCCAAAAACACGTTCGCCGCCATCACCAGCACGTTCAGATACCAGCCGGTGACGAACACGTCCCAACCCGTCAAGGCGCTGATGCCCGCCAGTATCAATGGATAAAGCGGTGGCCAGTACACCAGCGGCTGGCCTGAGTGATCGAAGAAGCCGCGTCCGGCCAGCAAACTCTCGGCCGTAGACATATTCTTGGCAGCATCCGCCGAAACGCCCGCCCCGTACAGCGAAGTTGCCAGCAGCACCAGCCCGCCTCCGACCAGGGAAAGCGCGATCAAAAAAAGGAAAAAGGACTTGGACATGCGCATCGACCGCGGATTCTACCATGACGAGCAATAAGAAAATAAAACCGCCAAGGGGTAAAGCTCGCCAAGGGTTCGAAAAAAAAGCCAACCTGGTGTTCTTGGCATCTTGGCGGTAAATCAAGATCATGCCTATAATAAGGACATGGACATCGACACCACCTCCCTGACAATCATACAAGCCTTACAAGATGAAGAACTGCGATTCGGTCTCACCCCGGCTTGCTACCGTCAAATCGAGCGTCTCAACCCGATGCTCAATGCTTTCATCACGGTCGTCGCTCCTTCGGCTGCAATCCCTCACGCCCGTTCTGCACAAGGGAAATTATGGGGGATCCCCATCGCGGTCAAGGATCTGTACGAGACCGCCGGGATTCGTACCACGGCTGGTTCCCTATTCTTCGAGGACCATGTCCCCGGGCAGGATGCGGTTGCCGTCAGCAAACTGAGGGCCGCTGGGGCAGACATCATCGGTAAGACCAACACCCATGAGTTTGCCCTGGGCGTAACCAATATCAATCCGCATTACGGCTCCCCGCGCAACCCCTGGGATCCTGCCTGCATCACAGGTGGTTCCTCGGGCGGCTCGGCAGCCGCGGTGTCCGCAGGGATGTGCATGGCTGCCCTGGGCAGCGATACGGGCGGCTCGATCCGTATCCCGGCCTCGCTGTGCGGCGTGGTCGGGATGAAACCCACCTATGGACGGATCAGCCTGCGCGGGGTTATACCCCTCTCCTGGAACCTGGATCACGCCGGAACGCTGACGCGCAGTGTACAGGATGCTGCCCTGCTCCTGCAGGTACTGGCAGGCTATGACCAGGAGGACCCGGCATCCGCAGATACACCAGTGGATGACTATTCAAAAGAGATCGAGGCGGGGATCAAAGGCTGGCGGATGGCACTAGCTACCGGGGAATTCGTCGAGGTCAGTGACGCGGAGGTCTTATCAGCAGTACGCATGGCGGCGCGTTATTTCGAATACTTGGGCGCTGTCGTCGAAGAGGTTACCACATCTTGGCTATACGAAGCGGCGGTTGCAAATGGTCAGATGGTACAGGCGGACGGAGCGGCTTATCACCGCGAACGGCTGGAGAAGAACCCGGAACGTTTCGGGGCGGACGTTCGCCAGCGCCTGGAAGCGGGGCGGGACCTGCCATCCAGTGCGTATGTGCTGGCGAGGCGGAAGCAGGTCGAAATCCGGCGGCGATGCGAACAGTTCTTCCGCCAGTTCGATGCCCTGCTACTGCCGTCCACACCCATCCCTGCCCTGCCGATCAACGACATCGAAAATTCCGCCAGCCAGGCTCCGGCGTTGACACGTTTCACGTCCCCCTTCAACCTGGCCGGCTTGCCCGCCCTTTCCCTGCCATGCGGATTTACCAAGACAGGTTTGCCGGTTGGCCTGCAAATTGTCTCGGGACCCTGGCAGGAAGCCAAAGTGCTGCGTGCCGGGCATGCTTTCGAACAAGCGACAGAATGGCATAAACGCAGGCCTGCCTTATGACAAAAAACTCCCGGTTGCTACGAGCGGCCGGGAGTTTTCAGAAAGCAAAGTAATCAGATTTTTACTGTGGTTCCGGGCAGGCGCCAAGATCGACCCGGTACATTGTGCAGCCATCGCCGCTGGCAGGAGAGGGCGCAGCACAACACTGGCCAGCAGGATCGAAACCATAACCTTCGGGACATTGGCCGGTTCCCATTTGCAAGGCTGGCGCGCTACAAGAGCCGTTACACACCTTGAGATCGTAGGACCAGAGCTGCTTTTTGGAGACAGAGTGACAGGTCACCCGTAAAGTCCCGTCGCTGTGCATCTGGTCGACGCACTGCATATCAGGGTCCTGGGACTCATAAGTCGTGCCAGCCGGGACTGACATGATCGCATAAGGCACCTTCTCGATGCAGTACTTGTTGTCAATCATGGTAACGGTCGGCGCTTCACAGCCGGCTGGGGCAGCCTGACAGAAGGGGGCATACTGCGGTTGGGTTGGTTCTGCAGGCGGGGGCTCGACCGGCGCCGGGGGCGGTGGTACGGTTGGTTCCACCACAGGAGGTTGCTCCACAACGGGAGTCGGTTCTGGAGCAGGCGCCGGTCCGCCACATGCAGCCAGCAAAAAGGCGGCAAACATGACAAAGACAAACAGGAATCGAGCGGTTTTCATTTTTACTCCTTTCAAGATTGCGCCATCCCTACCGGGCATCCGACCCGCAGAATCATAGCGCACTATATCTTTGAATATATCTCATCCGGTCACATTTTCAATCCCCCAAAGCTGTGATGACCAATGGGGGGTGTGATTTTTATGACTAATTTGTGACTATAATGCGACCACGAGATTTTCCTTTTTTCTCTTTAGGAGGTAGTATTACAGTGCAAAGTTCCAAGTAAATCCCGAAAAAATAGGTATGCGCGGGGGCGCATGCCCCCGCGCATACCTAACGGGGGTTCGAAACAGAAGCAGGGCGTACCGGGTAGACGAAGCTTAATTTTGCAACACACATTGATTTCGACTTCGATCCCAAGAGCAGCCCGGCTGCTGATTGCATGCGTTTATATCCAATCCATTACAAGGATCATTGCCCGTTATATTCCCCCCACCTCCTGGAAGCTTGCAACTTCCCATCGGGACCGACACAACAGCACATGAGTCCCCCAACGGAGGAGAGCCCGGTTGGCAAGTATGCAGAGCGGTCAAATATTCGCGAGAGGGATCGCAACCGGGATAAGGAATATTCGGTCTTGCCATGCAACATTGATCGGCGGATACATAGTTGTACCCGGTTGGGCACAGACCGCGGTCGCCTCGACCGGCGCACGCACCCTGTCCATCGTCATACGTTCCCGGCGGGCAATTCACACCAGAGAGCCCTGCGTGCTCCTCGGTCTCACAGGCCAGACAGGCTGTGAGGGACACACCCGTCCCTTGTGTCCCCGTACAAAACCATATCCCCGGCGTTGCCTCGTAACAATCCGGACCGATCACCGAAACGATTTCCCCACCCTCTATTTTGACCGAGCCATTGCCCAGTTGTGCCATCTGGTCTATGCAGGCACCGACGAACGTGGTGAACTTGGGGGTGGGACAATCAACAGTAACGGACCGCTCGGTATCTGCCCCGCTTCCCGGGTATCCAGGAATAGAAACCTGTTCACAAAATGGCGCATACTCAGCCGGATTTTCCACTACACAGCGGAACCCAAGGTCCAGGCGGTGCTCCTGGGGTTTCAAGAAGAACCGTCGCGCACTCGAGACCATGCTAGCCTCGCTGCTAAAACCGGAACTGCGCACCGAGCGCACCTCGCCAATTTCCGGCCCCAGAGGATCGACGCCGGGGGATGCGTTGTAATACTGCGGGGCATACCAGTCTGCTACCCATTCGAACACATTCCCCGACAGTTCCAGGGCATCATAATAAGATTTCCCGGCCGGGTAATCGAAGACATTGTTTTTCTCGCCGACACAGTCTTTGAAATTCAACAGGGAACAGGTC
>DAOTXM010000445.1:0-3896 GCA_034435215.1 Anaerolineales bacterium
GGGCTGGGTTATCCCGGCGGCCCGTTGATCCAGCGCGCGGCCGAAAGCGGCGACCCTCACCGCTTCAACTTCCCACGCGCCAAGCTGGACGCTCCCTGGGATTTCTCGTTCAGCGGACTGAAAACCGCCGTGCTGCGCGAGGTGCGCGGCTTGGAGAAGAAAAGCAATACCTTGCCTGTCCCTGACCTGGCAGCCTCCTTCCAGGCCGCCGTGGTGGATGCGCTCTTCGAAAAAACGATGGAGGCAGCCAGGGTGTACAAGGCAAATGAGATTTTGGTCGCCGGGGGTGTCTCTGCCAACCAGGCCTTGCGGCAGGCTTTTCTGAATCAAACTGAATTCCGGGTGCATATCCCGCCCCTTTCCCTGTGCACCGACAATGCAGCCATGATCGCAGCCGCCGGTTATTATCGCTTTGCCTATGGACAGACTTCTCCTCTGGATATGGATGTCCAGGCGACGTGGCCGCTTTCATAAATATATAAACCTGACAGGTTTTCACAAACGGCTCTACAGCAGAGCACTCTGTTAAAACCCGTCAGGTTGTGCTATTAAAAACCCAAACCCCGCTGAGGACTGGCCCTGTCCCGACGGGGTTTGTTTTGGGGAGAATGCTTCTGTATTATGCACTGGCTATGTTAGAAGAACCTGAACAAAACTTAAACGTTTGATTAGAAAAATGTGGCTCTCCCGTAATTAACGGGATGGAGGCCCGAAATTTAGGGTGTGAGCGGGCGTACGCACGCTCACACCCTAAATTTCGGTAATTTTCCCGGCATAAACGGTAGAGCCAAAAATGTTTGCTCAAGCCAACACAAACTGGATGTCTTGCAGCGTGACCGGGCCTTCGCGCAGGATGACCGGTTCCGTGCCCAGGCAATTCACCACCGTGGATGGGACGCCACCGGGCGTCTCGCCTCCATCCAGGACGAGGGGAATGCGTCCGTTTAATTGGCGCATCACCTCCTCAGCTGTGTTCGGACTGACCTGCCCGCTAATGTTGGCCGAGGTCACAGCCATAGGCCCGGCAGCACGCAGCAGTGCCCGTGCTAACGGGTGGTCAGGCACACGCACGCCGACTGTCGGCGCAGTGGAAACCACATCGGGTAGATGCGGGTGCTTGGGCACAACCAGTGTCAGCGCTCCGGGCCAGAAGCGCGCAGCCAGCTTAGCTGCCAAGGGCGGGATATCTGCTGTCACTTTATCCAGGTCTTCCGGCCCACCGATCAAAATAGGGATGGCTTTTTCTGCGGGACGGTCTTTGGCCGCATAGATACTTTCCACGGCAAGCGCATCGAATGCCAGCGCCCCGACGCCATATACCGTATCGGTCGGGAAGACAACCAGCCCGCCGCGTTTCAGTATTTCTAGCGCACGAGGAATGCTATCATCATTGTTGGCGGGGAGGATGATCGTTTTCATAAGCATAAAGGTATCTTCTCGAAAGGAAGAGGGGAAGGATACCCCACGCCTATTTTTATTGAAAAGCTGACATTTACAGCATGATTTCTACCAGCCTGTCGTGCCCGGCCAGGTCCTGGTGTAGGTGGATATTGGCATTATCGAATGTGTCATATGCCAGCGATACGGCAGACATGCCCTGCGAGGCTTCGATTTCCAGCAGGATCATGCCGTTGGGAGCCAGCCATTCGGGTGCAATGTTAAGCAGCCGGCGGACGATATCCAGCCCATCCAAGCCTCCGTCCAGAGCCAGGGTGGGTTCACGCCGGTAAACGTCCAACCCATGCAGGGTCTTGGTTGGGATATACGGCAGGTTGGCGCAGATCAGGTCAAAGAGACGGTCGGTTGGTAGAGGGCCGGGATGAGGCGGCAGCAGGTCGCACTGGACGAAATCGATTCGTTTCGCGACACGGTATTTGCGCGCGTTTTGCAACGCGATCTGCAACGCAGGATGGGAAATATCGGTCGCGAGGATGCGAGCATCTGGTACATGCATGGCCAACGCGATTGCAATGCAACCGGAGCCGGTACCCACGTCGGCGATGGCGCGCCGCGTTGGGGAAGCCTTGAGCCAGCGAATGGCATTCTCGACCAGGAGTTCGGTCTCAGGGCGGGGGATGAGTACATCCGGCGAGACTTCCAGCTCGAGGCCGTAAAAATCCCAGTGGCCCAATACATAAGGGAGCGGATCCCCTGCGCGGAGGCGGGAAATGGCGGCTTCAACGGCGGAAAGCTGAGGCTGGGTAAGCTGCGCTTCAGGGTGGCCGATGATCCAGATCCGGCTCTTGTGCAGGATATGCGCAAGCAAGACCTGCGCGTCCAGGTCCGCTGTTTCGCTGTCCAGCTGGCCTTTGACCGTAGCAAGTAATTCACGCAGATTCACTTGTCCCCTATCCCACCGAAGAGCAATTGCTCGAGCAGGGTGCGTAGTCGCTGTGATTTCATGTTTGCTTGGAAAGAGCAATCAAGGAAAGGTACTCGAAGACAATATTCGAAGCCAGCACAGCGGTAATGTCACCATGATCGTAAGGCGGCGAAACTTCGACCAGATCGAATCCGACCAGGTTCAAGCCACGCAAGCCGCGCACCAGTTGCAGCAACTGGTAGCTGGTGAGGCCGCCAACTTCAGGCGTGCCGGTGCCGGGCGCGTAAGCGGGATCCGCTGCATCGATGTCGATGCTGACATAAACCGGTCCCGTCATGCGTTGGTGGACTTCTTTCAGAATGTCCGGGATGCCTCTTTCGAACACTTGGTGGATGGTGATGGTACGTGCACCAAGTCTCGCAGCGTCGGCGTAATCGTTCGTATTGCTGACCGGCCCGCGGATGCCGATTTGCAGGTATTCGCCCGCGCGGATCAGACCTTCTTGGAGGGCATAACGAAACGGGGTACCGTGACTATATGGAACCGATTCGAACTCGGCTTCCCAGGTGTCGATGTGCGCGTCCACATGGACGAGCGAGAGCTTCCCGTACTTTTTAGCGTGAGCACGCAATAGCGGCAGGGCGATCGAGTGGTCGCCCCCAAGGGTAATCAGTGTTGTGTTCGCGTCGAGCACGACGTCGGCGGTTTCGGTGATGGCACGCATCGTATGTTCGATGGAAGTGGGAATGACGGATACATCCCCGTAATCCACTACTTTGAGGATCTCGTTGGGTGTAATTTTCATGGTGGGGTTATGTCCCCACAGTGTCAGCGAGGCCTCGCGGATCTTGCGTGGACCGAAGCGTGTGCCGCTGCGATAGGAGACGCCGCTATCGAAGGGGACGCCCATCACAACCACATCCACGCCGCTGAGTTCGCGCGTTGCAGGCAAGCGCATAAAGGTTGGGATGCCCATGAAAGGCTGCAAATCAGCGCCAAAGGCGGGGTTGTCATTCATACAGGGCCCTTACTCTTCGTCTTCGTCAAATCCGCTGCTGGCCAGCCGTTCGGCCTCGTCGCGGGTGGATAGTTCGTCGATAAACTCGTCGATGTTCCCCTCCATCACACCGGGTAAATTGTACGAGGATAAACCGATGCGATGGTCCGTGACGCGGTTCTGCGGATAGTTGTAGGTGCGGATCTTTTCGGAGCGTTCCCCTGTTCCCACCTGCGAACGGCGCGCCTCTTCCCGCTCGGAACGCCGTTTCTCTTCCTCGATCTCATATAAGCGCGCCCGCAAAATGGACATGGCGCGCAGCTTGTTTTGCAATTGCGAGCGTTCGTCCTGGCAGGCCACTACCATGCCGGTGGGAAGATGGGTGATGCGAATGGCTGTGGAATTCTTTTGTACGTTTTGCCCGCCCGCGCCCGCGGACTTGTAAACGTCGATGCGCAGATCGGATTCAGGGATGTCGATATCCACTTCCTCCACCTCGGCCAGAACAGCTACGGTGGCTGTGGAAGTGTGAATACGCCCGGATGATTCCGTCTCGGGGATGCGCTGTACACGATG
>DAOTXM010000446.1:0-13067 GCA_034435215.1 Anaerolineales bacterium
GACAAAACGACTCTCATCCCCCTGAAAACAAATCACATCCCCTTTTTTCAAGGCTTTGCGATAGGCTGCTCTTACCAATTCCAGTCGTTTCACCGGCGTCAACAACCCGAATACTTCGGTGCGGGCCAATTGTTCGGCAAGTTGAGGGGTTTGGCCTTCCATGCCACCATAAAAACCTATTTCTTGACTTATGTCAAGGCTTTAAACCACAAACATAGGTATATTGGTGGTGAATTCTTTCACGAATTTCATACCCTCATTCAAGGAGATAGATATGCTACCTCAAACGCCTCGTAAAACCCGTCTCGCAGTGGTCAGCCTGGTGGTGCTCGCCGCCATCCTGATGATCGTGTTGATACCTTTCATCGGGTTCGACATGGTCAACCCGATCGTCACCGCGCAACAAGCGCGCATCGAAAAGTTCACCGCAGAGGGCAACCCACAAGCACCGCTGCTGGCCTACACGGTGTGGCTGGTCAGTTTCTTCTTCCCGTTCTGGAGCACGATGTCGCTCATTGGCGGGATTGCCCTGCTGGTGATCGCGCTCCCCCTGTATCGCGGAGAAAGATGGACGCGCGGCCTTGCCTTATTATGTCTGGCGGTGCCATCCATCGGAGGCGCGTACATGGTTGTACCGTGGATGAACTTCATCGGCAGCGCCCAGGGCGGATTTCCTCCCGCTGTTATTATCATGGCCATTGGCCTGATCCCGTACTTCGCCATTTTACTGGCCGAAAAAGTGGATTTGGCCCAAAAGACAGTGGATTTCCTGGTCTTCCTGATGCTGGGCGTGACCGCGGCCGAAAACTTCGCTAACGGGCATGCTGCCTTCCGCATTCTATTTGGACATCCGAAACGCCCGCTGTTTGCCGAAGGGATCGCCATCACCTACATTGGCTGGTTGGCCTTATGGGTCGGTATGGCGCTGTGTATTGCGTCCATCTACCTGCTGGGCGAGAAAAAGATTTCAGGCTGGTACGCCGCGTTGATCGGCGGCCTGGTGACCATGGTCGCCAGCGTGGCCACCCACTATGTCCGCCATGCCACCAATGACTATCTCTATGGCGCGCTGATGGGACTGAGCATCATTGTCATGCTGGTCATCCCATTCTTCAAACAGCGCCTAGTGAAAAATACAGCCCAGAATGAGACACTCCAGCCAAAGCTTGCCTTAGAGCCAGAGGCGGCGTAAATCCATACAACCACATCCAAACCCATTCTCCTTTGCAACCCGGGGCTTAGCTATAGCCCCGTTTTTGCTTAAGGCAAAAACATCGCTATTTTCTTGTCTCAAGGAATATGCATAAATTTCACATTTTCTTTACAGATTTCATAAATTTCCTTTACAGTCTCTCGGTATGATGACAATGAAAAAAACAGCCTTTTCAACCTTAAAGAAGGAAATCAGGATGAGTTCAAAACTTCGTGTTTCCAATCAAACCCGCAATAACTGGCTGGTTGTATTTCTACTGACCATTAGTGGTTTGCTTACAATATTTTCCAGTATATACTTTTTGTTCCTGCCAAATGGAGGCTACCAGGGCGGACGCAATCCCTACTATGGGATTGTCATCTTTTTCAACCGCACCACCTGGGATTTGATCCATACTTGGGCAGGCGTGGTGATGATCGCAATGGCAGCCATCCATATTCCCCTGCACTGGTCATGGATCCTGACGATGACAAAACGAATATTCAAAATCATGCTCGGCCAATGCCAAGGTATGAACGCGCACGGACAGTTCAACTTAATGTTAAATGGTGTAATTGGGTTAAGTGGCCTGCTAGCGGCAGTGAGTGGTGTGTATTTCCTGTTCTTTCCAAACACACATGGCTCAGGTACGCCGGTATCCGATCTGTTATTTAGCCGAGCCATCTGGGATGTCGTCCACACCTGGTCAGGCGTGGTCATGATCGCTGCCGCCATCCTGCATTTCGCCATCCACTGGCGCTGGATACTCAATGTTGCTGGAAAATTGTTGATCGAACCAATACAATTTAGGGAGGCCCTGCGTGGGCAAGGAAGTCTGTCACAGTAGAGGAGCAACACAGTGTTGAAAAAATTGGTCTTATGGGGCCTGTACGCATCATTTTTGGGGATCCTGCTCGCCGGGGCAGCCTACCGCACATCGGTTAAACTTGTCGACGGCGGGCAGGAACAGAACCGGGGTAATGCTTCCAGGCAGCCATCCGCTGGTGAAGCAGTCACCGAAGCGGTGAATCAACATGAAGAAAATGCGACCCAAGAACGAAGCATGATCGATGGTCAAGTGGTGGGTTTAAGCAACCGTGGAATTTCAGTGCTGCTTTCCAATGGACAACTGCTTGAAATCTCCGGACGTACATGGCGTTATGCACAGGGATTTGGATTCAGCGCCCAAAACGGGGACATGCTCCGGCTGGAAGGTTTTGACGAGAACGGCCGTTTCGAGATCACACGTATAACCAATCTCAACAACGCCCAGAGCGTCGACTTGCGAGACGGGACCGGACATCCGCTTTGGAGCGGGAACTAACCCGTTCAACATACACATGAGAAACAGGTGTTGCATTGTCTGCAATACCTGTTTTCTATTCCCAGATTTGCGTTAAGGCAAAGATTTTCTTTTGTTATTGTGATATTGTTCACATACAAAACACCTTCTCAAAAAGAACGGGGAAGCGGGGTGTTCCGCCCCGCACCCCACTTTATTGAAAAGATGCCATATAAACTCACACGGAGGATGCAATGAAAGGAACTTCCCAAACCAACCGCCTGATCCTTGCCATTCTGGCTATGATCGTTGGCCTGTTCATGATCACGGTCGCGCCTTTTCTGATCCAAACATCAGTAGAGCGGGTCGTCAAGGAACTGCAGATTGTATCGGCAGAAAAACCCGCCTATGCCAGTGGAATCCTGATTTTTTCCTATGCCTTCCCACTTTACCGGGGGTTGATCTTTATTGGCGGGATTGCCCTGCTCTGGCTGGTACGTCCCATTTACAAGGGCGAGGAATGGACATATCCCGTCGCATTGCTCGCCTCCGCTTTCCCGTCGGCGGGCGGGATGTTCATGTTCATGCCCTATGTTTCTTTTGTGGATGGATTCCCTCTGCCGATGGCAGTTTCCTTCGTCGGGCTGGCTTTCTTCTGGTCGCTCATCCTGCTTCGCAACGTGGACAAGTGGTTGAAATGGGGGCAATTCCTGGCGTTGACCTTTGCCGGAATGCTGACCACGCATGCTTTCATCGTCGGCACCGGCAACCTGCGCATGCTCCTGACGCGTCCTGAAAAACCGCTATACAACGGACTGGGAACCTGGGTGCTGGCCTGGTCGCAACCTATCCAGTGGATTTGCGTCGTCCTGCTGTTCGTTGCCATCTATCAAATGGCGGCACGCAAATTCTCCGGCTGGTGGCTGGCGTTGATATCGGTATCCTCCCTCGTCGCAATTGACATTCCGATGCAAATCATCCGCCTTACACTAACAGATTCCACAGCCTGGGATTACTCATACGGTTTGCCGGTCATCATCGGGTTGTTGTTTGTCCTGCTCTTCCCAAAATTCAAGAAGGCGTTGATCGCCGAAGAATGATTCAGCGAATTCTCCTTTGCATCCTCCCCCTCCGTTTCAGAGGGGGAGGAAACTCCCGCCATGAAAATCAATCCCCGCTACTATCCCGCCATCATTATTGCCGTGTACGTGGTCTTCCTTCTACTTGGCATCCTGCTTGGCTTCGGGCCTGAACGCGGCGGTGAAGGTCACGGCAGAGGCGTTCTGATGCAACTTGCCTGCCTGACGTTGGAGTCTCTGGCATGAACGCCGCCGTCCGCGAAAAATCCTTCAGGCTTGCCAAAAGCCGCCGCGCCATCCAATGGCTGGCCGTGATCGGCACATTCGTGATCGGCCTGCGCCACATCATGCCAGGCGAAGCCTCGCGCGGCGGATCGTTCGACTCGTTCTGTGCGTTCGGCGGCATCGAAACGCTTCTGCCCTACATCTTCAATGGTCACACGCTCAAATCCACCAACCCGTTTAACTTCTCAATCCTGATCGCTACGCTGGGAGTCTCGCTCGTGGCAGGCCGCGCTTTTTGCGGCTGGCTATGTCCGCTCGGTGCAGTACAGGATTTCGTTGAAAAGTGGACGCGAAAATTCTTCGGCGAGGAGCGACATGTGCGCGGCAAACGAAGTAAGGCCATCCTGCCCTTGCACCTGCCCACCTCCATCGACCGCCCGCTCCGCACTGCAAAATATCTCGTGCTCGCGCTGGTTCTGATCGCCAGTCTGTTTACGGTCTTCCCACCTCTGCGTGCGTTCTGTCCCGTGCGCGCCGTTTTCGGCCTCAAGATGACCGCTCTCCTGTGGCTGACGCTCCTCGGTTTCCTGGCAGGTTCGATCTTGGTGGAACGTTTCTGGTGCAAGTACCTCTGTCCGTTAGGTGCAACGCTGGCCATCTTCAACAAACTCTCACCCTTACGCCTCGCAGCTGACTCCAAGCACTGCAACAACTGCGGACGTTGTGACATCGAATGCTCGATGGACATCGAAGATGTGCCGCATAACCTCGACCACCCCGAGTGTGTCCGCTGCCTGGAATGTCTCGAAACCTGCGCGCGGGAGGGATCGCTCATCCTGAAAATTGGTTGAAAAGGAGAAACTGTTATGAAAAACAACACCAAACTTGGAATCGCGCTGGCCATCATTGGCATTTTGATGGGTTTGCTGGCTTTCTATCTTTTTGCCAGTATTTACAATCCGAACATCGAAGGCAAAATCCAGGGCGGACGCCCGGATGAGGCTATCACCGTGCGGATCGTCTTTGCCATGCTTGGCTGGCTGGCAATTGCCTCGGGTGCGCTCTGGGGCGCGGTATTGTACGGTTTTGCAGCCAAACAGGATTGGGCCTGGTTTTGGGGCGCCGTCGCTGCGACGTTGCAACTGCTGGCGGGATTCTTCCCGATGATCCCTGCCGCGAGCATCGGGCTGCCCACGCCGACGATCAGCATCTTCATCCCCGCTGCAATCCTATGGTTCGGGATGCTGTTCATCGGCGGCGTGGAGAAAAAGATCATCGCGCTCACTTTCGTGGCCGGCCTCGCTTACGTGCTGACGTATATGGATGGGGTCGCCTCTATTTCCAAGTTCCAGACCAATAAGGAAAGTTTCCTGAACGGCCTGTATATGATGGCGCAGCAAGTCAACTGGTGGGGAGCGGCTGCATGGGCGGTGTTCATTTTTGCTGTTCTCAGGCGTAAATCGTGGGCGATTCCACTCGGAATCTTTGCGGCGATGATGTCCATGATGGGAGGCTACCCGCTGGGGATCATCAATGCGCTGGAAGTCAAACGCTTTTCCATGTTCCTGCCCGCACCCATCATCAGTACAGGATTGCTCATCTACCTGTTGCTTCCGTCCACGCGACGGATGCTCGAAGCATGGAATGCCGCGAGGTAGGGACAGACTCTTAAAATGGTAGCAGGTCCCTGGTCGGGAGCGAAGCGAAATGTGATATATGTCACAGAAATTCGAATCCTGTTTGTGCCATAATTCACACAGAAGACAACCATGTAGAGTTGTCATGATCTCATCCAAAAGGAGAATGCTATGAAAGACGTTATCTTCCTTCTGCTCACGGGCCTGCTCGCCGCGTACCTGTGCTGGTACTTCTGGAAGCGCTATGGCCTGCACAAAGCACTGCATAACATCTACTATCTGATGGGTTTTGCAGTGCTTTTGGTTTCGGGGTTATTGCTGATCTTCCTCGGCCTCGACATCCTGGCCTCGCCCTGGGTGCTGACCGTCGCCAGCCTGATCCCGCTGGGAATTTCGATGGGACTGGCGGAGGAGTACTTCCCGAAGTGGAAGACGGCCTTCAAATGGTTTGCTGCGATTGGCTTCCTGGCGATTGCTGTCACCAGCCTGGGCGGGATGGAAACCCTTAAAAAGATCGCCGTTCCGCTCTTCCACGGCGTGGCAGGACTGGTGATCTTCCTCGGCCCATTCTATGCCAAGGGTGCGCCGAAAGGGTTCTTCTGGGTCGGCATCGGCGGTTTGCTGATCGGCCTGGGCGGCATCGCGCTGGCTTTCATTTCAGTCGGCAAACAGTTGCTGTTCTTCAGCCCCGCGTTCGTAATGATGATCCTGACCCCCCTGCTCTTCCTGATGACGGGCGCGTTCGCGCTGGGCTTCGCGAAGAAGGGATAAACTTTTTCACCACGACGACGGGCTGGCAGTTGAACTGTCAGCCCAACCATGAGCTCAGGCCGGCGACTCTCCCAATGGGAGAAGGGGATTCAATGGCAACGAGTCCCCTCTCCCTTCAGGAGAGGGTTAGGGTGAGGGCATCATTATTTGTCTTTTGTCAAAGACTTCTAGCCTGTTTTGTGATATTTTTCTCACAGGCCTGAAACATTAGGAGTTCCATACATGCAATTCGTCAAGGATCGTTTCAACTACCTCTTCAACTCCACCAAGGGATTGATCCTGGTGGCGATTGCCATGGTCGCCATCGTCACGGCTATCTGGGGCATGCTCTCCGGCCCAATGGCGGAGATGGGCGTGCGCGAGGTGGTCATCAAACTGCTCGGCATGGACATCGTCCAGGCAGAACGGGAAGGCCGCATCATCATCCTGTACCACTCGATTGCCATGGCTATCGTCGCCATCGAGACCTACATGGTCACGAGCTTGTTGAAGATGAAAGAGTTCTTCAAGATGGCCGTGCGTGTGCTCATCACCGTTGGTTACCTGCTGACGATGATTTTTGGCTTGCTCTTTGCCTATTTTGGCCACAATTGGGCGTTTCACGGACTGTACATCACGGGTCTATCGCTGATCTTTTTCGCGGGTGTCCTATTGTGCGTGGCACTCTGGCCGTGGAACAAGGAATACTATATCTCCAGTCATGAATACTCCCGCACCAAAAAGGGACTCGACCTGGAACGCACGGCTTTCTTCGCGACGGCAGTGACGACGGTCATTTCGGCCCTGTTCGGCGCGGTGCCCGGCTCGTTCTTTGGCAACGGTTTCGAAGTCTTCCTGGCCGAGAACATCATCCGCTATCCCGAAAAGACGACCATGGAATATTCGGTTATCGGGCACCTGCACATCATGCTGGCGCTGATCGGCATCATGATCACGCTCATTATCGGGCGCTGGCTGAACTTCAGGGGCGTCCTGCACAAATTCGCCATGCCGCTCATGATCCTGGGCACGATCGTGCTCAACCTGGGTGTGTGGGGCGTGGTGACGCCGCTCGAACCCATCGCGCACATGATCATCTACGTCGGCGCGACGCCTTCCATGTTCGCGGCGCTACTCCTGCTCATCTGGAGTTGGGGGAAGCTCATCCGCGAAGGCACGGCGCACCTGCAAAAGCCCAAGTTGGGGCAAAAACTGGCCGCGCTGGTGCGCGACCCGCTGCAATTCGGCCCCACCTGGCAAATGCTTTTCATGAACTTCACCACCAGTGGCATCGGCATCTTCATGGCCATCCGCCTGGACGAAATCTTTCGCGTCTGGCCGGCGCGCGAGGAGCGCATCGAGCTGACCGGTCACTGGCACGTGCTTTCGGCCATCATCGCCACCATCATCCTGCTCTACTATGGCGACATGCTCGGCCTGAAAGGGAAAATCCGCCAGTGGTATGGCTGGCTGATCATCATCCTGTCTGACATCGCCTTCGGCGCGGTGACGGTCTTCGAAATGAAACGCCTGTTCATCAGCGAGGCTGAACAGCAGCCGCTGGTCAACCTGTTGATGTACCTGATCGATTTCGGTCTGGGTATGCTGCTGGTGTTGCTGGCCGTCGTGATGGTCTGGCGATTGACCGACCTGTTCAAACCCAAAGGACGCTGGACGGAGGAAGTGGAACATGAGCTCTCGCAGGAGGTGATGAAATGAAAAGGCTCGTCTCCATGATGTCATTGCGAGCGAAGCGAAGCAATCTCCTCGTTCGATGGGGTTGCTTCGTCGCTGCGCTCCTCGCAATGACATTAATCACATCCTGCGCCCCTGTCGACCTGAACGCCCCGATGCCTGTTTTCGAGACCGGCGTGGACCCCGACTCCTGGGCGCAAATCCCGGCGGGCGAGTTCCTCTTCGGCCAGCATGAAGACCTCGAAAGCACCGAAGCCTACGAGATCATGATCACGGACGTGACCGTCAGCCAGTACGCAGATTTCTTGAACGCCGCGCAGGCCGACGGGTCCGTGAAGATCGCGAAAAGCGAAGTGCTCGGGTACTATCCCGGCGATGTCTTCCGTGGCGTCAAACATGAGGAAGAGATCAAGGCCGGTGACTGGATTTTGATTCCACTGGACGATCCGTCCCAGCGCGTGAAATTCGACGGAGCCACATTCAGCGCCCAGGCCGGTTATGAGAACCACCCGATGACCATGGTCACCTGGTTCGGAGCCCGGGCCTATTGCGACTACTTCGGCTACCGACTGCCCACCGAGATCGAATGGGAAAAAGCCGCGCGCGGCACGGATGATCGTCCCTTCCCGTGGGGGGACGAAATCCGGCGCGAAAACGCCAACTTCTACGCCAGCCGCGACCCGTTCGAAGATATGGGCAGTTTCGGCTCGCGCACCTCCCCGGTCGGGTTCTATAACGGCAAAGCGTATGGCGACTACCAGACGCTCGATTCGGCCTCGCCCTACGGCCTGTACGACATGGCCGGCAACGTCTGGCAGTGGACCGGCGATGTCTACGAAGGCATGCATTACCGCTTCCTGCGCGGCGGCTCGAAGGACACCTATGACATGGACCTGCGCGTCTGGGTGCGCAACAACGCCACGCCGACCTATACCAGCCCCGGGGTTGGGTTCCGTTGTGTAAGGTAAAATAGGCGATGTTCGCTGTTCGGGAATCGGAAACGCGCGAAACCCATCCGGTTCCCGAAGCAATAATCTTGGTTCACGAACATCGCTTTAGGAGTATGGTATGACCGCCCAATCGTCAATCGTTAATCGCAAATCCAAATTCGCCCTCTACTGGCCGCTGACGAAACCCTTGCAATCCGGCCTGTTGCTTGCAACGGGTCTCGCGGGCTACATGAGCGCGCGCTGTCCGTTCTTCCATGTGGGCACGATCCTGGGGCTGGCGGGCAGCCTGTTCCTGGCCATCGCCGGCAGCACGGTGCTCAACATGTGGTGGGACCGTGACATCGACGCAAAAATGGGGCGCACCCAGAAGCGCCCTACATCAGCTGGCTTCGTCACGCCGGACGAAGTATTGCGCTTGGGCCTGATCTTATCGGTCATCGGCGTGGGCTGGGCGGTCGCTATGGACGCGCTGTACGGATTGGTGGTCTTCGCCGGATTGTTCTTCGACGTCGCCGTCTACAGCATGTGGCTCAAACGCCGCACCTGTTGGGGCATCGTTTGGGGTGGGGTCTCGGGCGCCATGCCGGTCCTGGCCGGGCGGGTGCTTGGCCTGGGCGGTTTCGACTGGATCGGCATTACCATGGCGCTGGGTGTGCTCTTCTGGATCCCGACCCATACTCTGACCTTCAGCATGAAATTTGCAAAGGATTACGAAGCCGCCTGCGTACCCACCTTCCCCTCCACCTACGGATTGGCCTTTACCCGCGCCACCATCGCGGTTTCCAGTGTGCTGGCGGCGCTCGCCATGGGCGTGGCGGCTTTCGGCATCGGCATGGATTGGGGCTTCCTGCGCCTGCTGGGCGTGCTCAGCGCCGGTTTGTTGACGCTGGCCTTCGCCATCACCTTCCGCCCTTCCGAGCGCGTCAACTTCGGCCTGTTCAAATATGCCTCGATCTACATGCTGGCGGCCATGATCTTGGTCGTGATCGAAGTGCTCTAATGTTCATGCGGTAGTTGCACTGCCGCATGAACAGGGAATGCCGTACGGAAAGACAGCCGTGCAACTGCTGTCAAAACGGAAATAGATATGAAAATGTCTCCCCTCGACCGCGTCCTCCTGCTGCTGACTGGCATCCTGGCCGCCTATCAGGTGGCAGTCGGCATCGACGGGTTCTCCACCGTCCCCATCGTCGCATACACCATCGCCTTCGGCGTGCTGCTTGTGGCGGGCATCCTGCTCATCATCTGGGGCCTCGACGTGCTGGACTCGCCCCTGGTGGTCATCGTCTCGACGGCAATCCCCTTGAGCCTTTCGCTTGGACTGGTCTGGGAGCAGTTCGCTTCGTTCCGCATCCCGTACCTGCTCTTTGCCCTCATCGGGTTCGCGGCGGTCGTCATAACCCGCTCTATCCCCATGCCGGGCAAGCTGCCGACGATGGTCCTGGCACTCGTGCATGGCGTGGCCGGGATGGTCATTTTTCTGCTCCCGGTCCTCTTCGCAATCACGGGGCAGGCAAAGCCGGGTTTTGCGCTGGTCGGCGTCGGCGGCGCGCTGATCGGACTGGGCGGCCTGCTGCTCTCTTTCCTGAAAGCAGGCAGGCCCATCCTCTCGCGGGAAACGATTTTCAAAGTCCTGCCCGGCCTGCTGTTCTTGATGACGCTTTGCTTTGTCATAGGATTCGGATACGGATGATCCAACAGATGGTTTTCCTGTTTTCACGTCTCCAATCCCTGCGCGGCGAGATGAAGAAGAGCCGCTTCAAGATCTGGTTGCGCACCTTCCTGTTCGTCCAGTTCTCTGCGTTGTTCAGTTTCTATTTCTTCCGCGACATTGGAAACGGATATTTCAGTTGGAAGTGGGTCGCGCTTCTGTTCATACTTTTCATCCCAGTGGGCTTTCTGATGAGCCTGATCGTCCCCATGAGAGCAGACCCTGAACTCCGGGCAGTTACCCTTTCGCTGGACCGCGTCTATCTCTTTCTGATCTGGTTCCTAGTCATCGCCAAACTGATTATCGGACGCGTTCCGTCCTTCGCTCCCGAAGCAGATTTCATCATGTGCGCCATTTTGGGAATCATGTTCGGGCGGCTGGGCGGTATTGGGTTACGGGTACGCCGGCTGAAAGTCCAGTATGGTTATATCGGACAACTAACGTCACCGGATCTGCGGAGATAATTTTTGCAGGTCACGATAAGTGGTCTCGATACGCCCCTCAAAGCTCGCGCTGAACCTGCCAAAGTTTGTGACCGGGGCTACTCGACCATCAAAAATAAAGGAGGCTAAAATGTCTAGAAATACCTGGTGGGGAAAGACCCTGCGCTTCATCGGCATCCTGTTCATGGGCATCACCGCCCTGTTCACCATCGCCAGCGGCGTAGGCACAACCTGCGTGGCGCTCAACCCGACCGGCTTCGGCGGGAGCATGGCGCCGCTCGCTCCGTTCCAGTGGCTGTACATCCTTTTCGTGATCGTGACCACTGCCATCGGGGTCCTGGCCGCCCGCGCCGTCGTTTTGCTGGTCAAGAGCAAGCCAAGCTCATACCGCGATGCCGTGATTGCCTTGATTGCAGGCATCCTGGTCGGCGTCATTCACATGCTGGTCTCGCGGGCGCTGCGCGGCAAATCCATGCCCGTGGACGGCGTCGTGTATACCACCGTGTTGACTCTGATCATCTTCCTGCTCTTCCGTATCCCCAAGATCTGGCAGGGCGTGGACTACACGTCCGGTGGTTCTAACGACCAAACCGGTAAACTGTCAGCGGCCATTACCCTGTTGGTCACGGGCGCTCTGACCCTGACCGTGCAATCCTGGGCCGGGCCCACCCACACCTGGGACGGCACCAACTGGGCGGCTGCCTTCCTGGTCACCAGCACCATGCTGGGACTGGGGCAAATCTTGGGCGGAGCAGCGTTACTCTTTTTGCCAGATAGGGATAACGCAACAGAAAAAAGTCCGGCCTGACCGTTTGCCAACGGTGGAATCCAAAGTGGATACCATCATCGAGGATATCCTCGACCAACTCCAGGTCTAAGAAAGTGTCGGAAAAGCCTGAATTCACCACAGATAAACGCGGATAAATACAGATTGTCTGATAAACCCATCCCGAAAAATCAAAAAAATCATTTTCATCTGTGTTTATCCGTGGTTCAAAAATTAGCTTTCAGACACTCCCTAAGAGCATACGCTGATCCACAAAGTGACGGTCAGCTGTTCCCTCCGCTGCGCTACGGGATGCTTCGCAAAGGTGACCGTCACTTCTGGGATCGAACAGCGCCAGGGGTGGCGGCCTGTCACGCTGCTGCAATGTTTCTCGCTTTGGCTTTTCTGTAGAATAGGAATGGCTGGCTCAGGCCTATTCAACGTAGCAGAACCCCCGGAATTCCGGGGGGTTCTGTTTTAAGCCGGCGAACCGGGACTAACAAAACTGTGGATTGACTTTTGTTGTCACCAGACGTAAGATAGGCCCAACAACGCAGTCCGCATCGATGCCATTGCCCCCGCCCTGACTCCCTCGGGGCGGGGTGCTTTAAGCAGACTGCCTTGCCGCTGGCTGTTAGCGCCCATCGCCCCCTTAAACCAAGATCTGACAGGTACTCCCTGTCAGATCTGATCCCTGGCGAAGGGCAGCCCGCTGGCGCCGTGTGCTGCAAAGTTTTGAACCTGCTTGCGCAGGTGGGCCCCGACCCAGAAACGCCGCCTTGGCTCAGGCCTATCGCGTTATTCCTGTGAGACAGAATCCCGTTTTGAGGGTGTTGGCTCAAAACCTGGAGGCAACATCACGAGCACAGCATAGCTGATTTTCTTATACCACAAACCAAAAGAGGTGGGGTATTTTTTAAGTAAAAAACCTGATTCTCATCGCAAAGATCGCTGAGAAAACGGTGTGGGTTGACAAATGTTCATTACAAGGTGATTGTCACTTCCAGGATCGAAAAACCAGTCGTGATGACTGGTTTTTTAGTTTGGGACTCACATTCGTCTCTCCTTTATCTCTTTCACAAGGAGCAGACCTTCGATGGGCTCAACAACTTTACATTGACGCGCATATACAATGATGGAATCCACATACCAATCGAGCGCAAAATCGATTTTGTTTTTTAGCCCGTGTTTGTCGAAAGTCACGAAGAACTTTTTGTTTTTCTCGATCCACTTGATGAGAAATTCGAAGGCAAATGCAATGTAGATAGGCCGATAACGACCTGATGCTCTCGGATTCGAATGAACCAGATCCGAGAAACATTTTATCGAATTCATGA
>DAOTXM010000447.1:0-3381 GCA_034435215.1 Anaerolineales bacterium
CCATTTTTGCCGCCTCTATAAATACAGGCTGAGTAGTTACTAAGAATCCAATACTGAGAGGGAAGAGGGCAGCATGAAACAATTCAATCGCAGGCTGTACGGCAACTTTGGCGAATTCTTGGCAGATATCCGCATCGTGATGTCCAACCGGAAGAACATCCATGGCATGATGCGTTTGCTCGACCCGGCTTTTCGCGAGCGCCTGTTCCTGGCCGTGACACAGGTCAACGGCTGCCGTTACTGTTCCTACTTCCATGCCCAGCAGGCATTGACACAGGGCATTTCGGAGGCAGAAATCCGCGCTATTGGCGACGGCCTGCTCGACAGGTGCCCGGTGGAAGAATTGACTGCGCTGTGTTACGCCCAGCATTGGGCTGAGACGAACGCTAATCCCGCCCCGGAGGCACGCGCCCGCCTGCTGGAAACCTACAGCGAAGAAACCGTTGCCCAAATCGACCTGGCATTGCGCATGATCCGTATCGGCAACCTGAGCGGCAACCTGCTGGACTATATCTTGTTTCGCCTGTCCTTTGGGCGCATCGATATCAACAAGCCGCCCAGGATGGGTAAAGTTGCAAATAACTGAAAACTACATTCCAACAGCAATTTTGAGAAAACCATTGGTCGAGTAAGCCGAGTGTTTGTCGAGGCCGTATCGAGACCAAAAGGAGATTACTCTTTGCAAGCATCCATGTCTCGATCCATATCCCGCAAACGCGGGGAACGCCGCAAATCCAGCGGCGGGATGGTGCGCGCCGTCCGCTACCTGACGCGCTATGGGCGCGAAGCGGCGCTGCCCTATATTTTCTTAATTATCGCTACCCTTTCGCAACTGGCCGTGCCGCGCATGATCCGTAACGTGATCGACGCGGTCACCAGCGGCTACATTGCCGACCAGGTTTTGGGCGCGCTGAATGAGATCCCAGCACAGTTCGTCGCGGCGGCGCTGCCGAAGATCCTGGAGGCCACAGGGAAACCGTCCACGTTGACGCTGGAGCAGCTCAAAGTCCAGCTCGAAGCGGACCTGGCGAATGCCCCGCGGGCACTGGTCACGGCGCTGGTTGCCATCCTGGTCTTCGCCCTGCTGCGCGGCGTCTTCGCCTTCCTGCAGGCTTACTGGGCAGAGAAGAATTCACAGTCCGTGGCCTACGACCTGCGCAACGACCTGTACGCCAAGATCCAGAACCTGTCGTTCTCGTACCACGACAAGAACCAGACCGGCCAGTTGATGATCCGCGCCACCGACGATGTGGAAAAGGTGCGCCTCTTCATTGGTCAGGGATTGCTGCAACTGGTGGGCGCGGTCATCCTGCTGACGGGCACGGTTATCATCCTGTTCAGTTCGAACGCCCCGCTGGCCTGGACAGCCATGCCCATCCTGCCCGTGGCGGGCGTGATGTTTGCCTTCTTCGCCGGGAGTGCCCGCCCGATGTTCACCAAAGTGCAGCAGAAGCTCTCGCATCTCAACACCGTCCTGCAGGAAAACCTGGCGGGCATCAAAGTTATCAAAGCCTTTACGCGCGAGGTGGAACAGCAAACCAAGTTCTGCGCCGCCGCGGACGATACCATGAACCAGCAAATCCAATTGGCGCGTCTGTTCACCTTTATGTTCCCGATGATCTTCATGATCGCGAATTTAGGCCAGGCCGCCATCTTGTACGTGGGCGGCAAACAGATCATCGCGGGCGCGCTCTCGTTAGGTGCCTGGCAGGAGTTCTCGCTCTATCTGATGTACCTGTTCTTCCCGGTGGCCATGCTGGGCATGATCATCACCCAATTCGGACAGGCCGCCGCCTCCGCCGACCGCATCTTCGAAATCCTGGATGCAAAAAATGACATCGTGGACAAGCCGGGTGCTATCGAGTTGCCGGAGGTGAACGGCGAGATCAAATTCGAGAATGTGACCTTCCGCTACTTCGGCGGCGGGGAGCCGGTGCTCAAGAACGTGACCTTCGAAGCCAGGCCCGGCGAACGGATTGCCCTGCTGGGCGCGACCGGTTCCGGCAAGAGCACCATCATCAACCTGCTGCCGCGTTTCTACGACCCTACGGAGGGACGCATCACCATCGACCATCACGACCTGCGTGATATTAAATTAGAGTCGCTGCGTTCCCAGATCGGGATCGTGCTCCAGGAGACCACGCTCTTCAGCGGCAGTATTCGCGAGAACATCGCCTTTGGCAAACCGGAGGCTACACAAGAGGAGATCGAAGCCGCCGCCAAAGCAGCCCAGGCGCACGACTTCATCATGTCCTTCCCGGACGGTTACAGCACCCATGTCGGCGAGCGCGGGCAAACCCTGAGCGGCGGACAGAAACAGCGTGTGGCCATTGCGCGCGCCCTGCTGCTGGACCCGCGCATCCTCATCCTGGACGACTCTACTTCCAGCGTGGACCTGGCGACCGAGGCTGAGATCCAAAAGGCGCTCGATAAACTCATGGAAGGCCGTACCTCGTTTGTCATCGCGCAGCGCATCAGCACGGTCATGACGGCTGACAAAATCCTGGTGCTCGATAAAGGCGAAGTGGTTGCCATCGGAAAGCATGCAGATTTAATGGAGAACGAACCGATCTACGCGGAGATTTACAACTCGCAGATTTTGTCGCATGCAAACGAGACTTCTGAAGTCTTTAAGGCTTCGGAAGTCTCGCTGGCTGGAGGCGCCCAATGATGCACGGCGGACGCATGCAAGGCCTGTTGCAAAGCGACAGCCTGAAACCTCGGGACCTGGGGGATACACTCTCCCGCCTGGGCTCCTACTTTGGGCGCTTCTGGAGTATGCTGCTCCTGGCGGTGGTCTTCGTGGTCATCGCCACCTGGACCCAGGTGACCACACCGGACCTGACCGGCCAGGCAACGGACTGTTTCCTGGTCCCGATGGGCGCAAGCAGCAACTTTGCTTCGTTTTCCGGGATGGTTGCCAGCCGGGCGGAAAGCTCCCAATCCAACTGCTGGCTTGCCACGGACGACCCGTCCACGCTGTCATTGACACGCAGGATCGTCTACTACGCCTACACCCTGGGCGGTTACCCGGCTCCCGATCCCGCCGCGTTGACGAATGACGAGCGCGTCGAAGGGCTGGGCCGCCTGATCGCCATCATCGTGGCGCTGTTCGTTGGCGGCGCGTTGCTCAACGGCCTGACCTTCTTCTCCATGGCATGGAGCGGGCAGCACGTACTGCGCGAACTGCGTGTGGAGGTCTTCGAGCACCTGCACAAACTGTCGCTGGGCTATTACACCGAAAACGAAGCCGGCGACCTGATGAGCCGCATCACCAACGACACCAGCGCCATCGAACAGGCCATCTCGTTCGCGCTGGTGCAGGTGGTCAGCGGCATCCTGCTGCTGGTCTGGATCGCCTACAATATGTTCACCACCAGT
>DAOTXM010000448.1:0-2652 GCA_034435215.1 Anaerolineales bacterium
AATTTTTTGTACAATCAGTGCAAAAGTCTCGAATAATAGAAATCATATGAGTGCTGGCCGCCAGCTACGCCTACGATGGTGCCCAATCCCACGCCGTGACCTCCGTCACGCGCGCCACCGGCACCGACACCTATGTCTACGATGAAAACGGCAATATGACCTGCCGCGTCGAAGACAACGTGGTCTACAAACAATACTACAACGCGGAGAATCGCATCTCCAGCATCGCCAAAGTGGACGGCAATTGTGAAACCTTCACCGTGCTCGAATCCTGGTCATATGCCTATGACGGGGATGGTGTCCGCGTGGCGGAAGCCTACTTCGTGGGCACTACGTTGACAAGCACCAAATCTTACTACTTCGGCGGCGCCTACGAAACCCACAGCGACGGCACGGCACTGAAATACTACTCCATTGCCGGGCAAACCGTTGCGATGCGTGATACAGAAGGATTGAAGTATTTCCTGACCGATCATTTAGGCTCTACCCTGGCAGTATTGGATGCGAGCGGAAATGTGCTCGAACAGCAGCGCTATCTCCCCTTTGGCGCTGTCCGCACCGATTTACCAGGTCCCAATTACCGGATTACCAATACCGATTTTGGGTATACTTTCCAGCGCGCGCTGCCTGATACCGGCTTAATGGATTACAAAGCCAGGTTCTATTCCGCTTATCTTAACCACTTTACCCAACCTGATACGATTGTACCAGATCCCGGAAATCCACAGAGTTGGAATAGGTATGCCTACACCAAAAATAATCCAATAAATTTTATTGATATATCTGGCCATGACGATGGACCGTGGTGGTCCACTACACAGATTGTTTATAATCCAGCCTTGGCTAACAGACTTTCTGAGATTTCAACCACACTTCAACATTTTGCAACAATTGCAAGTTTTGGTGGCGGTTTAATGGAAACAGCTGGTGCAGTGTTGGGAGGCGCAAAGGGAACCACCGTGGGCATACTAGGCGGCATCGCAGACGGCCCTATTCCGGTTATTGAACTCGGTGGCGGGTTGGGAGGTGTAATTGAGGGAGCAAAGATGGGGCATAATATTCATAAAAAAACTACTGACAGGATAGAAGCATCACTTAGTTTTGCATCTTCATTGGCTACCTATGGTAGTGACATTCTATCTGGCAGATCGAGAGTAGATTTTTATAATGATCGCACTGAAATAGTTATTGGCCAATCTTCCGCTACCGCGCTGACAACAAGTGTATTAGGAGGTATAAATCGAGCCGGTGTGATTGACTTTTGGATAGATGCTTATGCATCAGGATATTCGGAAGAGAAACTAGGTGGGGTTTATGACTTACTTGGTGTAAGAGGAAGAAAGATTCGTATAATGGACGAAGATCCGGTCGATCCATTTCTCCCTATGCCAGGATTCAATTCAAAGACTAAAAGATACGGACTCTATCTCAAGTTTGGTGATAGATATAAAAAAGGAGTAGAGAACAAATATGAATTTATCAGATGATTACGAAGTGGCCGTATTCCTAGTACTATTAGCCCTCTCAGTCTTTCATACGTGGTTTGGCAAAAAGATTCCAAGATGGGCATGGATATTATCCTTTACCAGTACAATCCTTGCGGGGATATGGCTTGGTTTCATTTCTGTTCCTTCTCCTTACAAATTCCTAGCAAGCTTAGTCTTTTCGCTTATTTTTTTGGGAAGCAATCTAATTTATAGGTTGATAAGGAGTAGACATGATATTTAACTTATTTAATAGCACAAAATCCCGTGCATCGGTGATGGCCCCGAAGTTACCAAGGCAAAGCCATTATGAGGATGCAACGTAGGCCAAGAGCGAGTTTGTCGCTTTGTGTCCGTTGCAGGAGCAGATCATGTCTGCAACAAAACCACCCCCACACCGCGACCTCCGTCACGCGCGCCATGGGCACCGACACCTACGTCTACGACGAAAACGGCAATATGACCTGCCGCGTCGAAGGCGGCGTGATCTACAAACAATACTATAATGCAGAGAATCGCATCTCCAGCATCGCCAAAGTGGACGGCAATTGTGAAACCTTCACCGTGATCGAATCGTGGTCGTACCAGTACGACGGGGATGGAGTCCGCGTGGCGGAAGCCTACTTCGTGGGCACCACGTTGACATCCACCAAGGCCTACTACTTCGGCGGCGCCTACGAAGTTGACGGGAGCCTGGTGAGAAAGTATTATTCCTTCGCTGGGATGACCGTTGCCATGCGGGACGCGGAAGGTTTGAAGTATTTCCTGACCGACCACCTCGGCTCGACCCTGGCCGTATTGGACTCCAACGGAACCGTCCTCAGCGAAACGCGCTACCTGCCCTTTGGCGCCGTGCGCGATGACGTTGGCACGATCACCCAAACCGACTTCGGTTACACCTTCCAGCGCGATATGCCCGAGAGCGGCTTGATGGATTACAAAGCCAGGTTCTATTCCGCTTATCTTAACCGCTTCCTGCAGCCCGATACAGATGTACCAGCAAGTCAAGGTGTTCAGGGGTTGAATCGCTATGCTTACGGATTAAACAATCCGTCAAGGTATACGGACCCCTCTGGCCATATGCCCTGCGAAGATGAATTTGGAACCTGCCTGAAACCTCGTGAAAAAACGAACAAGCATCCACAACATCCGGTCAAATCTGGTACTA
>DAOTXM010000449.1:0-14253 GCA_034435215.1 Anaerolineales bacterium
TCCTTGACATTACCAAGTTTCACAGCCTACCAACTGGCGCTCCCCTTGCCTTACCCTGATACGACTTTATAAGACTTTGTTAAAGTTCGGTGGATACAACTTTACGAGACTCGACACTTCTCCAACCACAAAGGGATGCTGTAATAAAGTAAAGATGGGTTGGATCGTGTATAGAATCGAAAGTCATTATTTCCTTGAAAATACGCGCCGGGGACGGCGCGTTGAGCTATATAGAAAGTGAGCTTGGATGTTAGTTTATTTAGCAAACATTTTATACCAGAAAACGCCAGGAAAAATGCTGTTACCCCTATTCGTACGCCAGGCTCTCGTTGACGCTGATGCGGGTGGCGCGGCGGGAAGGAACCCAACTGGCAATGATCGAAAGCACGATGACGATCCCCAGCCAGATCCAGACGCCGTGCGTGGCGGGGTAGTATACAGCCGGGAAATCGATGACGGCTCCCAGAGCTTTGACAAATGCCGGCCCAACGCTCAGACCAATGGGCAGCGCGAAGAGCCAGCTGGTGAGTCCCAGCATCAGGCTCTCGCCGGTGAAGACGAAACCGACGTCCCTCGAAGAGGCGCCCACCGCGCGCATCACGCCGATCTCACGCCTGCGCTCGATGACGTTGATCGAGAGCGTGCCCGAAAGTCCCATGCTGCCGACGATGGCCATCAGGATGGTCATCATCATCAAGAGTTGGGTCAGGATGCTGAACTGGGCGCTGGCGTTATTCCGGTCTTCCGTAGCGACCGCGGAATAACCGATCTTCATGCCCTTGGCATCGAAATAATCGATGAGGTCGGCTTCGATCGCCTTTTGGGTTGCCAGGCTCTGGTCTGTGCCTTGTATCATCGCAACCGCAGACCTGCCTACGCTATGCAGGGCCCGGTTGAGCGTGTCGATGTTGGCGAACGCCGTGTTCTGGTCACGTCCGTTGAGATCGAAGACCAACCCGACAACCGTCCAGGTGGTCTCGCCGACATCGGGTAAGTCGATGATGATTTCATCGCCTACGCCCACCCCCATTTTCCCCGCCAGCTTTTGATTGAGCAGGATGGCCTGTTTGTCCATGGGGTCGAGCATCCGCCCGGCGGTCAGTTCCGGTTTGAAGATGGGGGAATCAGACGGGACGCCGCGCACGAAAACTTCGTATTCGCTGCCGGGGCCGCTAGCGCCAGGGACCTTCGTCTTCGCGGTGCGAAACACCCACATTTCGGCATTCTTGACGTTAGGCCGGGATTCGATCAAAGGGATGGCCTCGTCGATGCGCTGGTATTGTTCGAAGTTGATCTGCACCTCGTATCCGAATCCCTCGAAGATGGTATCGATGGTTTTCTCGAACGAATGTTGGGTGCTGTAGACCATGATGAAGAACGCGCCGGAAACGGTCAGGGTCAGCAGGGTCAAGATCACGCGTCCTGGACGCCGGAAGGTGTTGCGCAGGGAGAGAGCCGCCATGACGGGGATACCACGGATCCCGGAGAGCAGACGGTCGATCAGGCGACGTCCGTAATGGCCATTGCCCATCCCAGTCTGGCTGATGGCGCGCGCCGCGGGGATGGCTACACCCTGTAAAATCGGGTAAAGCCCTGCCATCAAGGGAGTCAATAATCCCACCAAAATTTGCAGGAGGAACACATTGGGCAAGATTTCGAAGGGAGTGACCGGAACATTCAATAAATACAACATCCACCTGGCCATCGCATTCCCGGCATAAGCGCCAATGGGCACGGCGATCACCAGACTCAAGAATCCGTAGACAAAAATGGCCGACAAATACATCGTCGTGATCTGACGCCTGGTGCTGCCAACGACCTTCATCATCCCGATCTGGGGGATCTGCTGGGCGATGAGCGCATTGATGGTGTTGATCACCAGCATGACGCTCAATCCCAGGGAGGCTATCGCCATCACAGTCAGCACCATCCCGACGCCATCGATCATCTCTTGCAAATAATGTTCTTCCGGGTGCAGGACCTCCGAATACGCAACAGACACCCCCTGGGGTTTCAGCTTTTCGTTGATATCGTCGATGGCCTGTAGTACGTTTTCTTTGCTGTACTCCGGAACCGTGATTTGCAGCACATCGAAACCATAATAACCGGCGATCCTCTCGAAGTCATTTTGGGTAACGTAAAAAGCCGCATTTTGGCCAAATGGGGTAGGCCATTCCCAGGGGTTGCGCATGATGCCGTTGACGGTGTACGGGCGGGCGTGTTCATTGATTTCGAAATAGACCGTGCCTCCAATCCCGGGGGCATCGTAAGAGTCGATATGCGCAGCTTCCACCCCAATCTGTTTGCTTTCAGGCCAGGAGCCCTCTTTCAAGGTCACCCGATCATAGGTTTGATTCTCCAGGTCATCGTAGGAAATGATATGCCCGTCTTGCCATTCGCCATCCAAGGTCCTTTTCCAATGGATATCGGACTCTGAGTGGCCCTCAACGTCTTCGACGCTTGGGATGCGCTCCAGACTTCGGATGGTATCTTCATCCACAGTACCGGCCAGCCATAAAATTCCCTGAGCTGGGTTGCTCTCGATGTGGGATCTGGCCATCTGTCCGAGCACCAGGGTATTGCCCGAGACGACCATTCCCACAGCCATCACGCCCACGGAAATACTCATGATCACCATGAGCGTGCGACCTTTGTTGCGCCACAAATCGCGCCAGACTTTGCGGAACGCCATTTTCATTTGTGGCCGTTCCCGTTATCGAACAGATCCCCATCCAGGACTTCCACTACGCGGGGAATGCGGCTGGCGAGCCCCTGGTCGTGGGTGACCATCATGAAGGTCTTCCCGTGCTTGACAAGTTCCTCGAAGAGATAAAACACTTTGTCTGCCGATTTGCTGTCCAGGTTGCCGGTGGGTTCGTCGCCCATGATCAGAGCCGGATCGTTGGCTAGGGCGCGGGCGATGGCCGCCCGTTGCTGCTGCCCACCGGAGAGGGTGTTGGGCAGTTTCTGGGCCTGGTCGGCCAACCCGACCTGCTCGAGCAGGTGCATGGCTCTTTCAGGCCGCTCGCGTGATTTCCAGACGCGGCAACATTCCATCGGGAGAATGATGTTCTCCATCACGGTCAGGGTGGGGAGCAACTGGAAGAATTGGAAGATGACGCCCACGTTCCTGCCGCGCCAGCGGGCGAGCTGGTTTTCATCCAGATCATTGAGATGCGTTCCCGTGACGTGGACATCCCCCCGCGTGGGGCGGTCGATGCCCGTGATCATATTGATCAAAGTCGATTTGCCGCTCCCGGAGGGGCCGCGCACGCCGACGAATTCTCCCGCATACACCTTGAGGAAAACGTTTTTCAAGGCTTCGATGGGACCCGCCGGCCCATTGAAGGTCTTGTTGACGCCTTGCAGATCGATAATGGTAGTTTCAAACATGGGATTACTCCAAATACTAGCGCCTGAGTATCTTTGCAATAAATCAGGGCGCGGGGTGTTGTCCCACTTTTCCCTTCTTATTGAGTAGATACATGCCTGAAAATATTTACGGGAGGAATTCAGAAAGGTTGCAGGTGAATGTGGTCGTTGAAGTGGCCTCTATTTCCCCAAACAAATATTCGTCTCTCCCGTTTGTGGCGGGATTTTAACCACGAAGTCATGGAGACACAGAGCTTTTTTGCCGTTTTGAGCCCAATCCCGGATCGGTTACCTTCGGAATCTCCGTGACTCAGTGTCTCCGTGGTTTTTTCGTAAGAAAATGCGCGCCGGGGAAGGCGCGCTGAGCTTACATGTCAGTTTACTTTCGCAAGCGCTTTATCAGAAAAACGATTAGAAAAAAAGCCGTCGCTGTCAAGACAATCGCCGCACCGGAGGCGATACTCAGGTAGTACGAGAGATACAGCCCGATCACACCGGAAAGCGAAGCAAACAGCCCCGCCAGCGCCATCATGACCGGCAGGCGGTGGGTCAGCAGGTAAGCGGTCGCCGCGGGCGTGACCAGCATGGCGACCATCAACGCCACGCCGACCGTTTGCAGCGAAACGGCAATCGTCACCGCAATGAGCGCCAGCAGCAGGTTTTCGAGCAGGCCGACCGGCAGGCGCAGCGTCACGGCCAGGATGGGATCGAAGGACAGAGTCAGGAACTCTTTATAAAACGCAGCGATGGTCAGGAGCACGAGTCCGCCGAAGATCAGGATCAGCCACAGGCTTCCGGTCGAGACGCCCAGCACGTCCCCGAACAGGAAATGGCTCAAGTCCACCGCATAGCTGCGGACGGTGGAGATCAAGGCGATTCCCAAGGCAAACATACCGGCAAAGATGATGCCGATGGCCGTATCTTCCTTGACTTGGGCCTGCTTGCTGATCGCCCCAATCCCCAGCGCGGCAATCACGGCCGTGCCCAGCGCCCACCAGAAGAGCGTATCGCGCGCCCCGCCGCTGACCAGGTAGCCAAGCGCCACGCCCGGCAGGATGGTATGCGCCAGCGCGTCGCCGAAAAAGGCCATGCCGCGCAAAACGACGTAAGTACCTACTACCGCACAGACGATGCCGACCAACACGGCGGCGGCCAGTCCGCGCAGCATGAAGGGGTAGGAGAGGGGTTCGAGGAGAAAAGACATTTCGATTTACGATTTATGATTTACGATTTATGATTTTGGACTGATGATTAGGTTTACGATTTGCGGGTGCGTAGGGTTTTGATAGAGGCAACGGTCATGGCAATGATTTCGTTGGTTTCCTTTGCAATGGGTGAGGCTTTTTCTTGCGAGAGATACCCGGCATCCACCAATAGTTCTAACCAGTAAGCGGTTTCATCGCTTTCTTCTTCGACGATCTTGAGCTAGTTGATCATATCTGCTGTGGATTTCGCACGACAGGCAGCCCTGTAGTTCGCGCCAATGGATGTGCCAGAGCGCACGATTTGCCTTGCAAGCGCATCAGTTGCGATAGATCTCGGCATTTCCTCTACCAATTTGGGAATCGAAATAGCCAGTTTCTTTGTACGATCTTTGATAATCTTTTCGTCCACATTTCCTCCAATGCTACCAACAAACAAATATTACAACGCAAGGTTGTGTTGCTAATACGCATTCACTACAGGGATAACCGAAAAAATGGTTGTGCATGGGGGCGTGCGCCCCCACGCACAACCATTTTTTCGGGATTTTCTTGGAACTTTGCGCTGTAATACAAATCTGCGTATCAAAAACAATCGCCAATCGTAAATCATTAATGGTCATCGCAGCAATCGTCTACGGTCAGCACGTCAGCTCCATCCAAGGAACGCAACCTTCCGCCATAAGCCTTGATGAGTTTTTCTGTTTGCAAGACCTGCTCCGGCGGACCGAAACCAATCAGGCGATGATTGAGCAGCATGATCCGGTCGAAATATCGTGCGGCTTGTTCCAGGTCGTGTGTTGCGACCATGACCGTTACCTTTTGCCCTTTGAGTCCATCCAACAATGATAAAATGCCCTCCTGCGAAGGCAGGTCCAGGCCGGTGAGCGGCTCGTCCATCAACATCAATTCGGCTTCCTGCGCCAGCGCGCGCGCAATGAACATGCGTTGCTGCTGCCCGCCGGAAAGCTCGCCGATCTGGCGTTTTGCAAGGTCGTTGAGCTCGACTGTCTCCAGCGCCTGCTGGACGAAGTCCCAATCGCGTCTCTTGGGCCAACCAAGCGGGCCGAGCTTGGCAATGCGCCCCATCATGACCACATCCGCCACACTGACCGGGAAGTTCCAGTCCACATGGCTGCGCTGGGGGATGTAGGCAATACACACATGTCTGCGCGGCGTGGAACCGAAAATATTGACCTTGCCGCTGGTCGGTGGTAATACGCCTGCCACAACTTTGAGCAACGTACTTTTCCCCGCGCCGTTCGGACCAACTACTGCCACGCGCTCCCCGGCATGCAAATGGAACGAGATATTTTCCAGCGCAAAGTGCCCGTTATAACGTACGCTCAATCTATGTACGTCGAGGATGGGCTGGTCGTCGAGATGATGGGAGTGAGGATACATATTGTTGTTTCTACCTCTCCTTACCCCACCCTAACCCTCCCCTTCCCTCTCCTACAGGAGAGGGAAGGGGAGGATGACCGAAGGCCGGGAGGGGATGGGTGAGGTCACTTCAATGCTTCTACGATCGCGTTGACATTATAGCGCATGAACTTGATGTACGAATCCGCCTCACCACCGGGTGCGGTCAGTGAACCGGTAAAAACAAAGACCACTTTCGTGCCGGTATCCTGCGCCACCTGTTCCGCCAATTGCGGGTTGACGGTTGTGCCGACGAACACAGCCCGGACACCCTGCGCTTTGATCTTATCTTCCAATTCGGCCAGTTCCCGGGCGGAAGGCGCGGCATTGGTGCTGAACGATCCGATCAAAGCGCCGACCTGCTCCAGACCGTATTCATCTGCGAAATACCCAAAGGCCAGATGGTCGGTCACCAGCGCCCGGCGTTCGACCGGGATCTTCCCGATCTCGGCGCGAATCCAAGCGTCCAGTTCCTGCAATGAGGCGATATAAACATCGGCATTGGCCCGGTATGTGGCTGCATTGGCCGGGTCCGCTTCACTGAGCGCGGCGGCTATGTTCTGCGTCCAGATGATGACATTGTTCGGGTCGGTCCAGGTATGCGGGTCGCCGCCTCCATGCTCTTCGCCTGCATGTTCCTCCCCTGCGAATGCGAGCGCCTCGATGCCTTCCGAAGCATGGACAAGCATCCCTTTGACATTGGCTTCCAGGGTCGGTTCGAGCGCCTCTTCCAGGTCCATACCGTTGATGATGACCACTTTGGCCTGACTCAATGCGGCCATATCCTGCGGGCGCGGCTCGAAGGTGTGCGGGTCTGCGCCAGGAGGAAACAACACGGTCAAATCGATCAAATCGCCGCCGACCTGGGCAACCACATCGCCAAGGATGGTGGTGGAGGCGACTACCTTGAGGCCGCTGCTTGCAGCAGGGGACGTTCCGCCACATGCCGCCAGGAGCAACCCTGCCAGGACCAAACCCGGGAGAATCCTGCGGATAAACATACCCTCTCCTTTTGAAAATGAAATTCGTTTTCAATATAAACGAGTACAAGAAAACCGGACTCCAACCGCTTCGGACTCCGGCCTGGCCTGCTACCCGTTCAATTGACTGTGGTACACCACCGAAGCCACGACGAACGCCCCGGCCAGCATGACCGTGATCTTCCCTACCGGAACTTGCTTCTGCTCTGGTGCCGCCTCACCACGTTCCCCGGCCTCGCGCCGTTCGCGGATTTGCTTTGCACGCAGATTCGCGCCCACGGCCAGCGTGGCCGGAATGGCTGCACAAAACATACACATTTCTACCTCTACTCTCCACAATCCGTACACAGGCCAAACAATTGCAACCAGTGTTCATTGACCGTGAAACCATGTTCCCCGGCCACCCGCTCGAAAAAGGCATCCATATCCTCGCCCGCAAAGTACACAGCCTTGCCGCATCGCTGGCAGATGATCAGGTGCTGGTGACCGTCCGCATGTGGCAGGTAAGCATTACAACCGCCGTGCTGGTGTACGCGCTGGATCAGACCAAGTTCCTCCAGCTTTTCCAGTGTGCGGTAGACCGACACCAGGCCCAGGCCGGGACAGGCGGATTTAGCCTGCTCGTACACCTCCAGCGGGTTCAGCGCGGACGTGGTTCTCGCCACCGTTTCCACCACCGCCTTGCGGGCATTGGTCAGCCGGTAGCCATTGGATTGTAATTGTGCCAACCAGAAGTTTGCAGTCATGTCTCTTACTGAAAATCATTTTCAATTATAAGGCAAGCGACTGGATTGTCAAGTAGAGCATGTATTCTTTTTTACGGTCCGCGGACAATAGGATACCCACTGTCCCGCCACTGGTTCAAGCCGCCGTTCATGCTGGTGGCATTGAACCCGGCCTGCAGCAGGATATCGCGCCCGGCCTGGCTGCGGTTGCCGGAGCGGCAGACCACCAGGATCGGTTCGTTTTTAGGCAATTCGTTCACACGCGAGGCCAGCTCATCGAGTGGGATCAATGTGGTATTCGGCGCATGGTATTCATTCCACTCCTCCTGTGTACGTATATCCAGAACAAACATACCGCTCTGGTACAAGTCATACGCCTCATCAACGCTGACGAAAGCCGGCAATTTCCCTGCGTTGCTGGTCTGCTCTCCCCCTAACGACGCAATCAGGAAAACAAGTACGGCCACGAAGGCCAGGATACTGATTTGTACAATTGGTCGGCGCAGGGTTGCGCCCAGGCTGGAACGCGAGCCACCGCTCTTGCGGCCACGGTGAGATTTTCTTTTTGGCATGTGATTCCTCTCGAGTACGAATATCTTTTAGATGTCGGGAAGACAAAATAGTTGCACGCTGGGATTTTCCCATTTCGATTGCGATCCACTGTGTGCATGCAAAGGTTGTCAGAAAATACCGCGAAAATGGGTGGGCGCGCGAAGCACGCCCACCTATTTTCGCGGGTTGTCCCTGACATGTTTTGCGTGCACACGATCCACTCTGGCAAGCGCAGTGCGCCGCCACGCAGCGATGATATTCATCGGAAATTGAACTCCTCGAAATGGATCTGGTCGCCAGGCACACCCAATTCTCCGAACTTCCTGCGGAAAGCCTGCACCATCGGCAACGGCCCGCACAGATAGAGGTCATACTGGCGCACTTCACCGCCCGCCTTTTGGACGATCTCCTCGACGCGCAAGGACCCGTCCGTGGCGGAAAAGCGGGCATGGAATTTCAGGCGTGGATTCTTTTTGGCGATAGCCTCGATCTCGTCCAGGAACAGGGCTTCGTCGCGATGGCGGACGGTGTAGTAAAAATCCACATCACGGTGCAGTGTGCCATCCATATCGCGCAGAAAGGCCAGGAAGGGGGTCAAACCGATGCCGCCCGCGATCCAGATTTGCTTCTGGCCACCTGTCTTGTAGTCGAACATGCCGTAGGGGCCCTCGATCATCGCGTCCACGCCGGCTTGCAGGTGGCCGAACAGGTGACGGGTGAAGTCGCCGCTGGCTTTAACGGTAACCCGCAAAACGTCCTCGGAAGGCGCGCTGGAGATGGTAAAGGGATGAGACTCATTCAGGGCTTTGTCGCCGGGGAAGCGCATGAACAGGAATTGCCCCGCCCGCTGGCGCTTGATAGGTTGTTTCATGGGGCGCAGGGTCACTTCGCTGGTCGCCTTGTTGAGATGCCTGACGACCTCCACCCTGTAAGGCAGGAACTTCTGGAAGAAACGCCCGAAGAATTCCGTGTACAGGTATGAGACCGTGCCAATGATGAAGAAAACCTGCACCCAGGTGATCGCAATGAAAGCATCCAAAGGGGCGGGGATCGTGAGCGCGTGGATGAAACCGAGGATGAAGAAGATCCCGATATAGCGGTGCAAGTTTTTCCAACCTTCATAGCTCTCGCCGGTCAGTTTATGCAGAAAGGGAATACGCGGCGCAAGCGTGGGCAATACGATGACAACGATGCCAGTGAAGGCAAGTATTGCCAGGTAATTCCCGAGACTCAGGATGACAGTGGTGATTGGCACAGTCAGCAGGTGGACAAAGAGCAGCAGGAACGCGCTGGTGGATGTATGCCGGTGGGTGCTGTACATTTTGTCCAAGCCACCGAAGAAGGGTTCGGCCCATTTTGGACGCGTGGACAGGAACAAGGAACAGGACATCAAAATGATGACCGTCGAGCCGAGCACCTCCCCTGCGTAAGCGCGCGCGAAATTCGCGCGGCCATCATCGACCGGCGGGAAAACGAACCACACAACGATGTTCAAGAGAACAAGGGCAAGGATGGCGTAGTTACCCAGATTGCGTTTCATACTTCTCTGCTCGATGGTCGCAGTGCGCCTGCTGGATTGCCCGCAGTACGGCTATCGGTCAAACAAAGAACAGGCACTGCCAAATTCCCATCAGTGCAACTGCGGGGAAGACAAAGAAAATTCCCTTTTAGAAAGATTGCACTGCCTTTTCCAGCTCGGTGTAGATTTCGAAGAATTGTTTGAAGCCCACCGTATCCAGTACTTTATACACATTGGGCGAGGGGTTGAGCAATTTAACATGCTTCTGGATACCGCTTTCGCGCTCGCGGTCGATTTCCTTGTAGGTGCCCCAGCCATTTTCCGGGTCGACCTTCTCGCCGCGGAACATTTTGGAGACAATGTGCAACGAAGCCAGCCCGGCGCTGCTGATGAAGGCCAGGTCGGTCAAATCCAAAAGCAAACTGCGCACACCGGCGTTGTATAGTTTCTGTGCTGTGTTCACCAGCTCGAGGTAACTCGAAGCGTCCAGATCCCCTTTGATATGCACGACACTGACGGGCACTTTACCCCTCTCCTGCGAAACGGTTATCTCCATGGCTCCTCCATAAAAAATAATCTTACAAAATTTGTCGAATTATACGTCCTTTTTTCCTTTTTCTGGTTCACTTTTCAATTTTCCTGCCAGGCGTTCGAGACGGTGCTGCAACTCGGCCTGCCAGTGCTCGCGGATGTAAGCGGGCAAATCGCTGGCATCGACCAACGCAAGGGCAGACTGCGCCCATTTTTGCGCCTCGAGATAATCACGACGTCGATGCTCGTGGAATTTGGCCAACTCGACATGGGCATAGACATGTCCCTGCGCGGCGGCTTGTTCCCACCAGCGGACGGCTTCTTCCAAGTCTCCGCGCCTCTTTTGCAGGACCGCAAGCCTGCGCACCGCTTTCCAGAAGTCTTCTTCCTCGAGGCCTTGTCCCGAGCTATCCTCCCGAGCCTGTTCGTTCCCGGAAGGATAGCGATGCGCTATCGAAGGGGACATTTCCAACCCGCGCTCATAGAGGCGGGCAGCCGTATCCCAGCGACCCAGGTCTTCGTACAGTTTTGCAAGCGCGATCACGTCCAGGCCATGCTGGATGCGCTCGTCGAACGGATCGTGCAACATGGCTGCCGTGTGACTGAAGAGCGCAGCCAGCGCGACGATGTCCATGGCGTTGTGGTAGAAAACCCCTTTCAGCGGCGTTGCGTCACCTGTACGCAGGTAATCGAAGTACAGCCAGGGAATTTCGTAGCCGGGCACTTCCTGGCTGGTACGCGGTGCGCCCAGCACATTTTCCTCGATGTATTTCAACGTACGCGAGGGCAACCGGTCACGCCACAAACGGCGGGCCAGGTGCAACAAGTCCACATGGGCATAGCCTTCGAATGGGACCGGGATGCTGTGCAAGGTGTAGCGTGTCTTAAGCAGAGGTGCGTCGAAGGCCTTGCCGTTGTAGGTCACCAGCGCGGAGCAGGGAGCCAGGAATTCGGCCAGGGCTTCGAGCAGGGCCGGTTCCTCGCCAGGATCACGCATGAAGAACTGGAGCAGGTGAAAAGTGCTGCCCTGAGCGTGTCGAAGGGCGTGACCTGATGCGGTTTGCTCGAAGCGTCCCACCCCGACCAGGAAGGCATATGACCCGGTCCCGCCTGCCATCCCGGAGGTCTCCGTATCGAGGAAAGCGAAGGCTTCCAACGGCATTTCCCGCAAACGGGGATCTTGTGCCCAGGCAGCCACCAAGTCTAGAGGGACATTGGTCTCGAGCGGGGCCCAACCGTGACGGTAATCTGACTCGTAATTCTCCTCGTAAATAAACGCCTCTCCACGCCGGGTGGAGATGAACCGACCGTCCAGCACCGCCTGAATCGGGATGCCTGTTTTCTTCGTTGTAACAGGGAGATCAAGCGTGCCAACCTTGACGCCCAAGGATTTAAGTTTATCGGTCAGGGAAGGCTTTTGATTGGGCTTCATTAGGAATGGCAACGATTATAACCAATGCTCGATGACCGTCTGCTGGCAATATAGTGGTATTCTAGATTACAGTGCAAAGTTCCAAGAAAATCCCGAAAGATGGTTGTGCGTGGGAGCGCGCGCCCGCTCCACCCTCCTATTTTTGGGTCCTCTTTCAATTTTCGTGAAGTACTGACTATGGAAATTTCCAAAGAACCTAAAATCGAATGGGCTTTGAATGTAAACCCAAAGCAATCAGGAGCTTGGTATTGATCTCCAAAACACTGTCACCAATTTTGAGCACCAGGCGTTTGATCGGATCATCCTCTGGCAGGGGACGGAATAAAATCAAGATAAAGGGGAAGATGATAAGAAATAGGCCGAATAGTAGGCTCCAGGGAGCGAGAACGATCCAACGTACCAGCCAGGCGACCGGTGTAATGGGCGCAAGCCAAGGCGAGAGGGGGGAGAAATCTTTTTTTTCTGTGTCATCCGCCTGACGGTCTGCATTGACGCGGTAGGCAACAAAGGCACAAAAGCTTATAAAAAGAATGATAAATAATGCGATTCCCAAGCAATTTGGCCAAAAGTAATATATCATTTCATTTCCCGTTCCTCGATGCTACATGTAGTGTGCATGCAAAGGTTGTCAGAAAGTACCGTGAAAACTGACATGTTTTGCGTGCACACCTACAGTTACAGTATTATATAATCAATTTGCAGAAAGTCTATAGGTTTTCCGCCATGTCAAAAATTGCCTCCCTTCTCTTTGTTTGCAGTCTCCTGACGGCATGTGTTGGGATACCAACGCGCACGCCAAAACCGTTGGATACTCCCATGAGCTTGCCGGATGCGGTCTGCAATTCCCCCTCGAATTGGACGATCCAATTTAGTCGCAGCGGTGGCTTTGCCGGGCTTGACCAGTCACTGACCTTGCAAAACGATGGCAGCCTGACGATCCAGAACGAACGTCCGCCCCTGGATACGGAAAAGAAAATTTCAACCGATCGAGTAAAAACGATCGCAAGTCTGCTGGCGCAGGCATGTCCGTTCGAGACAGGTCCAGCCCAGGGCATATGCGCAGACTGCTTTTCCTACACGCTGAGCATCCAGATAGATGATCAGACTTATACCGTTCAGGCTTCAGACGTCACACTGACCGAAGAGTTGCAACCTTTGGTAGATGCACTCAGCCAATTATTACAGGAATAAGACGGTTTCCATCCGCAACAGATTGGTTCTTACCATCTGATCTCGACCGGTGTGCCAATATCTGCCCAGTTATACAACACCTGGGCATCGTAGGTATCCAGCACCACACAGCCATAGGAGATGGGCGTGCCCAGGTAACCAGCCCACAACGTCGCGCCGTTGGACAGGATCGGTAAAGCATGGATGCCATTCTGGAGACTGCCTGACCAATAGATTCCCAGCCAGTTGGGCATCCAGATATTCCACGTTGCGCCGTAGGCATTGGGGATTTTGTTGAGCACACTGAAAGTACCGATCCGCGTCGAGTTTCCCATCCCGGTCGAGATGATAAAGCTGTGAACCAGGGTATCTCCCTCGTAAACGTACATATGCTGTTCGGAGATGTCAACCAGGATATATTTCGCCCCGTCGTAAGTCGGCGGGTTATCATATTGTGTTGCGTTATCGTAGCCCGCAGAGGCTGGCACAGGCAGATTTTCGATAACGATGAAAGCCTCGTCTGCGAAGACGGCGAATGCGGGGTCGGTTGGGATGGAAGTCGGTATATCGGTTGGGGGAGGCGGGGTAGCCGTGCGGGTTGGAACCGGCGTGTAGGTGGGTTTGGCGATCTCAACCCCGGACCGAAAGGGCTGTTCCGGATTTTCGAGCGCCAGCGCCACCTCTGGCTGACCGGGTATGGCGGAACAGGCGCTCATCAGGATGGCGGTTACCAATAAAAGCAAGCTGATTTTCGTCATTTGTTTCATTGTATATCAGAAACGCTCAAGATAGCAAACAAGTTCCAGCTCTTTGTCACGCCTAGAACAGCCTGCCCTGTTCAAACATGTTGGCATTGGCTTCGTCCCATGGCAAGGTTGGGATCGAAACCGACTCTTTGATACGCCGGTGCAGCTCACGGCAGAGATAGGGTGCGATCATGTTGTCTGGTGAGTGGCAGAATACATAAACATCTGCTCCCCCGCGCAGTTGAGAGACAAGATACACTGCCCACTCTTCCAGGAACGCGACGTTGTAATCCAGCTCTGGGTGGCCAATGAAGCGGATGAAAACGAAATCCGCAGTGCGTTCCGGAATGACAGGTACATCCGGTTTGCGCTCGCGGGCCTCCAGCAAATTCTCGTAGACACTACCTTGTAGGAATTTATCCCCTTTCAAATTGCGGATGGGACGTGTATCGATCACGACTCGTGCCATATTGTGTTGCGTAAGCAGGTGGTCGAGTTGATCGCGATAGGGCGCATCGAACCAGCTCAGGTGGCGGACCTCGACAGCCAGCCGATACTTACCAGGCCAGATATCTAAAAAGGCCTGTAAGTCATCGAACTGG
>DAOTXM010000450.1:0-5150 GCA_034435215.1 Anaerolineales bacterium
GTTAGAAAAGTATCATTGCACCAGATCACGCAAGGTCGAGAAAAACTCTGGCGCAGAAACCAATTGCATCACCCGCAGATTCACCCGCAGGAACAGGTGTGGCTTGTTGTCACGCAGAGCCAGGCGGTATACAGACGAACCATACTGTTCCAACAAGGATTGTACCTTGCCTACCAGTGCGCCGCCTTTTTTCGGTTCGCTGGCAAAACGCAACCCGTGTGGGCCATCGGAAACTGATAACGCCTTCTTTTCGGTATCCTTCAAGCGGCTTTCGAATTGACGGTCACCCCGTCGGGCAACTTCCAGGTTTTGTTCTGGTTTAGATTGGTACGTGATCCATAAGATCAGCTCGTCGCGCTTGCCTTGCAAAAGGTGAAACAGCCAGAACAACAGGTTTTCGCGCGGTGCAAGCAGGTAGACCGCTTCTACCCGCTTCAATGGTGGACTAGCGCGCTTCACTTCCAATCGCCCACCACTTGCCATGCCCGGCAATTTATCCCCGGTTGAGACCGGTCCCAGCGTTTCCAATCCCTCGCGGAGCCAAGCAATGACTTGCCCAGCACGCTGACGATTATAATAATAGCCACGGATGTACCCCAAGATCAAAATCGCACAAATCCCAATTACCACCCATTGACCAAGATTCAATTCCATCTCGACCTCCTGCATCAAGTTTGTGAAGTTTAGCCCAGAAAAAGAAGCTTGTACAGTAGAAAAGGAGCACAATATGGATCTACAGCTTAAAAATAGAATAGCACTGGTCACCGCTGCCTCGAAAGGGCTGGGAAAAGCGGTTGCCCGGGAATTTGCCCGTGAGGGGGCACACGTTGCTATGTGCGCCCGCAGCCAACTGGTTGAGGTTGCAGCCAAAGAAATCAAGGATGAAACCGGAGCCAAAGTCCTGGCTTTCCAGGCAGATGTCACGCAACAAGCTGATATCGATAGGGTCGTCGAATCCACGCGCAAGGAATTCGGTAAAATCGACATTCTATTCGTCAATGCCGGTGGACCGAAACCGGGAACTTTCCTTTCTCTCCAGCCCGAAGATTGGGAAGTCGCTGCCAATTTGACCCTGATGAGCGCCGTCCGCTTGTGCTATGCAGTCGTGCCGCACATGCTGGAACAGGGAGGGGGCAGCATTCTCACCACGCAATCTTATTCGGTGAAACAACCGATCGATAACCTTATCCTCTCCAATTCCTTGCGCCTGGCCGTGATCGGGTTGATGAAATCGATGGCCAACGAGTTGGGGCCGAAAGGCATTCGTGTCAATTCGATCAACCCGGCCTGGACCTGGACCGAACGAGTCGAACAACTGATGGCCGACCGCGCTACCCGTGCCGGCACTTCTCCCGAAGCGGAAGCCGCCAAAGTCACCAGCGATGTCCCGTTGGGGCGTATGGGGACCGTGGAAGAGTTTGCCCGCGCTGCTGTCTGGCTGGCCTCACCCGCTGCCTCGTTCATTCACGGCCATGCCCTGATGTTCGACGGTGGAGCGACAAAAGCCTCACTATAAGAACCAGATTATTCAGTTCTTTAGGATTTGCCGTGAACCGGGTATTTACCACGGAAATTCCCAGAGAGTCGAATATTCTGAAACACCAATGAACACAGATTCGAGTACAATCTGTGTTCATTTCATCTCAGGAGAACCCCATGCCCGTCTGTTTGAACTGCAACGCAAGCGAACAGGAAAAACCACTGCTGACCATCAAGTTCCAGGGGAACGAAATCTATATCTGCCCACAGTGTCTGCCAGTGTTGATCCATAAGCCCGCCAACCTGGCCGATAAGCTGCCCGGCGCAGAGAATTTTGGCACGCCCGCAGAGCACCATCACTAAATGTTCGGATGGCAGTTGAACTGCCGTTCGAATCGATCCCATGAAAAAACTCTCCTTCCTCGCCCGCACCTCCCTGCTGATCGGTTTCTTCTTTGGGCTCGACAAGGTGCTGGCATTTGTGCGGACTGGCATCATTTCCCGCCAGTACCGCGATTCCATCCACCTGTTGGACACTTTCAACGCCGCAAACAACCTGCCGGATGTGCTCTTTGCGCTTATCTCCGGCGGCGCGCTGGCAATGGCCTTCATCCCTCTGATGAGCGAATACCTGACCCAAAAAAGCCGCGCCGCTGCCTGGGATTTATTCTCGCGCGTTGCCAACCTGGCTTTTTCCGTGACTGCCTTTGCGGCGGTTATCGTCGCTATTTTCGCCCAGCCGATCGTGGACGCGGAACTAGGTATCGCACCCGGCTTCGGCCTGGAGCAGCGCCAGCTGATGGCGGAGTTGATGCGCTTGAACCTGATCGCCACCATCATTTTCTCGATCAGCGGTCTGGTCATGGCCAGCCTGCAGGCCAACCAGCATTTCCTGCTGCCTGCCATGGCACCCATCCTTTATAATGTGGGGCAGATCATCGGCGCGCTGTACTTCTCGCCGCGTTTCGGAATCCACGGGCTGGTCTATGGCGTCATTCTGGGCGCGCTGATGCACCTGCTCATCCAGATTCCGGCGCTGGTCAAATACGGTTTCCGTTGGACGCCCTCGCTCGACCTGCGTAATACCGGTCTGCTCTCGGCGCTCAAGCTGCTGGGACCGCGCCTGCTGACCATGGGCGGCATCCAACTGATCGTGATCGCACGCGACAACCTGGCTTCCCGCACCGGACAGGTGGGCGCTGTCACTTCATTGACCTACGGATGGATGATCATGCAGGTGCCCGAAACCTTGATCGGAACCGCCATCGCCACCGCCATGCTCCCGACCCTCTCGGAACTCGCAGCGCGCCAGGACTGGGCCGGATTCCGTCAAACGGTCGAAAAGGCGCTCCAGGTGTTGATCGCGTTAACCCTGCCCATCGCGGCAGTCATCGCCGCCGGACTGCACCCGCTGGTACGGGCTGTTTTTGGCTTCGACGAAACCGGTACTGAGCTTCTCACTTGGACAGCACGCATCTATTTGCTTACATTGACTGGCTATGCCATCCAGGAAACACTAGCGCGCACCTTCTACGCCCGCCAGGAGCCCTGGCCGCCATTTTTGGGGGTTGTGATCCGGTTATCGATCTATATCGGGATTGGTATTGTCTCCATCCTGTTCCTCCCGGGAATCGGCGCTCCGGCCATCGCATTCGGGGAGATCGCTGCCACACTGGAAGCCATGATCTTGCTGATCTGGCTCAATCATCGACTTCCCGCACGGATCGTGGTGGGCGGGTCACTGCTCAGGGGACTGGTCGCCAGCCTGGTCGGAGCCTCAGCAGCTTATGGTCTGGCTTTGATGCTGCCTGGTGGGGCTGTCGCCACGGCTTTGGCCGGCATCTGTATCGGTGGCCTGATCGTCTTGCCCATCATCTGGCAGGATATCCGACTGCTGTTCAATCTGTAGCGCTGGAGTATAATACGCCCCATGTCTGAAACAATAGGAAGTACACAGCCTACCAAGGCGACTCAACCCCTTAAAATGCAAGATCCTGTTCCGCCGCAGCAGGAACAGGAAGAAACCACCCAGGAAATCCAAGCTAAGCCTAAAAAGACGTTCGCACGGCGGATTGGACAATTTTTCCTGAACCTGTTCATCTTTCTGCTAATCATCGGCTTGGGCATCTTTGGCGGATACCAAAGCGGTATTGGCATTCGCCAGAGAGCGCAGGAAGAATTGGTTACCCAGCAACTAACCGACCAGTTCTCGCGCGCCCTGGTGGACATCCAGTTCGGCAATTACGATGCAGCAAAAACCCGCCTGGAATACATCATCGGAATCAATCCGTCCTTCCCCGGCGCAATGGACAAATTGACCGAGGTGATGGTGCTTTCGAACATTCCCACTGCCACGCCGGTTGTTTCCCCTACTCCGCAATTGATTGTGGACGATACAAATTTTGAAGCTTTGATCGCGCAAGCCAGGCAATTGATCGCCGCGGGCCAGTGGCAGAATGCGCTGACCGTTCTGGATACCTTGCGCGCAAAGAACCCCACCTACCAAACGGTGGCGGTGGATGGTATGTACTATTTTGCGCTGCGCAACCTGGGTGTGGACTTGATCAAGGCCGGCAACCTGGAAGGCGGCATCTACGAATTGACGCTGGCCGAGCGCTTCGGGCCGCTGGACAATACCGCTCATATCTTGCGCGATAATGCGCGCTTCTACATCACGGCAGCCAGTTTCTGGGAATTGGATTGGAAGCTCACATCCGAGTATTTCGCCCAGTTGAACGGTTCGGGGATCTGGGATGGCACCATGACTGCCACTGAACGCTACCGCATTGCGGCCATGCGCTATGGCGATGAGCTATACGCGGATGGAAAATATTGCGAAGCCTACGAACAATACCAAGGCGCACAGACGGCTGGCCAGCTCGACGCGGATGTCGCCGGGCGGGCCAACCAGGCTTATCTGGCCTGTTACCCGCCCACGGAAATCATCCCGGTCGTGACGGATACGCCGCCAGCAACCGCCGAGAGCCCAGTAGCCACCACAGAAGCGCCGCCGCCCACCGTCGAAGTGCCACCGACCGCCACAACAGAGTCACCAACGCCCTGACCATGCTCGCAACCCCGCCAACCTGGGCGCTGGCGCTCGTCTTCTGGCTGCACATGCTGGCCACCGTCGCCTGGCTGGGCGGCCTGGTCGCCATTGCGATTCTCGTCCTGCCAGCAGCCCGCCGCGTGCTGCAACCGGCTGACCAACTGGCCCTGATCGAAGGCATACAACGCCGCCTGGAACCCCTGGCCTGGTTCAGCCTGGCGATCCTGATTGTCACGGGCTTGTTCCAGCTCAGCGTCAACCCTCATTACGACGGCTTCCTTTCCACCAGCGGGAGCTGGTCGCTGGCCATCCTGACCAAGCATACCCTGGTCGTTTTGATGATCGTCGTCAGTGCGATCCAGACCTGGGAAGTGCTGCCGGCCATTCGCCGCGGCTTGTTGCGCATCGAAAAAGGACAGGCAAATGAAGAAGAAGTGAAACGCCTGCAAAGGCGGGAAATCCTGCTGTTGCGGTTGAATATTGGCCTGTCCATCTTTATCCTGGCGGCGACGGCTTTTGCAAGAGCATCATAAACAACAGGCACTCCAATAATGACCAGTAGGCCATGAACTGGCCTGTGGAAATCCTAAAATAAGGGTGCGGAGCGGGCATACGCCTGCTC
>DAOTXM010000451.1:0-9973 GCA_034435215.1 Anaerolineales bacterium
AAAACAGGGGTGCGTAGCGGGCGTGCGCCCGCTCCACACCCCTGTTTTCGGGCTTCTCCCAGCCATTTCGTGATTTACTGATTATGATATTTTCACGCTCATGTTACCAAGAACGCCCGGTTGGTTCGAACACTTCTCCCCTTACCACGGAATTTCCAGGGAGCCTGTTCTATATGCAAAATTATGCTATGATTCGGGCGAAAATTTTCCTGTGAAAATGGAATATGTTACCCAATAAATCAAACTATCAGTCTGCCATTCAAGATTTTAACGATGCCTTCCTGAAAGCATCCCTGCAGGAAGCGCTGGCGCGCCTGACGGGTAAGTCGAACGAGTTGCTCTCCTACGATGAAATTGCGCAGAAGTTAAAGCTACGTGTTCGTGCGGATCGAGGTATCCATGAGATTCCTGTCAATGCAATTGTGGGCAGTGTGGGTCGTTATACCGATTTCACGCGCACCTTTCTGCCCCGCCGGCCTGAGGACCAGGAACGCTGGGCGCGGGTGAAAGCTGCGATGGAGGACACGGCCGGAATAGGATTACCACCTATCGAAGTCTATCAGGTTGGCGAGGTGTATTTCGTGTTGGATGGCAACCATCGCGTTTCCATCGCCAAACAGGAAGGCTTCGAGTTCATCGAAGCCCATGTGATCGAAATCAAGACGGATGTGCCTCTAACGCCGGATATACAGCCGGATGACTTGATCGTCAAAGCGGAGTATGCCGAGTTCCTCGAAAAAACAGAGATCAAGACGCTGTTTCCCAATGCAGATTTGAGCGTGACGGTCCCGGGCCAGTATGAAAGACTGCTGGAGTATATCGAGGTCCATCGCTATTTTATGGGTCTGGAGCTTCAACGCGATATTACTTACCAGGAAGCCGTCAAACACTGGTATGAGGTGGTTTATACACCTTTTCTTGACCCAATTCGTGAACGGGGGTTGTTGCGCTGGTTCCCCGGGCGCACGGAAACGGACTTGTACCTGTGGGCGTCGGAGCACCTGACAGTCCTGGAAGATGAACTAGGATGGTCCTTCAACCCTGATGACGCCGCTACGGACCTGGCTAAGAAGAGCAACCCACGCATTGTACAAGAAGAATCCGAACCCGGGCATTGGCGTCAATCGAAATTATATGATCGGTATACAGATCATCTTTTCCGGGAAATCCTGGTGGCAGTTGGCAAGGGTGACCAGGGATTTCTGGCGCTCGAACAGGCCATATTGATCGCGCAAAAAGAACCGGTCTCCCTGCGGGGCCTGCATGTTTTGCCTCGCAAGTCGAAATGGGAGGACGGCGGGGCAAAAGCAATTCAGGAACGCTTCGACCGGCGTTGCCAGGAAGCTGGCGTCGAGGGAAGTCTGGCTATCGTGCAGGGTGAGAAGATCTCCGACCAGATCAGTTCCTTTTCTTTGCTGGCCGACCTGGTCGTACTGAACGTCTCGCGTCCACCCGAACCGGGACTTTCCGGTCTGGGCTCAGGTCTGCGCGCGCTCATCTGGCGCTCTGCCCGTCCTATCCTGACTGTTCGTGATAGAACCAGCCCCCTGGACCGGGCGCTGCTGGCTTTCGACGGCAGTCCGAAAGCGCGGGAAGCCCTATTTGTGGCTGCTTATCTTGCTGAGCGTTGGAAAACCGGTCTCAGCGTGATGACCCTGGCCGGGAATGACGACTCCTCAATCGCTGTTCAGGATTATGCCCGCGCCTATCTCGAATTACACGAGATCGAAGCAGATTACATTCTTATGGATGGTACGATGGATACCTTTCTGGATGTAAGCCGGGAGCGCGCTATCAACCTGATCCTGATGGGCGGTTATAGCGGAACCATCTTGAAAGAAGTGGTGCTTGGGAGTTTGGTCAATCATTTGCTTCGTAAATTTAAATATCCAATTTTGATTTGCCGCTGATAGTGATTTTTTTGTGCGGGTAAGGTATAATAAATGTGACAAATAAACCTGTATATATCTAAATCAATCTCGTGATCGCGCATTACAGGAATACAGAAAGGGAGAACGTGCTTAAGCGAGATGAACAATTTTTACAACAAGTTTCCTTTCGACGAGATTTTGTATCACTACTTAACCGGTGAGTGGCGCGTTCGACCCCCTGCGCGGAATGCCGATGGCGGGTTTGGGGGGAATGCTTCTAAGACCCAATGGATCTGCTCCTTCCGGTTTTAGTTCTATCTTTTGCAGTGCCTGTGATCAGTTTGCCCGCAGAAAAAGAAAGTGGCGCTGAAGATGAGGATCAGGTCAGTGCTTTATTCGTGCCCAGACTGGCAGGCAAAGACCACGCCCGGGTTGCAATTGATGCTGCGAAAGCAATCCTGAATGTTACGGGCCATGGTACGAAGGTCCCTGAATCCCGGTGGGCGCAGACGTGTACACCGGCGTAGCTTTTGTCGGCGCGGTGGGCTCACCGGATGGTGTGAATGAAATCGCAGTCCTGGGGAGCGCTGCGAACTTATGCGCACACCTGTCTTCGACGGCTGCAACAGGCGAGATTCTCGTCAGGGAGAAAACCATTGAATTTGCGGGGATGCAAACCGAAAGCCTGGAAAGATGCGAGTTGGAACTCAAGGGAATTAGTGAAAAAATCGCTGTCAGGGCGATCAAGGTGTGAATGCAATCGAATCTGCATATCAATAAGTCTGGAGGATAGGTGGCCAAACCGGTAATTTTTTCGATCGATGATGATCCATCCGTTTTGAGCGCGGTCGAACGAGATCTGCAGACGCGCTACGGGAAGGACTATCGCATTATCCCGATCAATACAGGCAGGGCAGCGCTGGATTACCTGAAGAAGATGCAGCAACGTAACGAAACGGTTGCTCTTTTTTTGGTCGACCAGCGTATGCCGGGAATGAACGGTGTGGAATTCCTGCAGCAGGCGATCCGAACATACCCGCAAGCTAAACGTGTTTTGCTGACCGCCTATGCGGATACGGAGGCTGCCATCTCGTCCATCAACGAGGTCGGGCTGGATTATTACCTGATGAAGCCCTGGCATCCGCCGGAAGCGCGACTCTATCCGATTCTGGATGAATTGCTCGAAGATTGGCAGATGCATGTCCGTTTGCCATATGAAGGCATCCGTGTGGCGGGCACGTTATGGTCGCTCCCAAGCCATCGGGTAAAGGATTTCCTGACGCGGCGCCAGATCCCTTATCAATGGTTGGATATCGAAAAAGATTCGAAAGCCAGACAAATGGTCAAAGACACCTCTGTAGGAGACCTTAAGTTCCCTGTCATTTTCTTCCCTGATGGGAATGTATTGGTCGATCCGGATTTGAAAATACTCGCAGAAAAGGTCGGGTTGCAGACGCGGGCCACCCTGCCCTTTTACGATCTGGTGATCATCGGCAGCGGGCCAGCCGGGCTGGCAGCCGCAGTGTACGCTGGCTCCGAAGGGTTGAAGACCCTCGTGGTTGAAAAAGCTGCACCCGGCGGGCAGGCAGGCAGCAGCCCAAAGATCGAGAACTATCTCGGTTTTCCTGCGGGCATTTCAGGCGATGACCTTACCCGTCGCGCGGTCTCCCAGGCCAGGAAATTTGGCGTGGAGATCCTTTCCGCGCAAAAGGCGGAGCAAATTTGCATCAGGGATAAATACCGCATTGTCCGGCTGGCGGACGGGACGGAAATCTCCTGCCATGCTGTCCTGGTGGCAACCGGCGCTTCGTTTCGCATCCTGAAGATGAAAGGCGCGGGAGACTTGACAGGCGCAGGCGTCTATTATGGCGCAGCCTACACCGAAGCGGTCAATTATAAGAACCAGCATGTTGTGGTGGTGGGAGGAGCCAACTCGGCGGCACAGGGCGCGATCTATTTGAGTCGTTTTGCCCGCAAAGTAACGGTGCTGGTTCGCGGTTCCGAACCTACCGCCTCGAAATATCTCGTAGACGCCCTGAACGAAAATGAAAAAATCGAGATTCTATCGAATACAGATCTGCTCGAGGTCCAGGGTGAGAACCGGCTGGAAAGGGTCGTCGTCAAGAACAATCGGACTGATGAAATGCAAACGTTCGATGCTGCGGCCATGTTCGTGTTCATCGGCGTGCGACCGCAAAGCCAGCTCGTCGCAGACCTGGTCGAGCACGATGAAAAGGGATACATTTATACAGGCGCCGATTTGCTCGTGGATAACCAACCGCCTCGGGGCTGGACCCTTGACCGGCCGCCGTTTTTGTTGGAGACCAGCGTCCCTGGCATCTTTGCAGCCGGCGATGTCCGCTTTGGAACGAATCACCGCGTCGCCTCGGCAGTGGGGGAGGGGGCGGCCGCTTATGCGCTGATCAAGGAATATTTGAAATCCTTGTAAAGTTTATGAACCTCCAGGACTTGCGCAAATCGCCTCTCTTCGAAGGCTTGTCTGACCAGGAATTGCAGCATCTGGTGGACAATGCCAAACCAGTCTCCCTGCGTGCAGGCGAGATTCTGATGTCGCAGGGTGATCCAGGGGACGCAGCCTACGTGGTTATCAAAGGCGAATTCGAAATCCAAAAACAATCCGGACCATCGCTGATCAAAATCGACATGCGCAAGCCTGGGGAGATTGTCGGCGAAATGGCCTTGCTTTCGAATGCACCTCGCTCTGCCACCGTGGTCGCGCTCACTGATAGTGAAACGCTGTGCATCTCACAGGAAGCCTTTGAAGAATTATTGTCGACGAGCCCTTCCGCAACAATGGCCGTCTTGCGCTGGGTGATGGTGCGTCTCGGGCAGAACGAGTCCCTGGTCCACCAACAGGAGAAGATGGCTGCCCTTGGCACACTGAGCGCCGGGCTGGCGCACGAGTTGAACAATCCAGCGGCAGCGGCCCAAAGGAGCGCGTCGCTGTTGCGTGGAGCGCCCGCCAGGTGGTTGGCACTTACGCACGAACTCGAGCTGCTGGCTTTCCGGGAAAACCGGTCGGAGTGGCTGAATGAACTTATGCAGGTAGCGACGCGTCGGTTCGAACATCCGCTCAAGTTCGAGACGCTGGAGAAGATCGACCTGGTGGAGCAGCTTCAGGTCTGGTTGGAGGCGAACGGGATCGAATCCGCCTGGGAGCTTGCGCCCGCCATGGTCAATTTTGGGTGGAATATCAGCGTCCTGGAAGAATTTAAAACAGTATCATTCTTCCAAACGCTCGTTCACTGGCTGGGGATGGGCAGCGTGATCGTGACACAGTTGTATGAAATCCAGAACACCACGGAAAGGATTTCGCAGATCGTGCGGGCAATGCGGGCTTACACATATCTCGATCAGGCGCCCTTGCTCGAAGTGGATGTCCACGAAGGGCTTGAAAACACGCTGGTCATTATGCAGCATAAATTGAAGCAGGGTGTAAAGGTCAAACGCGAGTACTCACCGGACCTGCCGCGCATCGAGGCGTATGCCAGCGAACTGAACCAGGTCTGGACGAACATCATCGACAACGCCATCGATGCCATGCAAGGCCAGGGCGAAATCATCATACGGACCTATGAGGAAAAAGACCAGGTGGTTGTCGAGATCATCAATAATGGGCCTGAAATTCCCGAAGAGATTCGCCTCAGGATCTTCGAGCCTTTCTTTACGACCAAACCGCCCGGTCAGGGAACGGGGCTTGGACTCTATGTGACGCACGACATCGTTGTCAATCGGCACCACGGTTTGCTGATTGCCGAGTCAAGCCCAGGTGAAACGAAATTTCGTGTCATTTTGCCAAAACAGATCCAAGGAGACCATAAACGTGAATAGCGACCAGATGAAAAAAGAGATTTTATTATCCACAAAAACGATTGCCAGTGTGGGGCTTTCCGGGAATAAAGAAAAGATCAGCAACGAGGTGGGTGCGTACTTGCAGGCGCAGGGCTATCGCGTCATTCCTGTGAACCCGACCGCTGACGAAATCCTGGGTGAAAAGGCTTATCCTGATCTGGCCTCCATCCCGGAGGAGATCGATGTGGTGCAGGTGTTTCGCCGTCCGGAGGATGTGCCCCCTGTTGTGGAAGAGGCGATCAAGGTCGGTGCGCAGGTTGTGTGGATGCAATTGGGGATCGTGAACGAGGAGGCTGCTGAAGCGGCGCGCGCTGCCGGTTTGCAGGTGGTCATGGATGCATGTATGCGCGCCGAGCACCAACGCCTGTTTGGTTCCTAATATCGAGATGAACATTGGGATATACATTTACGAAGAGGCCGAAGTGTTGGACTTCGCCGGTCCGTATGAGGTCTTTACCACTGCGGCGCGGGTGCACGAACGCCTGGAACCGAAATCCCCCAGACTCTTCGAAGTATTCCTGGTTGCAGAACATCCAGGGTTGGTGACTGCCCGCGCGGGTTTCAACGTGCAGTCCCATTGCACGATCCGGAATCATCCTAAAATCGATGTGCTCATTGTCCCTGGTGGAGTGCATATCCGCGAGATGGAGAAGCCCCAATTGCTCGCCTGGCTTGCAGAGCTTTCTCCCACCACGCACCTGACCGCGTCGGTTTGTACGGGCGCTTTCCTGCTGGCAAACGCCGGTTTGCTCGAGGGGCAAGCCTGTACGACCCACTGGGAGGATATTCCCGACCTGCGCGCTATGTTCCCGAATTTGGAAGTCAAAGAAGGTGTTCCCTGGATGGACAACGGCCTCATCGTCACTTCGGCGGGTATTTCAGCTGGGATCGAAATGTCTTTACACCTGGTAGCCCGCCTGGCTGGAAAGGACCTGGCCCTTCGCACCGCGCGCCAGATGCAATATAGCTGGAACAGCGCGCAACTTTCAAAGGAAAAGAAATGAGATTTGAAACTCTCACTATCCACGCCGGGCAGGCACCCGATCTCGCCAATGGCGCGGTAATGACGCCCATTTACCAGACTTCGACGTATGCCCAGAATGGCGTGGGGAATCCACGCCAGGGCTATGAATACTCCCGCACCCAAAACCCGACGCGCAAAGCCTTGGAAGATTGTCTCGCTGCATTGGAATGCGGCAACCATGGGCTGGCCTTCTCATCCGGGATGGCAGCCACGGATACCGTTTTGCGCCTGTTGGATACCGGGGCACATGTACTGGCGGGGAACGACGTCTACGGTGGCACGTTCCGGCTTTTCGACAAGGTATTACGCCGCTACGGTCTGGACTTTTCGTTTGCCGACACGACCGACCCGGAAGCAGTGGCCGAGGCTTTGACCCCGTCAACCCGGTTGGTCTGGCTGGAGACCCCGACCAATCCGCTGCTCAACGTGACAGATGTCCATGCCGTGGCGGAGATCGTGCGCGCGCATCCCAACCGTCCCTTGCTGGTTGTGGATAACACCTTTGCGACGCCATATCTCCAGCAGCCGCTTACACTGGGTGCAGATATCGTCGTCCATTCCACGACGAAATATCTTGGCGGCCACTCGGATGTGGTCGGTGGGGCGGTTGTGGTCAAAGAGCGGGAGCTTTACGAAAAGTTGGTTTTTTTGCAGAATGCGGTTGGTGCTGTGCCCGGCCCGATGGATTGTTTTCTCGTCCTGCGGGGTATCAAAACCCTGGCCTTACGCATGGACCGGCATGCCGAAAACGCGACCGTATTGGCCGAATTTCTAGCCGGACATCCGAAAATAGAGCGGTTGCTGTATCCCTACCACGACGGTCATCCTCAACAAAAGATTGCTAGAAAACAGATGAAAAATGGCGGCGGGATGATTTCTTTTGTCGTGAAGGGGGGGCGCGAGGCAGCAGTGCGCGTCGCCGAAGGGACGCAGCTGTTCACGCTGGCTGAGTCGCTGGGCGGCGTGGAATCCCTGATCGAAGTCCCTGCGGCGATGACTCATCTCTCCACGTCTGGCTCGCAGATTGCCATCAATCCCGCTCTGGTGCGGCTTTCGGTCGGCATCGAACACGTGGATGACCTGCTGGCTGACATGCGGCAGGCCTTGGAAAAGGTGTAAATCAACGCGTTTTACGTTTTCGCGTGTATCGCCGCCAGGGTAACATCATCATCCTGTGCACACCCCTGCTGAAAATCCTTCAGCTTGCGCAGCAGATGGTCACAGACTTCTTGCGCAGATGAGCCTGGACAACGCGTCAGGGAACGCTGGATGCGTTCCAAACCAAAAGGTTCGCCTTGGGGATTTCGACAGTCTGTCATACCGTCGGTAAAAAGGATCAAGGTGGAACCGGGCAGCAGGGTGATGGTCTGCTCGTCCAGGGTGAGTTCATCCCACAAACCAAGCGCCATACCAGAATTGTATGGAAGGCGCTCCACATTGCCATCGGGTAGGAGCATCAAGGGAGGTTCATGACCAGCACGCGCGTAAGTGAAATCCCCGTTCTCAACGTTCAAAATCCCATATAACACGGTCACGAATTGGGTGGCCTTCTCCAGGTGAGTGATGTGCAGGTTGACTTTACGCAGTACATCCCCGGGATCTTCGATCGTATCTGCTTCGGCGGCGATCAAGGCGTGGACGCGCGCCATGAAGATTGCGGAGGGTACGCCTTTATCCGCCACATCCCCGATCAGCACGGCAACCTGGTTCTCTGCGGTACGGAACACATCATAGAAATCACCACCGACCTGTCGGGCCGGGTCGATGCGGGCACCAAAGTCGAAGCGCGGGGGCGCGGGTAGACGGTCCGGGAGGATACTCATTTGAATATCGGCAGCAACTTTGAGTTCCCGTTCGAGGCGCTCTTTTTCGATCAATTGCTTCTGAGCCGCCTTCAGCTCGTCATAAGCTTTTTGTAATTGACGGTTCTTTTCCGTCAAATCCCGGAAGGTGGCGTAGTTGGTGGAGTCCAGGCGTCTGCTAAGCACGCGCACCATGGATTGGGCCAGCACGGGATATTGTTCGATCAGTGCCGTGAACTCATCTCGACTCATCGCCAGCAAGACCGATTCCTGGCTGGCGCGGGCGGTAGCGGTGCGTTCGCCGCCCGGAACGATCAGGCTCATCTCTCCCAAATATTCTCCAGGCCCCAGTGTGTTGAGCAGCAATTCTTCATTCGTATCGATCCCCAATAAAATGTCGAGTTTTCCCTCTGTCAAGATATAGAAGTGTTCGCCCCGCTCGCCTTCGCGAAACAGGATTTCACCAGCTTGCAAGGTTTTGACTTGTAACATGCTTTGCAGGTGATCGAGTTCATCCGCCGGTAAGATGCTGAAAAGCGGGATTTTTGATAGCAAATTGGATTTCATTAATTTTTTCTGACCCTTAGTTTCCGCGTAAATCCATCACTTCTTTACCAGCCAATTTATCTTGGATGCGCTCTGCAACGGTGTCCAGGTGTCCTGGTTGGTGGACGTAATCCAGGTTGTCGGTGCGGATGGTCAGCACCGGGCATAGATCGAAGGCTCCCAGCCACTCATCGTAGAATGAATCGAGCAGGGAGAGATATTCGAGGGTAATGCCGGTCTCCATGTTGCGCGCGCGGCGGCGAATGCGCTCCATCAGGACTTCCACGGGAGCCTTAAGATAGATCAACAATCCCGGGCGCGGCAGGCTATCGACCACCAGATCGAACAGGCGTTTGTAAGCCAGATAATCTCGCTCGGCCACATTGCCCATGTGATGTAATGCACGCGCAAAGATATGAAAATCCTCATAAATGCTGCGATCCAGGATGGCCGAGCGGGGGTCATGGGCGGCTTCAAGATACTGGTCTGCCCGGTGCCCGAGGAAGAAGATTTGCAGATGAAAGGCCCAGGCGCGCATGTCTGCGTAGAAATCGGACAGGTAGGGATTGTCCACGACCGACTCGTACCCAGTCCGCCAACCCAGGCGCGAACCGATGCGCTCGGTCAGGGAAGTCTTGCCAGCGCCGATGTTTCCGGCAACCACGACGAGGTGTTTGGTCATTGCATCATCCTTCAAATTTAGCTTGAGAATATTGTACAACGAAATCTTTGGTTCTTCAGGACTCTCTTGGATCGAATTCCCTATTTTGTAGATCGCAAAACGACAACAAGAAATCCGGAAAAAGGGGTACGAACCGGCGTACGCCCGGTAGTACCCCGTTTTGCGGGTATCCTTT
>DAOTXM010000452.1:0-23539 GCA_034435215.1 Anaerolineales bacterium
CGGAACACCAAGGTCTGGTATTGGGCGTAGCTTTCAGCCCGGATGGGACCCGTTTTGCCACCTCGAGCACGGACGCGACAGCGAAAATTTGGGATGTAAAATCAGGAGAATTGTTGTATACGCTTGCGGGCCACAACGCGGGACTGCCGGATATTGCTTATAGCCCCGATGACAGGATGCTTGCAACCGGAAGCGGAGATGGGACTGCGATCGTCTGGGACGCGGCAACCGGCTCCAAATTGCTGACACTGATCGGTCATAATTCCCAAATCCAATCCGTGGCATTCAGCCCGGACAGCAGGTTGCTCGCCACAGGCAGCGAGGATAATACGGCGAAAATCTGGGATGTTGCCACAGGCCGGGAAATCCTCACACTCCCCGGCAGCCTGGGCGGTGTAACCGGCGTTGCTTTTAGCCCTTCAGACGGGGGCGCCCATCTCGCCGTATCCAGCAGAGATGGGACCGTGCGAGTATTTCTCTTACAAATTGACGAACTGCTGGCCCTGGCCCAATCCCGCGTGACGCGTACTTTTACAACCGAGGAATGCAAAAAGTATTTACATGTGGAGCAATGTCCCGTGATCGAGTAAAAAACTTGTAGTAGCGACTTCAGTCGCTGTTTGTAACCTAAGCATCATCTCTGGCTTGAATCAAAACGACTTAAGTCGTTACTACATTCCGTCCACTGCTCACCGTCAACTACTACTGGCCCTATCCGTTATCTCCAGTGCCCTGTCCAGCACCTCCATCCCCTCCTGCAACTGCGCCTCGGTAATGATCAAAGGCGGAATAATGAGCACCGTGTGCCAGTGCGTATACAGGTACAGGCTATTCTCCAGGCAAAATTTGCGCAGCGCCGTCATCTCTGGCGATGAACCGTTCCAGGGAGCCATCGGCTCTTTCGTCTTGCGGTCCTTGACCAATTCGAGGATGCCAAACAACCCGATATTACGGACTTCCCCCACCGACGGGTGACTCTCACCCAGATCAGTCAACATGCGCTTCAACACCGGACCCATGGCTGCCGCGTGCTCGACGATCTTATCCTGCATCATGACCTCGATATTTGCCACCGCCGCCGCCAGCTGGGAATATATGTACTACAATCTTGTCAAACCTCACAAGAGCCTACGCCTGCGAGTTTGGAATGTTCCAGGACGCAAATGGAAGATACGCACACCGGCTATGGTTGCTCATCTTACAAATCATGCTTGGATTGTTAGAGAAGTGCTCACTACCATCCCCTTGAAACGCTAACTGCTCTTAAAAGGGAGATTATCCAAACATGGCAGTTGGTTGAATATAGCTGAAATCGAATTCTCCGTGGTTGACCGGCAATGTCTGGATCGCTGGCTCCAGGACATTGAAGCCGTCCAGTCCGAAATTGCTGCCTGGGAACTGCCACGCAATGAGCAAAACATTGGACTCGATTGGCAGTTCACTACCGAGAAGGCTCGTCAAACACTGAAACGACTTTACCCGCCAATATCATAATGGTAAAGTACTAGGCCGAGCTCGCAACCGGGTTCGTTGTTGACTTTTAGTGACCTGTGTAGCCAAGTCTGCGTGGGGGAAACTGATTCTGTTGGCATAGGGATAGGAGGCGCACCATCATATATTTTCCCCGACCTCCATCGGGGAGTTGTTGCGTTCAGAGGTAAATCTCTGTTGATTTTAGAGTGGGAAAATCATATAGCCCACCTTCCGCACCTGAAATCTGTCCGGGGAAAAAATTATGGGGTAACCTTGGGGGATGGAACGCTATGAGACACGTCGGATCGATCATTTGGGTATTGTGGCAGGGATATGCCGTGAAATCGGGCTGATCGAGCAAGTGGAGAACCGGGTCAAGGTAAGCCAGCGAAAGGTCAGTTGTGGGCAGCCAGTACAGGCGATGGTGGTGAATACACTAGGGTTCACCAGCCGGGCGATGTACCTGGTGCCGGACTACATGAAGAACCGGCCGGTGGAAATGTTGATAGGGGATGGGATAACGGCAGCAGATCTGAACGATGATCGCTGGGGCGGAGTTTGGACGATTTGTACGAAGCGGGGGTGACGGAAGTGTTTGCGGGGGTGGCCAGCCATGCGTTGAAGGTGTACGGGGTTAAGCACTGCTTTGTACATTTGGATAGCAGTACGCTGCATGTGCATGGAGAGTATGATGGATGGGAAAGCGAAGAGGGGGACGAGGATCGGTGGATGATCACGATCGGGGAGGGGTACTCGAAGGATCATCGGTCGGATCTGAAGCAGGCGGTGGTCGGTCTGATCACCATACAGGCGGCGGCCCTACCGGTCTGGCTGGAGGTGTTGGATGGGGACAGCAGTGATCGGGTCAGCTTTCCGAAGACGGTGCAGGCGTATCGCCGATCCCTTGGGGAGGCGGAGCAGCCCTACTATGTGATGGACAGTGCTGGGTATTCGGAAGACAACTTGAAGGCGATGGAGGTGGTTCGCTGGTTGATGCGGGTACCAGAAACGATCAAGCAGGCCCAGGAATTGGTTGCAGAAGGTGAAAAACGGAGATGGAAGCCCTGGAAGATGGGTATTGGGGGGAAGAAGTGGTCAGTGAATATGGGGGGATCCGGCAAAGATGGCTGTTGGTCTACTCGGAAACCGCCGCTGAGCGGGAAGAACGGGGATTGGAGCGGAAACAGGCCACATTGGAAAAGGTACGCGGTTCGTTTGGCAAATTCGTCCTGGCCACCAACGAACTGGATCCAGGACCTCTATCCGCTCAAGGAATGCCGTCACACTACAAAGAACAGGGTGTTTCTGTGGAACGCGGCTTTCGCTTTCTGAAGGACCCCGTCTTCTTTGCGCACAGCCTCTTCCTCAAAAGCCCAGCCCACATCATGGCTTTGATCATGGTGATGATCGTGGCCCTGCTGGTCTTCTCCCTGGCCGAACGACAGCTACGCCTGCAATTGAGCGAAGAGAATCTTACGGTCCGTTCCCAGACTGGCAAACCGACTGAATCCCCCACCATGCGTTGGGTATTCCAGATGTTCGAAGGGATCGATCTACTCTTGATCCTGAAGGATGACCAGATGGTTTCGCAGCAGGTACTCAACTTGAAGCCCGACCACCTGAAGATCATCCGCCTCCTTAGACACAAGGTGCAAAATTGTTTCCAGCCGCCTTAATAAGGTGCGGAATGTGGGCTATTACCAGTAGATCACGAAATAGCTTGGAGAAACCCGAAAATGGTTGTGCGTGGGGGCGTGTGCTCCCACGCACAACCATTGTTTCGGTTTTTCCTGGCAAAGAACGTGCATCAGCAATGCAACCTTGCGCTGTATTACTATTTCACACGGACAAAGCGTCGCTTTCCCACCTGCAACACACCCGGATGTGGGAAGGGTTCATCGCCTCGCTCAAGAGTCTTGCCATCCAAACGCACTCCCTTCTGGTCGATCATCCGTCGCGCTTCGCTCTTGCTGGATACCAAACCTGCTTCCATTAAAACATCCAATACCGTGGACCCAGCACGCATCTCATATTCGTTCATATCATCGGGCGTCTCCTTCTGCTGGAACAGGCGTACGAAGGCCTCCTCGGCAGCCAAAGCAGCCTCGTTGCTATAAAAAACACTTACAATTTCACGGGCTAGTTTCATCTTCGCATCGCGCGGATGTAATTTACCAGCTTCTAAATTGCTTTCAATTTCCTCGATCTCAGCCGGCTTCCAACGTGTTACCAGCCGGAAGAATTTCGACATGGCAAAATCGGGCAAGCTCATCACTTTGCCATACATATCTTCTGCGGTTGTATTAATGGGTATCACATTGCCGGTGGACTTGGACATACGCTGCACACCATCCGTACCCGGCAAGATACCATGAATGACGCCCACCAGCGGTCTTTGTCCCATCGCTTCCTGTAGTTTTCTCCCCGCAACAATGATATTAAACAGTTGATCAGTGCCGCCAACCTGCACATCCGTCTGCATGGCAACCGCGTCATATCCCTGCATCAACGCATAGAATGTTTCATGCAAGTAAATCGGTTCGCCACTCTCCAAACGTTTGGCGAAATTTTCGCGCGCCAGAAATTGCTGTACGGTGAAATTCTGCCCCAAACGGATCAAATCCACCAAAGACAATTCCGAAAGCCATTCACCGTTATAACGGACCCTGGTTTTCTCCCGATCCAATACGCGAAACGCCTGGTCGGCGTATGTTTTCGCATTTTCGGCGATCTCCTCCTCGGTCAAGATCGGGCGCGCTTTGTTTTTATCCGAGGGATCGCCGACCAATGCAGTATAGCTCCCGATCAAAAATGTAACATCGTGTCCCAGGTCCTGGAATTGACGCAACTTGCGCATCGAAATGGTGTGTCCAAGATGCAAATCTTTAGAAGTAGGGTCATAACCACAATAGACCCGCAGAGGTCGGCCTTCCTTCTCCGCCTCGATCAATCGCTCGCGCAGTTCCCTGGTCATAGCTTTTTGTAATTCTTCATCCCCGTATTCGGTACCTTGCATCAACAATTCGACCTGTTCATCGATGTTCATGGAACCTCCACAAAAAATAACGCATCACGTTTTACGTTTCCGTGATGCGTAAAGTGAAACGTAAAACGTCTTTCAACCCCGCGCATAATAATACGCGTTATTCGACTCCTCAGTCAGAACCAGGCCAGCTTCACGCAGGATCGCATCCAAGATAGCCTGTCCGTCGCGGAATCCAGTCCATCCGCGTACCTCGCCCCGGAATTGGACTTCACCCAACGTCTTGAAGTCAAAATGGGCTTTGTCCCCGATCACTTGCACTTCCTTACCCCAACGGGCAGGCAAAACCGCCACTTTCTGGACCTCCTGCCAGCCCAAGCGCACCCGGCGCAGTCCACTCTCGAAGCGGACTCCATCCGCCTCCAACCAAATAACAGTATTCCGATCCAACCAGTTTCCTAATGAAATGCTTACACCTGAAAAAAGCAGGAATGCCCAGAAGATCCAGGCCCACACAGGAACGTACCCGCTACGATGTAAGAGCCAGATCCCCACACTGGCAGCCAAGGCCAGCATCCAAGCCGTCCATTCGCCGCGGCGGGGTAATAATTCAGGGCGAAATCCTCGCATCTCACTTTCAGGCATAGGCGATATTATACAACAGCTTATTGGGCTAAATTGAAGGTAAACTCCCAGGGACCAGTGATAGTGAAAAACTCATCGCTATATACCAATTGCTCCGCCTCTTCCTGACTCATCGTATCCGGTTTGCCGATGATTTGCATGGTTGCCACCCCATCGATATCATTACACGCCAAAGCAATGGCAATCCCACGCTCATTGAGTGACTGCTGGATCTTGGGCATGTAGATGGTGCAGTAGTCTTCCGGACGAGGAAATGTAGCAATCGCCTCAATGCTCACTGTAACAGTCGATAGGTCTGCATCTGGCGGGACATAGAATTCGAGCAGGTCACAACGCTGGCCGGGTTGTCCATCTCCGGTTGGCTCCTGGGTGGAAAGGAGTGTGGCTCCATACTCTTGCAGGAACACATCCGCGTATTTCAAGCTGGCTCTCCATATCGTCCAATCCGAAGCGTCCGGCAGGGTATAGCACACATCCGCATAGACTTGTTTGCCTTCCAGCCAAGCGCGCTCTACATGGACATTGATTCCGCTGACATTCTGGTCATTGGAAATCGATTTGGCCGCCGCAGTAGGGTAGGATTCAGCAATATACGGTGTAGCTGTGGGCGCTACCATCTGGGGCGGGAGCGGTTGGTCAGGAAGTGGCTGGGAAGGGACCACCGAAATTGGTGTGGCACAGGCCACTGCAGCCAAAATCAACACCAGGAATACAATAGAAACACGAGAGGGCATTTTTCATCCTTTGAAGTTTTTAATCTGTCGTACACTGTTTTTGGGCAGCAGCCAGACAGTGTACCCAACCAAAATGAATACGATTTCATTTTTCGAATATGTCGCGAAGTGCTGTTTCTAAATCCAAGTAATGTATATTATACCCTATTTCGAACAAACGTTCTGGTTTCGAGAATCGACCTTCGAGAATCAGGACACTCATTTCACCCAATACCAGGCGCATCAAAAATCCCGGGTATGGGAACCAATATGGCCGCCGTAAAACCTTGGCCAGGGTGCGCATGAAATCGGCATTCGATGTCTGTTGCGGCGCAATCAAGTTATACGGACCGCTTGCATTGGAATTTTCCATCAGGAAGCGAATCGCCCCAATTTGGTCCTCTATGTGGATCCAGGGCATGGCTTGATTCCCGCTACCAAAGCGTCCGCCGACGAACAATCGTACAGGCAGCGCCATCAGCCACAGCAGGAGGGCGTCCCGGGCAAGCACAACTGCCGTACGACAAACGACATGCCGCACACCAACCTCTTCCACTGATTTGGTGGCATTTTCCCAGGCAACCGTCAGTTGCGCCAGGAAATCGTTACCAGGCGGGGTGGATTCGTCTGCAACATCAGCGCCTCTCAAACCATAGTGGTTGATACCGGAGATCTGGAGAAAAACTTCGGGGCGGTGGGCAGCTTCCTTTATCGCAGCAGCAAGTGCATGTCCAGGGTTGATGCGTGAGTAGAGAAAGCGTTGTTTTTTTCCTTTTGTCCACGGCCAATAGTACAAGCTGAGTCCCGTCAAATTGACGACAGCATCCATTTCTTCCACAAGCTGCCCCCAACCCGCCGTTGTCCGGCCATCCCATTCAACAACATGAGCACTAGTTTTGATTTTCTCAGGATGGCGGGAAAGCACCCACACTTGATGGTTATCCGCAATCAGTGATTTGATCAGGTGCCTGCCCATAAAACCGGTCCCGCCTGCAATTAGTACATTCATCTGATAATACTCCGCAAGAATGGTTGTGCTATAATCAGCGCTATTGTGGAGGCTCCATGCAAGAGCCAGTACTGGTCTTAAATGCGAATTTTGAGCCGATCAATGTGTGCTCAATGCGACGAGCCGTCGGACTGATTCTGGCAGAAAAAGCAGCGATGGTAGTAAACGGGCGCGGATATATCCACACAGTCAACCAGCTATTGCCGCGGCCATCCGTCATCCGTCTCGAGCACATGATCCATCGGCCACGCCCGCGCGTGAAACTGACTCGACGCGAAGTGTTTCGACGCGATAATTATACCTGTCAGTACTGCGGTCGGCGTGATACTTCTTTGACAGTCGACCATATCCAACCCAAGCATCTGGGCGGTAAGCACATATGGACAAACGTAGTAGCAGCCTGCCCGGCCTGTAACCATCGCAAAGGCGGGCGGCAGCTGGAAGAGGTTCGTATGAGTCTGTTGCATATACCCAAAGAACCGCCTGCCAGCGCCAATTACCTGTATGGTCGTCACCTGGATGAGTATGGAGAATGGGAACCCTATATTACGGGCTGGTAATATACGCTGAAAGAACATCCACCCCTCTCACCTGCGAAGAGAGGGGTATTTTTATGAAAAATCCAAAATGAGGAAATCCGTCGCCAGCTCAACTTCACCCTGAAACTGTTGGCGCGCCTCGGCAACCAAATTATTGTTGGTGTATTCACCTGTTGGGTAATGAATCAGATACAGCTTGCGCACTTCCGCCTGGGCTGCAATTTGTCCTGCCTGGCCAGCGGAGGAATGACCCAATGATGCACCGGTGGCTTCGTGAATCAATACATCAGCTCCTTCTGCCAGACGCACGACTTCCACACATGGTTCGGTATCACAAGAATATGCCAGTGCCTTGCGGTTGGTTTTAAAATCAAATCGCAGGCCAATGGTTGGAATCAAATGACGCACCGGGGATGATGTAATCTTGAATTCAGTGCAATCCAAAAGAAGGGTATTTTCACTGTCGGGGAGACGGTGAAAGGCAACCGGGAAGAATTTCGGCCAGTTTTCCCAGGAATACATACCCATCAGTTTCTCCATTCGGTCGAGCGTATGGTGTAGTCCATAGATATTGATCAACCTGGTTCGCCCGCGCAACCACATATCCATTAGAAGCAGTGGAACGCCGGAGACATGATCAGGGTGAAAATGGGTCAAAATCAAATCCGTCACATCCATGAAATCGACACCCGCCTGCTCCAAACGGTGAACGGGATTGTTGACACAATCGATCATCACCAAACGTTCTTCGCCTGCCAAAACCATATGAGTGTTTTCACTATCTTTGGAAGATAATGCGTTCGATGAACCAAGTATGATCAATTTCGCCATAGCATGTCTCTAAAACGCGGATGCCAGCAACACAGGGGTTATATATGTTTCGACTACTGCCGCAATCAGCAACAAAGGGACTACCAGGCCAACCGTGACTTTGGTCCAATCTGCCAACAACTCCAACATGACTTCACCAAGAGACCTGCCCATCTGGGGCGTGACCAGCACAACGCCAATCCGCAACATGGCTGCGCTGGCCAGAATCAAGGCCGGAACTTCGAAGATGCCATGTGGCAGCAATCCATTCAAAGTCAAGGTAAGTGGAGAATATCCCAACAATTGAAAGACGCCCAACACAGCCCCGACCGTACTCAGGTTCACAAGATAAACCAACATACCAAGGACGCTGAACGAAACCAATCCCGCCAGCAGTATCAATCCAACAGCGCGGAGGTTATGGGCGAAAATGAATGGCGCAGAAATATCCTGACCCAAACCGATCAAAGTTGTCGAGCGCTCAAACCGTTCTGATAATCCTTTCATCGCATCAGGAGAAGTCATATCCACGTAGTTTGGGACGGTTGAAACCGTCCATTGAAAACCAGCCCATAAGGTGAGTACGGCCAGGAAGACCAGCACAAGGACAGGGAGCCACAGCTGCCTTAATGCATTACGAACTTCCAACCGGTACCAACCCCAAACCGTGGAAGTCTCGCCTTTGAAATACCCCCAAAAAGTGTGCCACGCCCAGCCTATATTCAGTACATCGATCTCACGCCCCAGGAGGTATTCGCGCTGAAAGTGCGAAAGGCCCACGCGGATGAGCAATCCTGAAAGGATGAGCACTCCAACAACAGCCAACCATAATACCTGGTTGTTGCCCCAGAACAGCAGGGCGCTCTCTCCCTGCATCAACACCGCAACTGGGATGACAATGAAAGATGCCAGAAGATTGGCTGCCTTCACCGAAGTCGACTGCACCGAAATAACGATTGCTGCGCTGACCATCAAGACTGCATGCGCAATCGTCAGCGCTATTAACTGGATCAGCACAGTTAATTCAGGCATTTCGATCTGTTGGCGGGAAACGATGACCAGATAAAACGCGATGGCAGCCAGGCTGGCGATCAGAGGTGTGAGCACACCGATCAGCAATTTACCTACATACATATGCCAATCCTTCAAGGGCGTGCTGAGCAGAGGCTCGATCGTCCCGCGTTCTTTTTCGCCCACGAAGGATTCCAACGCCACCACCAGCGAGATCGTGATCGGGAAGAACCCAATAATCAATACCGAGAACGGCACCAAGCGGTCCACCAGCAACGTGCCGCCGTAACGTCCCACAAAATCCACCGCCGAGCGAGCCACTTCGTTCATCAGTAAAGGGAAAATAAGTGTCAACACAATGAGCGGAAACAAGATACGCCAATCACGGAACTGGTCACGCAATTCACGTTTGGTCACTAGCCAGACAGGAGCAAACCAATCCATTCGACCCCCCTTACGCTGCAACAGCAGCCGTAACAGAATGAACGTCAAGCGGGGCCTGTGCCTCCGCCATCACTCTAAGATAGACCTGCTCGAGGCTGCGCGGCACTTCCTGCAATGTCATTACAGGAGCATGGACTTCAGCCAATTGGTGCAACAACAACGGATTCGTTTCCTGCGGTCGCTCTACACGGAACCGCAGCCTGCTTCCGTTATTTTCGCTTAGTGTCACGCCCTTGGGCAGGTTCAATCCATCTACGTCCCAGGGTCGTGATAGTTGCGCCTCATATTCCACCGGGCCTAAAATCTGCTCTTTGAGACTTTCCAAGGTGCCACTGAGCAGGATGCGTCCACGATAGATGATGGCGATAATATCCGCCAGCAATTCTGCTTCCGCCAGGTTATGCGTGCAAATGACAATCGTCCGCTGGGACGATTTCAGACGCGCAATCTCATCCCGCACCAGCCGCGCAGACTCCGGGTCCATGGCTGACGTCGGCTCATCCAACAACAGGACAGGCGGCTCGTGCATTAGAGCGCGCGCCAATGCCAGTTTCTGCCGCATCCCCTTGGAATATTCACCTGCCCGCTTGTGCGCTGCTTCAGACAATCCAAAGTAGTCCAGCAGGTATGCAATGCGCGCCTTTCTGGTTACAGGATCGAGGCGATAAACTTCCCCAAAGAAATCAAGATATTCATGGCCGGTCATACGCACGTACAAGCCGTGTTGCTCGGTCAACACCCCCACCGAGGCGCGCACGTTTGCAGCCTGCCTGACCACATCATAGCCATTGACTTGTGCCCAGCCGCGTGTGGGAATGAGCAATGCGGTCAGCATGCGGACCGTGGTAGTCTTGCCCGCGCCATTCTGCCCTAAAAGCGCCAGAATTTGCCCAGGCTTGACCGTTAACGTAACGCCGTCGACGGCCTTGAAATCATTGAAATATTTCGAAAGATCATATGTTTCTATCATTTTTTAGAGGGTACTACTTAAATCGTTGAACAAAACTTGCAATTTCATAGGACTGACTGCAACAGTTGGGCAAGGTTTGTCTAAAGACCATAGAAATGAAACCAGCATAGCGGTTGAAAATACCCCTGTCAATAAGACAAGGGTCACCTCGCAGCTCTTGCAGCGATGAGATGCTAATTCCGGCGGAATTCTTCCCGATGACGCCAAAAGAGAGCTAAGGCAGAGATAACTGCCACAACCGCCATTGCAGTCTGATTGGCATTGAGTCTGCCCACCATGGCGGCGTCCAGCCGTAAAAAGTCCAGCAAGAAGCGTCCGAGCGGGTAGACGATCAGGTAGACCAGGAAGATATCCCCATTCTTGAGGCGGGCGCTGTAACGACGAGTCAACCAGAGCAAGAACGTCATGTTAGCCAGATTCCAAAGTGATTCGTACAGGAACAATGGATGATAATATTCCTGCGCTTCAAAACCCGGCAACCTATAAAGCGGCTCGATATAGATTTTCCACGGCAGGTCTGTTGGCGCGCCGTACAATTCCTGGTTGACGAAATTTCCCCAGCGACCGATCGCCTGTCCCAAGGCCAGTGCAGGCGCTGCAATGTCGGTCCACTCCGCGAAATTCAATCCATGCTTGCGGGCGTAGAAATAGAGAGCGATCGCCCCGCCAATGACCGCGCCTGGGATACCCAGGCCACCATTCCGCAAATTGATCAGGTCGAAAGGATGGGTCAGGTAAAAAATGGTCGTCCGACCTTCGGCAATCGCAGAAGGCGTGGGAGTAAAGACATGCCATAAGCGCGCACCGATCACGCCACCGATAATCAACCAGATGAGCAGATCCCAGACGATTTCCGGACTATGTTCCCGCCGTTTGGCTTCACGCGCCGCCAACCAACCGGCCACCAAAACTCCCAGCATGAGAATAATGCCATAATAACGAATGAAAATCGGGCCTAACTGAAATCCTTGCGGCATATCGATTTACCTCATAAAAATTAGTTTATTTCATCTGCGCATGCGCCTGCCTGCGAACGAACCAGATGCGCTGCAAGGCAGTGAAATTTCCCAAAATGGCTAGAATCCAGAGGGCGATGATCGGTTGGTTGAATACCAGCAAGGGTGCCAGCACCAGATAACGCTCCATGCGTGTCATTAAACCGACCTTAGCCTCATAATGCAGACTTTCTGCACGCGCCTTGACATAAGAGACCAGGATCGAGCCGGCCGCTGCTGCGAAAGCCAGGGTGCTGCCCAGCGCATTCCCCTGCATGGCAAAATGATACAACAGCCCGCCCAGGATCGCCATTTCGGCGTAACGGTCGCTGACCGAATCGACGAATGCGCCGAAGTCACTGGGTTCCCCGAGCAGGCGCGCCATGGTGCCATCCAACGCATCGATTGGTGTCATGATCAAGACCAGCCAACCGCCCAACACCAATTTTCCTTGCGAGATAAAATAGGCGCCCAGGAAATTCCCGGCCAATCCCAGAGTTGTCATCATATTGGGCGTCATACCGATGCGGAGGAAAAACTTTCCCAACGGGTCGACCACCCACTTGAACCAGCCACGCATTCTATCGGTAAATGTCACGGGCACACGTACACCATTATTTTCCACGAAAGTTACTCCCAGATAGAAATTTGATTCCAAACATTCGAGCGCCTATTCTTCCTCATCTTCATCGTCCGGATCCACCAGGACTTCCCGCTCTCTTCCCCCTCCCTGGGATGAGCCAACAATGCCCATTTCTTCCAGTTGATCGAGCAGGCGCGCCGCGCGCGGATAACCGATGCGCAAACGTCGCTGCAGCAAGGAGGCTGAGGCGCGCTGCGTCTCGCGGACCAGGGAAATTGCTTCCGCGATCAGGGCATCATCGCCCTCCTCGGCCGGTTCCTGCAATAATTTCTCCCAAGGCGGTTCGTCATCCAACGGCAAATCGCTGACCTTTTGCCAGTGCATGATGATCTTCTCGATTTCCTGGTCCGTCACCATGACACCCTGGGCGCGAAGGGGATTGCCGACTTCCGGATTGAGAAAAAGCATATCACCTCGCCCCAGTAATGTCTCTGCCCCATTTGTATCCAAAATCACACGCGAGTCGATGCCCGAAGTGACGGCAAAGGCCAGGCGCGCCGGAAAATTGGCTTTGATCAGGCCGGTTACCACGTCCGTACTGGGACGCTGGGTCGCCACCACAAGGTGGATGCCGGTGGCGCGCGCCATTTGTGCCAGGCGCACCAGGTTGTGCTCGGTCTGGTCCGGGGCAGACATCATCAGATCAGCCAGCTCGTCGATCATGACCACGATTCGTGGCAACGAAGGCCCATCCCCACGGCGCACCAGCTTGCGTTTGTAGCTGTCCAGGTCGCGCGCCTTGGCGCCTTCCAACAGGCGGTAGCGATGTTCCATTTCTACGACGACCCAGCGCAACACGCCCATGATACGCTCGATATTGGTCTCCACTTTACCGTACAGGTGCGGCAGGCCATTAAAGCGCAGCAACTCGACCATCTTGGAATCGATCATCACCAGTCGCAAATCTGTGGGGGCATTGTTCATCGCCAGGCAGGCCGCGATGGACGTAATACATACCGATTTACCTGAGCCTGTAGCGCCAGCGATCAGCAGGTGCGGCATGCGGGCAAGGTCAGCTACCAGGGGCTGGCCGGAGACATCCCGTCCCAGGGCAATCGCCAGCGGTGAGTTGACTTTGAAAAAAGTCTCTGTCTCCAGGATCGGGCGCAAACGCACGACCGCTGATCTCAAATTCGGCACTTCGATGCCCACATAAGGTTTCCCCGGCACCGGAGCCTGGATGCGCAGGCGTTCCGCAGAGAGCGCCAGGGCCAGGTCCTTTTGCAGGGCTGCAATCTGCGCCACACGCACTTTCATCAAGCGGGCATCTTCTTCATCGGAACCGGTCTTTTTGATAAAACCAGGCTGGACAGCAAATTGCGTCACCGTGGGGCCGACACGAAAGCCGATCACTGTCGCAGGGATGCCAAACTCGGACAGGGTCTTTTCGATCATCCCGGCGGTCTGGTTGATCGTACGTTCATCCGGACGAGAAGCCTGCTCGCCCGAGAGAATCGTCAATGGTGGGAAATTATCACCGCGCGGTGGCGGCTCAGCCGGGCGGCTATCTTGAGAATCCGGCACGCGCAGGGATTTGCGAAATTCGGGCGGCAGGGGCGCAGGTTTCTTTTTTGTTTTCGATTTCTCCTCCGGGAGAATCGGTGCTTCTTTTTGTACAGGTTCCACGATCGATTCGACAGCCGGCGCATCCCCTGAAAGTTGCATGAGCCAGCTCTCCACCCGTGTCCACAAACCAAAGGCGCTCATAGCAGCCAGGATCCATAACACAACCAGGAGGAGGGTGCCCCATACCGGTCCCAGCATCCAGGCCAGGGTAGCAAGCCCCCATCCGATTCTGCCACCAAATTCACCGGCATCCGCCCGTTCGATGGATACCTTTCCTGCAATGGCCAGCAGGCCGAGGGTCAGGAGTAGAACGAGTTCCAGGGCAACGAAACGTCCCAGGGAAACCGTTCCCCGGTCACGGCGCAGGAGAGCAAAACCAGCCAATCCAATTGAAATGGCAACCAGGTAACTGCCCCATCCAAACCAGAGCGAGAGAAAGCCTGCCCAGAGGGTCAGCAAGGTGTCACGTGTACCTTGCGGCGCCTGATTCCACCCAGCCAGGGCCAGAAATGTCATCAGCCCAAAGGCAAGCAGAATCACTCCAGCAACATCGCGGGCAAAACGACCGAAATGCAAATTGAGCCACATCAAACGGTCGAACCAGTCATTACCCGGCTCTTCCGTTTGGTGGAAGGGTTCGCGACGCATCTTCAAATCTGGATCTGCGTGATGCGCCCGAGGTTTCTTCTCAGGCATCCACCCCATCCAGGTTGAGGCTGAGCCCCATACGCTGGTGCGTCGCATCAACATGTAAAATTCGAACCCGGACTTCCTGGTCCTCACGAATTACATCGCGAACCATTTTACCCCCATCAAGCGGCATCTCCGAGGCGTGGATCAAGCCTTCGACGCCTGCCTCCAGGCGCGCAAAAGCACCATATGAAACAATACTGGTAATCACTGCTGAGACGATCTGTCCGACAGCGAAATCCGTATCCGCTCTCTCCCAGGGATTGGGGAGCAAACGTTTTAGACTGAGCGCTACCCGGCAACGTTCCGGTGAAATTTCCAGCACCTGCGCCTTGATCTCCTGCCCAAGCTTCACGATCTGGCCTGTATGGGATACGCGCCCCCAAGATAGTTCGGAAATATGGATCAGTCCCTCCACACCACCCAAATCGATGAAAACACCGAAATCCGTGATATTCGTGACGGTTCCGCTAATTGTTTGTCCCGGTTTCAAATTCTTGAATAAATCCATGCGTTGCCCTGGCTTCGCCAATGCCGCGCGTTCTGAAAACACGACACGTCCATCTTCGGGCGCGCATTCGATTACCTTCAGGCGAAGTGTACGGCCAACATAGGATTCCAAGCCCTCTTCGCGATTTTGATTTTCCGGATGAGCAGCCATCTCCACCAGATGCGAATACGGGTCAAAGCCATACAATCCCTGACCTTCCACCAGGACACCACCCCGGTTGTAGCCTGTAACGTACAATTCTACAATCTGGTCTTGGTGATACAAATCGCGGACTTCGTTCCAATCCGGAGCTTGTTTTGGTTCTTCGGCTTTGGTTGGCGCATCCACTTTTACCTGCTTGGTAACTGGTGTTGCATAACGCTCCTCTTCAGCCAGTACCGACTCCCACCAGCTTTCATCTATTTGCGGCATCGATTCTTCGATCTTTCGATAGGCAACCATTAAGGCCTCCTTCCCTTCCTCATTTGTTTTGTTGAGACTCAGTCTCCATATCCACGATTGCACGTGCAACTGCCTCTACGGCTACACGTTGTTTACGATATAAATCCGCTTCCGACATCGCCAGGCGGGCTGCTACTTCACGCACCTTGCGGCCTTCGATGAACTTCATTTCGAGGATATTATATAGAATCCACTCTGTTGTAAAACGGCGTTCACCTTCCGGCTTCATCTGGTCGACCGCTTTGCGCAAGAGAGCACGCACTGCATTGGAAGTATTCCCCTCGTGTTCACGTTCCAAGGCTTGTACCACGCGCAACCCTGTCAATGGGCTGTTGGTGAGCTTGGGTCCACCCCAATAATGCGTAAGCGCGTCCTTCACCCAGTTCGCCAAATCCGCTTCGGGAGGGATTTCATCCGATAACAGGTTTGCTCGCGAGTCATAACGGCCGACAGCACGCAGACGTTGCAACATATCCATTTGCGGCTGCAAGTCTTCCAAGGAACGAAACACACGTTGTTGCAACTGGCGATCCTCCAAGGCAAAGGCTGCCCGGTTCGCCAGTAACCAGAGTGCATTGCGCTGATCGCTATCAATCTCAAGGGGCTGTCCTGGCTGGCGCGCTACACCCAGAAGCCCAAGCAAAGACGGAACTTCATCACGGTCCATGTCATTCTGACGACGCTGGCGTAACGGCAGGATCCAGAAATCACCCCAAACGAATTCCTGCCTTTCATCGTCGTTTTTATATTCGGCCTTCCTCAGAGCCTCAGATAAATCCTGTTGATCGATCAATTTCCGATTTCCCGCGATCACAATCATCGACAGACCATCTGCATCCAGAGCGGCAACGAATGAACTGGGGGATTGCATGTGATCCCGTACAGCGGCCAGCACCGTTTCAAGGAATTGTTGCATATCGCCGCGGGTGAGCAGACGTTCTTCGATATTTTGGAGCAATTGCAACTCTACCCGATCACGTCCGAAGAAAAGCCAGCGTTCCCACAGAGGCGCAACGAGAGTAATCAGATGTTCCAACGACAATACTGACGCAACGACCACAAGCGGAACAAAGGCGGAATATTCCTGTCCAAAGAATACGCCGCCGCCCCTGCGGACAATCGTCATCAAACCAAGCGTAACAGAAGCAGTCACCGGACCGCGCATGATCCATTTGAAAAGACGGCTCTTCACCAAACGATCCGGCCACGAAACACCGAAGAATGCCACCGCATAGGCCATGACAACGACAAGCCCACCTACCAGGAGGTTGATGATCGTAGCAGCACTCCAGAAAAACAACGGATATTTTCCAGCCAACTCATAGCCATATAGCAGGTATGGATACGAGCCAAGGGCAGGAGCGGTCGCCCCGGCCATCAGATACAACATGCGGCGCTGCCCCGAACGGGTCAACATGCGGGAGTAGGCACGCGCAAAGTTGATCCCGGCCAAGACCATCGCGCCAATGTAATAAAAGGTAAAAACTTCCGTCCAGATGGTGCGTTGAAGGTGAGGGGCGGGCTGACCGTTCGGGACGAAGCGTCCGGCCAGGTGACCTGTGCTCAATAACAACAAAAACAGCGCTGAGACCAAATACATCAAGCGCACAACCAGCCTGCGCCGCCCACGCGAGGGACGGCCGGCCGTCACCAGGAGCGCATCAGAAAGATGCAGGTATGCTGCCGGCAGGAAGACGATCCCAATCCACTGCAAACGGAGCAGCAGGTCAATTCCCCAATCCGGCACGTCTCTGTTCTGTAACGCCTCGGTGGTGAAAACGACCACAACGCATAGGAGAATCACGGCAAAGGAACGAGCTACACGATCCCGCAAGTTGAATGACAGTGCATAAAGAAACAACGAAAAGGCGGTGATGGCTATCCCCGCCGTCAGGATTTGATTGATCGTTTGTATCCCCGCCAGTATACTGTCGGTCCAACCGTTAAACATATGCCTTCCCAGCGACTACATTAAGGATCTCCCAAAAAACAGGGCCACATCCTGTGTGACGTAATAGTGGTCATTATACCCGCAGAATTCGTATCCGAACTTAAGAGCCAGGCGGATAGCAGGATAGTTTTTGGATGTCATCTCTAGAAAGACGGTCTTATCGCTGCGGGACAAAGCCCAATCCTGTGCGGCGTTTAATAGAGCACTTCCTATGCCCCGGCGTCTACTCGCTTTATCGACAACCAGATCGGTGATCCAGGCTGTTGTGGCAAGACTGTGCTCCAAAATGCAGGCATAGCCCACCGGCACATTCCCTGCCAGCGCAAGGAATGTGACAGAACGCTTTGCCCAATCATCAGCCAGGGCAGATGGGTCTCGCGGATAACTCATGCCAATCGGTCGCGGTAAACGCACTTCTCGAAAGCCCGCCAGCACCTGACCATTCTCCTTACGCAGATCCAGCTGCCAGACATAATCGCTGGTATTGGTATGGTCAAGCCCTATCAGGCGGGGTAGATCGGTCGCCACTGCCGGTCGAATTTGAAGGTTGTTCAAGAAATATTTCCTCCAAAGTTTTTATGGGGTAACCACCCGCACTGGAATAATACAGGCTGGGTAAGCCTGGCCTTGATTGTCCGTTACTTCCAAGCGCAATTGGTAATCACCCGGTGTCAACGTGGATGTATCCCAAAGCCCTATATCGCTATTCCTTTTAATTTCCCTTCCTGCCGAGATCGTGGTCCAAGTTTCACTACCTTGTGGAGCAACCTCATATTTATAGAATCCAAAGTTCTCAACATCCACTGTACCGATAAGTGTCACCGTACCACTGACTTCCTGGCCCGGTTCCGGTGAGGTCAGCATGATTTTCCCCGGTGCACAACCACCAATTGAAACTAACAGGGAATCGGGCACAGGCGTCATGACATTCAACGCTGCAGCCGGGTTGCCTGAAAGGATACCCTGTGTCTGATCCAGTATGTCACCAGTGGGTGTTGTAGCCAATAAGCCTGAAGCCGGCAAGGCCGGTACGACAAAGGAGGTCAAGAACAACTCACCAAAAAACAAAAGAAGAATAAGCAAAGAAACCATCAACGCCTGACTCATACGGCGGATGGCAAATTCGCGTTCCAGACCAAAGACAGAATTGCGCCATTCCCGCCAAGATTTCCATAACCAGCGAAAAGCAAACAAGCCGCCCAAAGTCAGCAGAATATAGATCAGCCCTTCATATGTGGCTAAAAATCGGTAGACAGTTTCCATGCCAACGCCAACCGGGGATTTATAGAGCCCTCAATAAGCCTCGAATGATGAGCTCCATTTTTGGCGTGATGATCTTACCCGCCTCGATCACTTCCTGATGCGTCGTCACTGTCGAGCCATCCAGATTGGCCTTGTTGCTGATCCCGGATAGTCCCAATACACGCAATCCGCCGTGGCGAGCAACGATTACTTCAGGGACAGTGGACATACCGACGGCATCTGCGCCCGCTAAACGCAGGAAACGCAGATCAGCTGGGGATTCAAAAGAGGGTCCAGTTAAGCCGCAATAAACACCCTCCCGTAAGGTAATACCGTTTTCAGCAGCGACTTTTCGTGCAATCACCCCCAATTCTTTGTCGTAAGCCTGACTCATATCCGGAAAGCGCGGTCCAAGTTCATCCAGGTTGGGACCCATGAGCGGATTCAGACCACTCATACCCATCAAATTCAAGTTGTCGGTGATGAGCATAACATCCCCAGGAACGAAGTCAGGATTCACCCCCCCGGCAGCGTTCGTGACGATCAGCATCTCCACCCCCAGGCGTTGCATTACGCGTACAGGCAATGTAACCTGTCCCATGCTGTACCCCTCATAAAAATGAATCCGCCCTTGCATAACAAGGACAGGCTGTCCTTCGAGTTCACCGATCACAAGGCGGCCAACATGTCCCTCCACCGTAGAAACCGGCCAATGCGGCAGATCGTTATACGGGATCACAACTGCTCTCCCTACGGAGGCAGCCACCTCGTTCAGTCCCGATCCGAGGATAATCCCGATATGCGGTTTTATATCTATCCTGGCACGAATTGCATCGGCCGCTTGATCGAATTGGGCAAGTGTCAAATAGGTTTGCATGGAACACCTGGATTTTTTAGATTAAAACTGTACGCGCAACGGATTCATGATCATCCCCGCCACGCGCCTGTCCTCGATAAAATTATATCAGAGAATATTTAACAAAACTGTTTACCGGGAAGGCCTCGACTTTACCAATAATCGAAAAAGTTGTAGTAAATTTAAGCCAGTTATGTCAGAATCGTTTCGGCGCTTCGAAAACATACTCAAACCGTTGACCACGCTTGTACTTACTCTGAGCGCGTTGGGGTTGCTCTTTATTCCTGGTCGGCTTGGAAATGTGACAGAAAACCTGTCCATCGTGGCCTGCTTTTCAATCGGGGTGAGCTTCTACATTGTGGGACTTATCAACCAGGTATCTATCTTCATCGTTTACCAACCAGCCTCACAACAACTTGTCGATCTGGTTGTGACCGTTTGCCTGGCAGTTCTCAGTACCTTGTTTTTCCAGGCGCGCCACATCATCGAGGGAATTGTCCTGGTTGTATTGGTCTGTGCGCAACTTTATCTTTTATCTTCTCGGATAACTGATGATGAAATCGAGTCGAAAACTTTCATCGTAGGGTATGCTGGCGTAAATCTGAGTTGCAGTCTAATCCTACTTTTGAAACTCTTTGATCTTTCCGTCTATGAGGGCTTGGGAACACGGGGCAGCTATTTGGGGGTTATTTTTTTTCTTAGCGGAATGACAGGCATTCTCTCCATTTTTCTTGTTTCGAACAAAAGAGCGCAAATTTTATCGAAATTGACCGCTGTTCCCTGGATAATCTGGGCAGTGGTATTCTCCCTTTCAGCACAATTTGGCATTGTTTTTGTGGCTTCTGGTTTTGCCATATGGCCTTTGATCGCGGACACAGGATTCTGGGAAAAGTTGAGATTACCTACGAACGATTTTATCGGTCGCAAGGTCATTCGTATCGCAAGTCTGGCTGAATTTCTTGTGTTGGTTGCCTTGTTGATTATCGGTTACAGTTCTCAAAGTCCATCCTTCTGGAAAGAGACGTTATTGCGAGGCGGTTTTCCCACGGTCACCCAGGATTTTTCATTTGTGGCTATGTTGGTCGCCAAGGGATTTACGCAATATGGATTTATGGTCGTGGCACTGACAGTCAACAGGTTGAGAGCAGAGTTTTCAAATCCTGATTTCGATGAGCAGGAATATGCTAAATCACCCCTGAATACCTGGAGTAGATGGATTTCCAGTTCGCTAACCTCTCTGGCTATGCCATCACGTAATTTACAAACAAAAGTGGAAATCCAGACAGAGCAGATAGCCTCACTTGTTCAACAACTCAACAATGAAAAGAAACGCACGACCCAATTGAACCTGCTTGCGGAACTCAGTCACCAACTCGAAACACAGCTCGACCAACCTGTTTCTGCACAACTGGCGGTCAATACCTTGCAACGTGCGTTGGATTGCAAGCATGTCGCCCTATATGAAAACGAAATCGAGCGACGGGAATTCTCCATCATGGCATCGGCGGGAACATTCCTACTCCCCGAATATCGCCAGAGTACATCACAAGGACTAATCGGTCGCACACTACGCCTGCGGAAAACACAGATTGTCAATGATGCGGCGCTTGATCCGGATTTTATCCGACCGGAGACATCACACGTCCGATCTATTTTTGCAGTACCACTGATCTATCATGGCCATGTAAAAGCCATCCTTGAAGTCGGGGATGATAAGGTTAATGCTTTCAGCAGCCATGATGTCCATCTTGCGGAACTGATTGCAACCGAATTGATCCGGGCCTGGGAACGTTCCAGCTACCACCAGAGGCTGACGAATCTGATTAAAGCCGGTATCTCCCTTTCCCCCTTGCTCGAGTCGCAAACGACAATCAAGGAAATTGCAACCATCGCCCGCGACACTTTGCAAGCCCGCTTCACGTTTGTCACGCTCCTAGATCAGGAAGGGAATTTTTCACGCACGGCATTTTCCGGCCATGCTCCACGATTGTTGAATTCGTTAAATCAAAATCCTGTCCATGACACCACCGTTCAAGCCGCCTTGCATGCTTATGAACCATTCCGCATACGGGATGTGCGGAAATATCGGCGGGCTTCTCATATCGAAATCGACCATAATGGTTTACGTAGCCTGCTGGCGGTTCCCATTCGCCTGCATCGATTGAGCATTGGTGCCATTCTGGCCTTTGGCAAACAGGGAGAAATCTTCTTTAGCGAGAACGATGAATCCCTTGCTGGTTTGCTCGCATCACAGGCAGCCACTGCAATCGAAGCGACCTGGCTGTATCAAGAGTTACGCAACACCCTGAGCACAACAACTCAGCTATATAATCTGAGTGTAAAAATCATACAGGCAGAAGAATTGCAGCAGGCGGCACAACATATCGCTGAAACGACTGCAAAGGTTGCAAACGCCTCTGTCGCGGGTATTGTACTGTTCACAAAAGACGGCCAGATCGAGACGGAAGTGGAAATCGACGAGAGTGGTGCGCATGCTGGCAAAAAGCACCCTATGGAGCTGATTCAACAAACCCTCGAATCCGGGCAAATCGTCCATATCACACCCGATCAGATCTCGGCTACCATCTGCTTCCCTTTACAGACACCCTCCCGTAAATACGGCGCGCTTTGGCTGAACGTCCCCAACATACGGGATTATTTTTCACATCACGCCTCCAATATGCAAACCTTGGCGAACCAGGCGATCCTGGCTTTGGAACGTTCGATCCTGTTAGTCGAATCCCAGCAACAGGCAGAGGCAATCGAATCTGCTTACGATGAACTGGAATTTGCCTATGACCATACGCTTGCTGCGCTCATGTCTGCACTGGATGCACGAGACCGCGAAACGGAGGGACACAGTACGCGGGTGAGCGACCTCGCCTGCTTGCTCGGCGCAGAGCTTGGGTTGAATTCCTCGGTATTAAAGGCGATCGAACTTGGTGCCCTCCTCCACGATATTGGCAAGATCGGCATCAGCGATACGATCTTGCACAAACCGTCACCCTTGACTCAAGAGGAATGGAAAATCATGCGCCTGCATCCAGATATCGGTGCGCGCATTATTGAAGACATACCATTCCTGCAAGAAACCTTACCCATTATTCGATACCATCATGAACGTTGGGATGGCAGTGGCTATCCGGTTGGGTTGAGCGGAAAAGACATTCCCCTTCAGGCGCGCATCTTTGCGGTTGCCGATGCGTTCGACGCCCTGATCAGTGACCGACCGTATCGCAAGCGCATCTCTGTATTCAATGCCCTCACCTACATAAAAGAACAGGCTGGTATTTTGTTCGATCCGGAAGTTGTCTCTGCATTCGAACGCATGTGGGAAAAGAACAAATTGGAGGAACTCATTTCATGAGGGTTCCAGGTTTTTTAAGGATAAGCAAAAGATACCGCGAGGATGCCAGTTATGTTTATCCTTCCGCAATCGCTGCAATTCTTATCTTTTTCGTAATTATCCTTGATATTTTGCTTGGAATGCAACCGCTAATAGAAAAGCGGATCATCGCCTTCATCATCGGCATTGGCGGCAGCCTTTATATTCTCCTACAAATCCTGTTGGTTGCTCCGTATCTACAAAAATTTCGCAGTTATTACATTTGGACCAATGCCGTCATCAGCAGTTTCGGATTAAGTGCATTAGCCTTTGTCCTCGACGGATCACATCGTATATTCTATGGCCTTCTGCTAATTCTGACAGTTACTTCCATTTCCATCATTGCTGGTCGTGGTCCCACGTATCTGCTGATTGGACTCAGTGGGATCGCTTACGTATTAATCCAATGCAACGATCTCTCAGGTCTATTAGACTGGGCAATTCATATATTTCCTATCATCGCGTCCATCGTGATCACTGAAACCATTTTACGCTTGCGCCAGGCAACAGAAAACCATATCCACAGTCTCGAAACCATCAATACACTCAGCCAGCAAATCAACTCCTCACTCGAGACAGATCAAGTCCTGTCGCTTTTGAATGCAGCGCTTCAGAAGGCCCTCACTGCCGATTCCTATTATGTCGGTCTTGCAGAGAACGGT
>DAOTXM010000453.1:0-9078 GCA_034435215.1 Anaerolineales bacterium
TCGGTTTTCAGGTTCAAGGTCAGGGATTTCTTATTGGCGTTTTGTGCCAGGAAGCTGGTGCCCATCAGAGCTTTGTTGTATTGGGTGACATTGCCGAGCTTACGAGCCAGGTCGCCGCCATCCGGGTTTTCGATCTTGATGACCTCCGCGCCCAGCAAGGCCAGGTGCAGGGTGGCGAACGGCCCGGAGAGGACATTGGTCAGGTCCAGGACACGGATTCCTTCCAACAATTTCATAGACTTACTCCTGAGTTGAAACAGGATATACAGGACGAGCAGGATGGAAAAAATATAAGACAAATCCCGTCTACCCTGTCTATCCTGTCCATCTTGATTTAATCAACCTTACCCTGAAAATCCACGATCGAACCGGATTTCAGGATGAAACCGGGCAGTTCGCGGTCGAAGAAGACGCTCACCTGGCGAGCCACGTCGAGCAGGACGTCCAGTTCGATGTGCTTACACAAGCCCATGCGCTGGAAGGTGTGCACCAGGTCCTCAGTGCTGACGTTGCCGGCTGGCTGTTTGGTGAACGGGCAGCCCCCCAGCCCGCCGAAGGCCGATTCGAAATATTTCACGTCGCTATTCAGGGCCGCGTAGCAATTTGCCAGTCCCAGCCCGTAGGTGTTGTGGAAGTGGCAGGCAAGCTCCACGTCCGGGTCGAGGCGGTGAATCGCACCGAACAAGTCCTCGACCTGCGCCGGGTGGGCATGTCCGGCAGTATCGGCCAGGCTGATAGTACGCAGCCCAGCGTCGAGATAAGCTGCGACGATCCCCAGCACCTTTTCCTTTGCAACCGGTCCTTCGAAACCGCAACCAAACGCCGACTGCACCGAGACCTGCACTTTCTTACCAGCCGCAAGGGCTTGCTTCGCCATCGGGAGGATGCGCGCCTGCGCTTCGGCGGGGGTCATGCCGGTATTCTTCTGACTATGGGTCTCACTGGCCGAGACGCCCATACAAAACATCTCCACCCCGCAAGCCAGACCGCGTTCCAGACCTTTCTCGTTCAGAACAAGCCCGGAGAGGGTCACGTTGTTCTGCTTTTTCCCGGGCTGGGAAAAATAACTGAAGAGCGCGTCGGTGTCCGCCATTTGCGGGATCTTCTCAGGATGGACGAAGGAACCGAGCTGGATGATGTCGATGCCCGAAGCAAGCAATCCCTCGATCCAGCGTATCTTTTCTTCCAGCGGGACAGTTGTCCTTTCCATCTGCAATCCGTCGCGCGGGCCTACTTCGTGGATGTAGATTTTGTCCATAAGAACTCGCAGGATGGGTGGCAGTTGAACTGCCGCCCATCAATCAACGCTTATAATTTCGCCGCGATGGCTTCGCCCATTTCCAGGGTCGAGCTCGAGCCGCCCATATCGTAGGTACGGACCCTGCCCTCCCGGATAACCTCGGCGACGGCTTGCTCGACCGACGCGCCCTTTTCCTTCTCCCCCAGCCAGTCGAGCATCATCTTGGCTGAGAGAATGGTCGCAATCGGGTTGACCTTGTACTGCCCGGCATACTTGGGTGCCGAGCCGTGACTGGGTTCGAAGACGCCCAGTTTCAGGCCGATATTACCCGAACAGCCAAAGCCCAAGCCGCCCACCAGTTGGGCCGAAAGGTCGGAGACAATATCACCGAACATGTTGGTGGCGACCATCACATCGTAGTTCTTCGGGTTCTTCAACAACCACATGCAGATCGCGTCGATATTCGCATCGTCCATCTCGATATCAGGATAATCCTTGTGGACTTCCTTGCCAACCTCCAGGAAAAGGCCTTCGGTAGCACGCACGACATTGGCCTTGTGAATAACGGTGACCTTCTTGCGGTTGTTCTTGCGGGCAAACTCGAAGGCCGCCCGGATGATACGCTCAGAGCTCTTGCGGGTTACAATCTTGTTGGAGATGGCCATCTGATCGAGCGGCACATCCTTGAACGGGGCGAATGTCCTGGACACCTTTGCAAGGGTATCTGCCAATTCCTGAGGCACCGGATTGAACTCGACCCCAGAATACAAATCTTCGGTGTTCTCCCGGAAAATAACCAGATCGATGTCGTCCCGGTAATTCAAGGGGTTCCCGGGATAAGCCTTGCAGGGACGCAGACAGATGTACAGGTCGAACAGCTGGCGCAAACGCACGATCGGTGAGCGATAGACCAGCCCTTTGCCCACCAGTTTGGGGTCCAACTCCTCCGCAGCCGCCTTGACCGGCTTGGAGGTGATGGCGCCGAACATAGCAGCATCCACGCTGTTCAACAGGTCGATGGTGCGTTGCGGCAGGGCATCGCCTTCATTGCGCCAGAACTCCCAGCCGATGTCGCCGTAGAGGTATTCGGCATCCAGCCGGAGCGCATCCAGGACAATTTTCGTGGCATCCAGCACATCCACGCCAACGCCATCCCCCGGCAGCCAGGCAATTTTATAGTGCTTGGTGGGTTGCGATGTTTGCATCGAACGATCCTTTCTGATTGTTATGCGAAGTACTTATCAGCATTTGAATTAAGAAATTCCAATCTGTGTGTGATTTCCTGATCATCACAGGCTAGCAACTTCCGATCCGTTACACGTGTAGGCACCAGTCGACGATTCCATCTCCAGAACAACCTCATCAATATCGATATCACAGGCATTCAATTCAGCCATAAATAACTGGTAGTTATTTTCAACAAAACATTCTTCAGGCGCACGAACCCCCCTCTGGGTGATTTTGCCTGTTCCGATCATCTTGGCGCCGATGGCAGCTGGGAAAGCGGTGACCCTGGCCATGGCAGAGAAATCGCCATCGGCTTCCTGCCACATATGGTATTCCACTTGATGCGGGCGACCATTCTTCTCACCCCTGATCGTATTGTACATGACGCACACGTCCCCGTCACCAGGCTGCGGCATCAGGCGGGGATTGATCAGTTTCAGCAGAAATTCCCTGTGCGAAATTTTCAAGCCATCCCACTCGACGGGTGTCTCTTCAAACAGACCGCATTCGATGAGCGTCCTCACGCCTTCGTAATGTCCGGGCCACCTGATCGTCTTTTCTGCAAAGTGCTCCAAATATGGGTGCGTGTGGATAAAGCTGGGCATCCCAGGGGTGACGGCGCATTCTAAATCGACATCGACACCAAATTTCTTGAACCTAAATCTTTCCATGTCGGTCAACGCCTGGACCTCGACGATTGTCCCCTCCTTCAGGACCTGCGTCCTGACGCTGTATTCGCGCAAGACATGTTCTAAGGACCAGGTTGTCATGTATCGCAAGGGATGTTTCTCACAACATCGAATATTCGGGATCCCTCCAACCCTTGCAATCACGGATTCGGCCTTGTCGAGCAGGCTGACGCCGCGCGCAGAGGTAATATTGCTCAAGCCGGGTGCAAATCCCATGCCATCCAGGACCAGGACATCGTTCCTGAGCGCACTTTCATGCAGCCATTCCCCGTATTCCTCATAGGTCCTAAACTCTTCGGGGAGTTCGAAGCCCTCGGTTTCATATCTATCCGGTCGGCGGTGATATTCCTCCAGCACATCGACCAGATGCAGGCCAGATTCAATCGCGGCCTGCATGACATGGTAACTGACCTTGCGATTTGGCAATACGACCACTCCCACATCATAGCCTTCCATGATTTCCCGCAAGCTGCGGCTGTCTCCAACGTCGATGGCATAGATTTTCAGTTTTCCGGTTCGATCCGTCTGCGCTATGGACTTCAAATCCATTTCCCGGACGTCCAGCAAGCCCACCTCGCTGACTTCCAGATCGGTCGCAAGGTGATACACGACCGCCCTGCCCATCTTCCCTGCCGCACCGATGACCAGTGCTTTCATTTGTTCCTCCTCTCCTTATCCACCAGGCGATTTTCATTCCTGTGAAGCATGTCACAAGAGCATATTAATTTTATCATTGACCAGGGATAAACGAATGAGGGGTACAATATTTCCAACCCTTGCTGCGTGGAGGCTGCCATGTCATTTGCGCTTGGATTCTATGAGATCTTTTCATACGCCATCCCGGGTTTTCTATATATCCTGGTCGTCAATGGGATGCTGCAACTCCTGAAACTCCCCCACATGGATTTAGGTACGCTATCAGGCAATTTTGGTAGTGTGATCTTGCTGGCAGTGCTCTCCTATCTGGCCGGGCATATCGCCGATCCCATTGCGTATCGCTGGTACCTGCTCTTCAACCGTCACAATGAAGCGCAAGGGATTGTCGAAGAAATCAAAGCAAAGATGCCAGCACTAAATATCGAATTCGAAGTGGGTGACAGGCGCTTGCTGTACAGTTTCATCAAGCATAAGAACCTGGCGCTGGCCGAATACCTGGACAAATTCAATGCGGTCGGTGTAATGCTGCAAAACCTGAGCCTGGGGTTGTTCCTGTTTGGATTGATCCAGCTGGCTTATATTTTCATCACCGGACAGATTATGCAATATGGTCTGGGTACGCTGCTCGGCGTGGGATTTTCGTTCCTTACCGTCAAACGCAGCGCGCTCTACAAAGGTTGGTACACCCGTGGAATCTTCGAGCAGGCGCTGCATTACGGGACCAGCCTGCAGATGATGTTCGAACGCGAACGGCCTGAAGAGAATGCCCCGGTACCTGTTCCTGCCAAGACACCTGTTCCTCCGCCGATTCCGGTCAGGAAACCAAGAACAAGGACAAAAACGAACACAAAGAAATAACCCCCTCACCCTGCCCTCTCCCGGCGGGAGAGGAGAATTCGAACAACTAAATCACAGCTACGAAATCAATTGAGTCATCTCGCGAACTTCATCCGGCCTGGTGAGGTGCACGCGCAAGACTCTGCGATCTTTGGCTGCAAGTGCTTCGTAATCGCCCTGGGCCTGCGCCAGTTCCAGGGTGCCAAAGGATAAGCCTTGCGCAGGGATTTCGATATCGTTCAACGGGTCGGCGGTGATTTGCAGGAACAGGCCGATGTTCGGGCCGCCCTTGTGCAATTGCCCGGTCGAGTGCAGGAAACGCGGGCCGAAGCCCAGGGTCACGGCACGTTTGGTCTTTTTCCGAATGGAAACGCGCAGGTCTTGCAGGGCGGCGATCGTCTCGCTGGTACGCGGCAGGAAGGCCGCGATGGCGATGTAATCCCCCGCTTTCGTTCCCTTCAGGAACCCTTCCAACGCCAGCTTCGCCTCCTTGAATGGTACGAACTCACCCGCCTCCAGCCTGCCTGTCTTTTGAAAGGAAGCGATCCGGGCTTTGGCGCGTTGCTTGGCGTCCTCCACATCCGGCTGGTCGAAGGCGTTCACGCCCAGGATATGGCAGGCAACCGCCGTAGCAAATTCCCAGCGATAGAATTCCGCGCCCAGGTCATAAGAGGTGGGCACAGCGATCTCCAAAACCGGATGCCCGGCTGCGCGCAAGGCGGCCAGATTGGTATCGAATTCTCCCGTCTGCCGCAGGTAGACGAACAAGCGGTCGTTGCCGTAGACAGCTGGATCCCCAAGGGGTTCGCGGTCCACGGGGACGATGCCCTTCCCTTCCTTGCCGCTGGATTCAGCGACCAACTGTTCCAGCCACGAACCAAACGTGACCAGCGGCGTATCGGCCAGGACCGTCAGCTTGTCGCGACCGGCAAGAGCAGCTTCGCCCAACACAGCCCCCAACACCAGACCAGGGTTGCGGGCGGCGGGGGTCTCGATACGCTCTTTGCTGCGCTGCGCGCTACTCGACCCGCGACATTCATTCATCATCCATTCGGCGCGCGCCAGCAGGCGCTTGACATCCAGGCCGAGCAGGGCGGCCGGGACGAGGCCGAAGGCGGTCAGGGCAGAATAGCGGCCTCCCACGTTTGGATCGGCATGGAAGACTTTGCGGAAGCCACGCTCGATAGCCAGTTTATCGAGGGATGTGCCTGGATCGGTAATGGCGATAAAACGCGAGCCATTGCCGCCGGAACGTTCCCAGAAGTATTCGAAGGCAGCCATAACCTCGGCCGTCCCACCGGATTTGCTGGAGACGATGTAGAGGCTCTCTGCGGGTGGATATTGCGCCGCCGCCTGCGCCACCTGGGCCGGGTCGGTCGAATCGAGGATGGACAGGCAAGGTTTGCCTTCTGCCGCTACCGGCTCCGGGGAAGCAAATACGAAGGAAAGCACTTCCGGGGCAAGCGAGGAGCCGCCCATGCCCAGCAACAAGATACGAGCAACGCCCTCGTAATGGACGACATCGGCAAAATCACTCCACTCCGGCAGATATGCTTTGGAAGTCTCCGGCGCGCGCAACCAGCCCAGGCGCCGTTCTACCTCTGCCTGCCCGGCAGGATCGGTCGTCCACAGGCTGGGATCGCCGTCCCACAGGCGGGAGACAACGGATTCACGCTCCAGCCCGGCGACACGCCCCGAAACGGAAGCAGCCAGCGGGCCAAGTTGCGAAGCGGCGGCAGCACGTCGCTCTGCAAGGGTCTCCAGCAAGGCAGTAAATGCATCTGCAAAGGCCTGCACACCCTCGTCTTCCAGCTCCTGCGTGACGACTTGCATAGAAACGCCTGCTAATTCCAACTGCTCGAAGAGAGCGCGGACTTCATCCATGTTGCCGGTAAGGGTCACCTTTGGGACGCCATGGTCGCGGAAGGCGTCCAGGGTTTGGGGCGGGACAGTATTGACCGTCTGCGGGCCGACGAGGGCATCGACATACAGTGTGTCGGGGTAAATGGGGTTCTTGGTGCTGGTGTAGGCCCAGAGCGGGCGCTGCAGGTTGGCGCCTTTGGCTTTGAGCGCCTCCCAGCGCGCACCCTGGAAGGTCCGCAAGCAATCGGCATAAGCCAGGCGCGCGTTGGCAATGGCAGCCTGGCCGCGCAAAGACGGACTTTTTTCCAGGAGCTTGTCCACTTTGGTATCGACACGTGAAATAAAAAACGAAGCCACCGAGGCGATGTGGTCGATGGACTGCCCGGCCTCCAGGCGGTCCTCCAGACCGGAAAGGTAAGCATCCATGACCTGAGCATAACGCGCCAGGGAGAAGATCAGAGTGACGTTGACGTTGATACCAGCGGCAATAGACTTGCGGATGGCGGGGATGCCCTGTGGCGTGGCGGGGATCTTGATCATCAGGTTGGGACGGTTCACACGCTCCCATAAAGCCGCCGCCTGCTCGATGGTTTTGTCTGTATCATGCGCCAGGTAGGGGCTGACCTCGAGGCTGACGTAGCCATCCCCCCCGGCAGTGCCGTCATAGAGCGGACGGAACAGGTCGCAGGCTGCCTGGATGTCTTCCACAGCCAGTTGCCAGAAGATGGCTTCGGCATCCCAACCAGCCCAGGCGAGCGGGATCAGGGCGGAATCGTAGTCGTCCGTTTTGGCAATGGCGTTGTGAAAAATGGAGGGGTTGGATGTGACGCCGCGGATCTCGCCGCGCCGGATCATGCGCTCCAGTTCACCATTTGCGAGCAGGCGCCTTTGGATGTTGTCATACCACAGAGACTGGCCGAGGCCAGTCAGTTTGTCGATGATTTCACTCATTTATGCCTCTTTGTCCAGTATCAGTACTTCACGAAAGTTGAAAGAGTATCCGAAAAGCTTCTCCAAACTATCTATTGAATGTGCATCAGTAATGCAACCTTGTGCTGTAATACTAGCCGGATACTATTCTATTCAACCTGCTGTCTTTGGCCGAGCACCGCGAAGCGGAGTATCGCCCGCCCCGAACCACGGCAGGCCGGGGAAACCACCAATTTCAAGGTTCCTATGGCTATTTTGATCTCGGTACGGCGAAAAAAAACACCGCCTACCCGACCAACGAGGTATTGATGTGCACTGAGGGCAGGTAATCAACCAACGGACTGACCTGCTTCGATCTTTCTTACTTTTCCAACGCGGCGTTTGTGACGCTCCTGGCCAGGATCGTTCCCGACGAAACGAGCCGCCAGGAAGGATAAGACCAGCTCGCGCACCAGCTCAGGTCCAAGAATACGCGCACCCAAGCAAAGCACGTTCATCTCGTCGTGCTCCACGCCCTGGTGGGCGGAATAGGTGTCGTGGCAGATGCCGGCATAAACGCCTTTCATTTTGTTTGCGGCAATGCAGGCACCCACGCCGGAGCCGCACAACAGGACGCCGCGTTCGGCCTGGCCGGATTGGATGGCCCGTCCAAGTTTTTCCGCATAATCGGGGTAATCCACGGCACGGGTGGAGTGCGCGCCCAGGTCGAGGACTTCATGTCCGGCAGCGCGAATGGCATCCAGGACAATTTCTTTGAGGGGGAAACCAGCGTGGTCGCAGGCGACGGCGATTTTCATGGAATGCTCCTCATTCGGGTCTCGATATGCCCGACAAGCACGGGCTACTTGACCCTCAAGCTCGCAGAGCAACTGCTCGCGAACATCAGGAACGACTAAAATCGTTACTACGAAGCGCCAACAATTCTTTGGCGTTTGCGATCACATTCTCGACAGTGAAGCCGTATTTTTCGAAGAGAACTTTGTAGGGCGCGGAGGCGCCAAAGCGCTCGATGGAGAGGACGCGGCCTTCGGAGCCGACGTAGCGTTCCCAGCCCTGGCCGGTTCCCGCTTCGACAGCCAGACGCGCCCGGATGTGTTCCGGCAGGACCGCTGCGCGATAGGCCGCGTCCTGGGTTTCGAACAGCTCCCAGGAGGGGAAGGAAACAGCGCGCACGTTCAGGCCTTCGACCGCCAGGCGCGCGGCTGCATCGTAGACCAGGCTCACTTCGGAGCCGGATGCCATCAGGATCAATTCCGGTTCGCCCTCCCCAAAGTCCGAGAGCACGTAAGCTCCTTTCGTCAGTTCTTCCGCATCATCCACCAGGGAACGATCCAGGATGGGTAAGGCCTGGCGGGTGAGGATGAGGGCGGTCGGGCCGTCCCGGCGGGTGACAGCAAGTTTCCAGGCCACGGCGGTTTCGTTGGCATCCGCCGGGCGGATGACGGTCAGGTTGGGGATGGCGCGCAGGGCGGCGATCTGTTCGACGGGTTGGTGAGTGGGGCCGTCTTCGCCCAGGCCGATGCTGTCATGGGTGAAAACGTAGATGACTGGGATATGGGAGAGGGCGGCAATACGGATGGCGGGTTTCATGTAGTCGGAGAAGACCAGGAAGGTACCGCCATAGGGGATGAGGCC
>DAOTXM010000454.1:0-25056 GCA_034435215.1 Anaerolineales bacterium
GGCGTAACCATCCAGACAGACATCCTTTTCTAGTCTGTTCTATCACTTCTTTTCGTTTCATGGGTATTTTGACAGTGCCATTGACTTCGTCGTATTGAATATCATTGACGCAAATCTCGGCTCCACTCGTCAAAATCGAAAAGGCATTGGAAATTGGCGAAAACATTTCAGATGCTTCAAAGGTAATTTTCATTGTTTTTTCTTACCAATTTTTATCCGTCATCTTGGCAGTTTAGAATGAAGTTTGTTCACAAGATGCGTAGAGCGGGGAAAGCGCACACCCAAAACGGTGGGATGTCGCACACTTTTGGAGAGGGGAGCGCTGTGAAGAGATTGTACCTTAAGTGTTCGGCATGCTGCGCTGTGATCTGAGCTTTCTTTGCGATTCGCCTTCGAGCTGGATGCGCTGGGCGTTATGAACGAGGCGGTCGAGAATGGCGTCCGCCAGGGTGGGATCGGGGATGCGGAGATGCCAGTCTGAAACAGGCACTTGGCTGGCGATCAGGGTGGAGGAATGGCCGAAACGGTCATCGAGAACTTCAAGGATATCCTGGGCGTTTTGGATGGTGATGGCATCGCGCATCCAGTCATCCAGGATGAGCAAGTGAGTTTTGGCTAGTGCGCGCAGGAGGTTGGTCAGTGAACCATCCTGGCGGGCAAGGGTAAGTGTGTGCAACAAGCGTGCTGTGCGATGATGTCGAACGGTAAAGCCATTACGCACAGCAGCCACGCCAAAAGCGGAGGCCAGGTAAGATTTTCCACTGCCGGTCGGGCCGAGGACGATCAGGTTATGGCGGCTGGAAACCCAGCCACATTGGGCTAATTCGAGGGTCAGGCGGCGTTCCAAGCCGCGAGCGGGTGAGAAATCCACATTCTCGATAGCAGCCTGCATGGAGAAGTTGGCCAGGCGGATATGGCGGCGGATGCGGTTTTCGCGGCGCTGGGCACATTCGTGATCCACCAGCAGTGCCAGGCGATCTTCAAAAGTCAGTTCGTTGTATTTTGGGTTCGTTTGCTGCTCGCGCAGGGCATCCCGGAACGCGGAAAGCCGAAGTTCATGCAGTTGGTCATAGAGGGCTTGCAGGGTCATGGGGTTTCCTTTCAGTGATAGTAGGTGTTGCCACGCACATTTTCATGGGCGGGTAGGCTGGGAGCGGGTTGGTTGGCTGCAATCCGTTCGAGTTCAGCGTGAACGTCGCGATAGGAGAGCAGTCCTGCGGGGAGCAGGATCTGGCAGGCGGTTTCAATCTGCGGGTGGGGATATTTGCGTGCCAGGCTGAGGATGCCAAGACAAGAACGGTAAGCATGTTGGGGGTAGCGCCGTGATTGGAGCATGGCGGCAACATAGGTGGTGGTTTGTGGGCCGATTTTGGCGGCTTCTTCCAAGAACCACTCCTGCGTGGCGTTCAGGATGAAGCTGTGAGTGGCTGGCATATGCTCGGAACGGGTCGAGAAACGCCCCTCGAACAGGCTACGCGGATGAATTGCCACCTGCTCGCCATGATGGAAAATGGCGAGCATCGTTTCTGTGGCGCGAATGCGAACCTGCTGGCGTACCAGGGTATGGGGAACGCTGTAGTAGTGCCCCTCGAAGACAACGTGATAGTCGATATTGACTTTGGCGTCCTTCCAGACCGCAAATTCATAAGGCCTTTCGGGCAGTGGGCGCAGTTCGGGCCGGTCCAACTCCTCGAACAATTCCTTACGTGACTTGCCCCGGTGTTCCATTTCGCGTTCATTCAGCGTCTGCAACAGGGGGAGGATGGCACGATTCGCTTCACCGATACTGAAAAAGGTGCGGTTTCGCAATGGCGCCAAAACCCAGCGCTCGACATTCTGCACGCTGTTCTCGACATGGGCTTTGTCTCGCGGCTTCCTCACCCGCGCAGGCAGCACCGCCACCTGGTAATGTTCGGCCATCTCCTGATAGCTGGGGTTGAGTTCCGGTTCGTAGCGATGGGGTGTTTTCACACCCGATTTGAGATTGTCCGGGCAGATCGTCTTCGGCACCCCGCAAAAAAAGCCAAAGGCGCGCACATGCCCACCAATCCAGTGCGCCAACTCCTGCGAAGGCTGCACTTCGGCATAGGTGTAGTTGCTGGCAGGCAAGGTCGCTACGAACACCTGCGCCTGGCTAATCTCGCCTGTCTCCGGATTGGTGATGGCGATTGTCATTCCCGCATAATCCACCTCCATCTCTTCTCCCGCTTTACGAGGCAGACGCATCGTATTCGTATGAGATTTGTTCCATGCCTGGTAATACACCCGGAATTGAGTGAACCCGTATCCATCCGGGTACTTTTCACGGTACTCTTTCCACAGCAGGGTGAGCGTTACCCCACGCTTGGAAAGTTCCCGCTGAACGTCCTCCCAATCCGGCATTGGGCGGGCTGGTTCTTCTTGGTTCTTTTCGGGGAACAGTTTTCGATACAGTTCCTTCTCGCTCAAGCCTTCTGGCAACGGCCAGCTTAGACCGCCATATTCTGCCCGTGTCAGGTATTCCCCCACCGTGCTATTGGAAATCCTACACACCCGGGCAATCGCCCGGTTGGACAGTCCTGCTTCGTGATGCAAGCGTAATACTTCTCGAATCTTTCGCACTGGTAATCGCTCCTGGGACATCCCTGCCTCCTGCATTTTTGACAGGCAGGATACCCCATTTCGAGGTCTTTCCAGCGCTTCTTTCCCCCTCAAAAAGTGTGCAGCTTCCGCCGTTTAAGGTGTGCGGCATGCACCGTTTAACCTGTGCGATTTGCTCCGTTTAAACCGTTCGGCTTTCCCCGCTCTACGCAGAAAGTTTTAGTAGCGTTGCTGCCCAGGAGAGAATCTCTTTTGACATTGCAAACCGAAGGTTGGTATCACATTCCCGTAGAAACTGCGCCGCAAAAGAGATGGCCGCCAAAAGTGCTGGCGTTTTATCAAAGCAAAGTCTTTGGCAAGGAAGAAGCCTATAAAATCCGCTATTTTGGGGAAGTCGAACGCATCGATATCTTCCCGCGCAAAGAACTTTTTCCCAACGATCTCGAGAACCAGTATAAGGCTGAGAGACCATATTACCGCCTACAATTGAAATCACTTGAAGAACGCCCCCTACCGATTATCAGTCACCGCCCCCGGCGTCTGGTGTTTATCCCAACCACAATGGAAAAATTTATGTTTGCCGAACAGATCAATGACCTGTTCGATGGCAGTCCGCTGGAAGACAGGTTGTGGAGCGCGCTAAAGCATTACGATATTCTGGCGGAGCGGCAATGGAAGATCATTATTCAAAACCGGAGATATTATCTGGATTTTGCTGTATTTTGCCGTAACGGTAAACTTGCCATCGAGACCGACGGCTATACCTACCACTATGACGATCGCAACCAGATCGATTACGATACCTGGCGGCGCAACGAAATCGAAATAGACGGCTGGCGGTTCTTGCACTACACCACCAGGCAGGTCAGGGACGATTGGACGCCGTATCTGTCCCAAATCCGAAGGGTGATCGACCAACTTGGCGGTGTGGAAGCTCCGGAGAAATACGAAAGAAAAGTTACGGAAGAGCAGGGAAAGTATATTGTCGATGGAGAAGAGCCGCTTTGACGAAAGGAATAGAGAGTAAATATGTTACAACAATTCAAAAGCATGAACGACCTGGTTATGTATTTGGGAAGTCTGGAACAACGACTCGAAAATTTAGAGACAGAGAACGAAAAACTAAGAGCAATCGCATCACCACGAGAAATCGTCAATGAAGAAGCCATTGAAAGGGTTGTGTTAGATTATCTGCCTGATACGAATTTGATCGATCATAGTTTTTTAAAGAGAGCGTTTGCAGTATGGGGGTCACTTTTTCGTGGCCAATTTGATTATTAGTTTTTTCTTCTTTCTCCTTTATGCCTGCTTGATGATGGTAATGTTCGGGTCCGTCTTTGGAAATCTGATCCAAAATCAACCATAACCAATGATACAACAATAAGGTCGTCCTTCGGGACGATTTGTAAGGAGAGATATGAACAAGAAAAAAGCCCTCAAAAAAGACATTCTCATCTTTAGCGGTGTTGTTTTCACTGTATTCTGCATTGGTTTGCCTATTATTCTATTTGGCTTGTATGTGATCGAGACGACAGGAGTGAAAATACCAGGGCTTCCAAATTCACTCGCGCCCACTGCCGCTCCATTCGCTGGCCAGGGAGTTGAGCTTCAATATACTGCAACGCCAACCGCATCCAACCCAGCTACTCCACACAATACGGTAGCGCCAACGGAGCGCGCCTCTGGAAATGCAGGATATTATATTGATTCGGCTTTACCTTTTATCCAATCAGGGATGTATGCTGGCGCCATTCCCTATTTGGATCAGGCCATTTCCGAAGCACCGGAGAACGGAGATGCGTATTACTATCGCGCCAAATGCACCCTGGAGGTATCGAGACACGAAAATTTCGAAGGCGAGTACCAATCCATGATTTCCAAAGCCCTCGAAGATATCGATAAAGCCATCCTATACGGTACGACCCTTGTGGAACCTGGCGACCCCTACGATCTCCGCTACCAGGTCCTGGATGGATTTCTGGGAGCCATAGACCTGAACGCCGACAGGAAAGTGGTTCTTGAGTTGGGATTAGAAAATTTACGCACCGCAACCGTGCTTGGTTCATCGGAACATCCGCAACAATTGATCCCGCTGGCCTTGTTTGCTTTAGGACGCTGCGAAGAGGGCATGCAGGAGCTGCAATACACAAAGGAATTTTATGGTTTATCAGTGCCTCCAAGCGCATCCATGCTCAACATCGAAGCGCATGGATATGTCTGCCTGGAACAGTACGACAAGGCGTTGGAATATGTGGATCGCGGCCTGGAGATCGAAAGCATCCCTGAACGAGGTTGGCTGCGCGCGATAGTCTTGTATTTGATAGGCCGGGAGGAGGATGCGTTGACCCAATTGAACAATCTTATTGAGGCCCAACCGAATTTCAGAGGCTATCGTTACTATCTGCGGGCGTTGATCCATTACGAGAACGGGAACCGGGAACTGGCAGAAGCAGATCTGGCAAAAGGTTCCGGCAATACCTGGGGGCGCGGCGATCTACGAGCCTACCTGTTGGGACAGATGGCGCTTGAGGATGGCGATAAAGAAACAGCTATTGAGCAGCTTCAATATGCCCTGGCCACGATGGACTGGTTTTTCCGGCCAATCTCCAGAAAGATCGAACGACAATTGGCAAACCTGGGCGCTCAACCGCTCCCCGAGGAACCGCAATTATCGATGTTTACCTCGGCAACGCCCATGCCCAGGCTCGCCCCCACGGCCACACCTGCATTCCCGCCGCCAACAAACGCTTATGGATTTCCTCTCCCGCCCAACAGCACGAAGGTGAGCATGTCGACAGGCTCCGGTTCCTTACAGACGGATGACAAATACCCATACCCGGTTTATCTATTCCAACCACAGGAGCTGGTGTCTATTCAATCCGTCCAAAGCCTGACGATCCACTTAAACCCAAGTTTCGGAACCCCATCTGCAAAGTTCGAAGTCTTTCTATGGGAACCAAAAACAGGCCAGTGGAGGATGACTAGGCCGGGATGGGGATCGACGACCATCGAAGATCCTGAACGGTTCATTGACTCGAACGGTGACCTTTATGCCGCAATCAGGACAGATTACGATGTTGTCCTCAACATCCAGAACTTTTGGGTCACCATCCATGCCACTGGGGTGGATGGTTCACAGATCGTTCTGGATTTGCAGAGATAATTGTTTCCCCATTAACCAAAAAGGGATGTCCCTCGAGTAGACATTCCCGCGGGCTGTTGCTGTGCACTGCACCTGACTACAGTTGGGCAAAGTAAGGCATTTATGGGGAGGTGTGTGACCCCCTCCCGCCCTACCGCTCCGTTTCACTTCGGGTACGATGTCCCCCATTCGGGGATCACGAATGGGGGAGGAGAATATCATGTACCCATGAAAATCATAATTCCTACCCAATGTGAAATTGTCACTCCCCCATTTTCGGTGGACTTGCCCCGCCGGTCTTTGGCGGGGTGATCTTGGGGGAGCACGGAGGGGGTTGATTGCACAAACGATATGAAGGCGTTTTGCGCGCCATAGACTTTGCACTGGAGGATGACCATGCCGTCCCTTCCCCAAATCTGTGATACAACTATCATTACAGTGCAAGGTTGCATTGCTGATGCACATTCCTTACCAGAAAGATTTTCCAGGAACTTTGCGCTGTATACTATGGCAAAATGAAAAAGTCTCTCGACCGCTTTATCCTTGGAATTCCCCGTCTGTATATCAAGCAATATCCTTATGCGTGGATCTTCTTCATCGCGCTCTGGAAATGGCCCCCAGACCTGTCATTTGCTTTCCTGTTGATCATCCTCCTGGGCATGGCGCTGGTGGCATGGCAGCAATCGGCCTGGGTGTCGAACCTGCGGGATGAATACGCTCCGCATAGCGAAAGGTTTTATGTCGACCGTCCGCCTGTACCAGTGCGAAGAGCTGTCAAAAATATTACGCTCCTGGTCGTGATTGCTGCCGGAGTGGCCTTCTTCCTGAACCAACAGATCGGATTGACCCAGGTCCAGGTCTTCCTTTTGATCGTCGGGTTTTCCCTTCTCTACCGGAACTCCTTCTTTTTTGGCGCGCCCACGATCTATGTCGTCACATCCAGCGGGTTGGGCATCTATTTTGCCCCGACCAACCCGGATTACCGTCTGTTCTTGAAATTCGATGAGATCAGCCGGGTCGAGCGATGTGGGTATCAAAGGGACCGAAACTGGGAATGTTTTGCCCGCACGCAGGCAGAAGATGGTTTATTGCTTCTGCCCAAAAGCCCAAAGGGGCTGACAAGACAGATCGAAAAATTGTTCATCGCCCCAACGGATATCGGGAAATTCACGGCGCAATTGCCACAGCGATTCGGCGGTTAGTGCCCATAACTTTCCCTAGAAACCGTGATCATCGAACTGGATGGCAGCCAGTACGTGGAAGAGGAGGCAGTATGCCAACCAAGAAAGCGATCGACCCGCCTTCCGCAAACAGGGAGGAGACCTCCCTGCAAATCCTGCTGAAGGAATACGATGCCCTGCGGGATATGTACAAGCAGGCGGAACAGGCCATGCAAACCATGTTCAACTATTACCTGACCCTGATGACGGTGGTCTTCGGGGGCGTGACCCTGCTGCTGCAACCGAATTCGGGCATTGCCATGATCAAAACGGCGGAAAGCCTGCTGCTGATCCTTTTCGCCGTGATCGGGTCATTCTACATTTCTTCCCTTTCCACGAACTTCGCCCACACGCAGCGCTACGCCCAGGGCATCAACGCGCTGCGCAGGTTCATCCTGGAACGATACGATGTGGCGCTGCCCTCCATCTACAACAAATTCCTGTCAAAGAAGGGCGATGACAAAACCTCCAGGTGGATGTTCGTCCTGTCCCTGTTCGTGCCGGTGAATACCTATCAGCTGTTTGCCGCCACGGTCAACAGCCTGTCCTGGGCTGTTGCGATATCGATCATCGTATACGGTCAGGGCGGCGGGATACAAACGCTCTGGCGGGGGCTGGCAACGTTCGTCATTACCTACCTGATCTACAGCGTCTACTCGCGTCTGATCTACCAGTTGACGATCGCAAGGTTGAACATCTCCATCGGACACTAACCTTTGTCCCATTGCAAAAGTGGGACGGAGGCATCCCGTGCATGTGCTGGGTATTATATAATTATGGCTCTTGCACATGACAGGAAGAATGCTCCCCAAAACGGTAGAACCATCATTATGAAATGGTCAGGAAACAACCATGGGCAAAAACTCTTACGTCGATATCGCGATTATCACAGCCCTGCCGGAGGAAATTTTCGCCGCGATCAGCATATTCGATGCTGGTGAATTCAAAATCTTCAAATCAGATGGCTGCACCTATCTGTATGGATCTGTCACCACTTCCCCGTCATTTCGGCCCTACAAGGCGGTGATCACAATCCCCAACTATTATGGCGGAACATTGGCTTCTTCCCTGGCAACCGACATTGCCAATAAATGGAATCCGGATGTGTTTTTTCTATCAGGAATAGCAGCCGGTAATCCGCGTAAAGTCAAACTTGGCGACCTGGCGCTCGCCAATGAAGTCTTCGAGATCCTTTTTCAAAAATTCACGAAAGGCAAGGTGGAAGAACGATCCAGAAGTCTCGATGTATTACCGTCCCTGGTGCAACAATGCGCGGAGTCCGCGAAGAATGATTGGCACGCGCTTCTATCGGAACCACAACCGAAACCCGGCCACAATCCGTCTCCTGCGCTCCACGTCGGACCCGTCATCAGCACCAACTCCGTGTTCGGTTCGGATCAGCAGCGGGATGCTCTGCTCAAGGATTTCCCGGACGCCCTGGCGATCGAAATGGAAGCGGCTGGTGTCATCCAGGGCGTCGAATTTGCGAAGGGAAGACCCGCAAGATGCCTGGTGGTCAAAGGAATTTCGGATTACGGAGGCGATCATAAAGCAGACAATCCCTGGCGAAAATATGCCGCACAGAGCGCGGCTGCATTCATCAAATCTTTTTTACTCCAGGACCCTTTTCCGCGCCACGCCCTTCTCAAAGGGTATCCCAGAGGGGTCTGGCTGGCCAGCGAGGCCGAAAAATATAACTGGCTCGGAGATATTGAGTTCAATCAGGGAAGTCATAAGTCAGCCGAGTCGAATTACACGCTTGCCTGGGAGAATATAAACAAAGAGAAGAATGAGCTTCGACGCAGGGATCTGAGCGCAAGGATTTCGCTCAATCTTGGTCACATCAAACGGCTACGTGGATCAGTGACAGAAGCCCATCACTTTTGCAAGATCAGCATGATCCTTTCCACGCGCTTGAACGAAAACGCCCTGGCGGATACCTATTATTCGATGGGACTCATTGCCCGCGAGTACGGTGAAATGAAACTTGCCATGCGCTACCTCGAGCGGGCAAGCCAGCATTATAAGAATTTAGGCAACCACATCGGGCAGACCAGCGCAGAACGCTGGCAGGGATATACCTGGTATTCACTGGGGGATTATGAAGAGGCCTACAAGCTCATCATTGCAAGTCACAATACACTCATACAACACGCACCTTCGTACAATCGTATCCCAGAAGGGGCCGAATCCTTTGACATTCTTGGGCGGGTCCTCAGACAACTGGCAATCAAATATCGAAACAGATCTGACGATTATATGCGGCTCCGGAAAAAACCAGGCTTTGGCACCCTGCCACAGTCCATCGAATTGTGCCAAAAACAGGCATTGGATAATTACCGGGAAGGTGAAAAGATCGCCCTTAAGATCGGCGACAAGTTCAGATTGGCTGAAAGTTATCTCAGCTTTTTGATCTTCTTTTATGAATTTCCTGACCTGGATTTTTACAGCAACGAGGGCATACACCCCTGGAAAGCGCTAAAACAGTACTATGAAAGAGGAGAAAAGTTGGCGTCCGACAATGAATACTATCTCTTATCGTGTATTTTTGAAAAGTATATCGGGAATGCTTATTTTCAGAAACAACAATACAAGACCGCTTTCGAACATTATGCAAAGAGATACTGGTATTCGAAAAAGGTGCGCCCCATCGAACAGGACAATGCGCTCGAAGAAATGACCACGAAATTGATCGAATTGACCGACACGGCCACACGTCAAAGGTGTATCGCTTACTTTATGGAGTGTCTCGCTCAATCGGGCATCCAAAAACCAGAAAGAGCCATTTCTCTCTGTAATGATTTGATTTATGCGATAGGGTAGTATTACTGCGCAAAGTTCCAAGAAATTCCCGAAAGCAATGCAACCTTGTGCTGTAATCGTAGAGATCGTCAAGTTAAAAATTAATGGAATCAGCCTGCCTGCCAGGGCAGAAAGGACAGTATGCAAAATTCATCAAACCCTACTTCAACCGTTCTATTCGACCTGCACAATACACTCATCTATCAAAGCGTAGAGTTGAGCGGTCACCTGACACATGTCATCTCGAAATGCAAGGAATTATTGCCCGATCTGGAGCTGGAACGCTTTCTCAGCGCCTGGCTGTCGATCGAGCAGGCGCAGGCAAGTACGACCGAGTCGGCCATTCCATTGCTCAAAAAGGACGAATGGGGCATCGCAGAGAGCGTCCTCAAAGAGACGCCGATCCGCATGTTCATCAAAGAGGTATTGGAGGCGACCAAAATTCAGATCGATGATCAGAAAGTCATTGCCGCATCCGATGCCTTTCAGGAGAGCTGGATGGGTGGCCTCAGGGTAATCGCTGGCGTCTCTGATCTTTTGGGAGAATTGAACGCGAAATACCGGCTGGGTATCGTAACGAACTTCAGGGATGGCGAGAGGATGCGAGCATGGCTCTTATCGAATTCACTATCCGATTACTTCGATTCGTGCATCGTAATCTCCCAGGAGATCGGGATCAGGAAGCCGCATCCGAAATTGTTCGAAATTGCTCTGGATTGCCTGGAAATAAAGGAAGCGGAACAGGCAGTTTACATCGGGGATGATCCCCTGGAAGATACGCTTGGTCCACAACTTAAAGGATTGCGCGTGCGGCTCGTCGACCAATCAAATCCAGACAAGAGCAATCGCCTGCGCGAAGCGATCACAGGGCTGGGTCTGCTGCCTTAAATAATGGGATCCATCTTGGAAGAAGGAGCAAGAAATGGCGAAGTCACAAGAGAATCACCTGGTAGAGATTTACTTGAGCGAATATGAAAAACTAAAACAAGAACAAACTGCTCGTATCGGTTTTCGCGACAACCTGATTTATGCAACTTTGATCGCGCTTACAGCTGTCGTTTCGATCGTCGCAGATGACATTGCGAGAATCCCTGTCCTGCTGGTTTTGCCAATGGTTTGCATTACGCTAGGCTGGACATATCTGGTCAACGATGAAAAAATATCCGCGATAGGTCGTTATCTTCGAATTACCTTTTCAGACAAGGTTCGAGAGCTAATCAACGACAAGGATGTCATGGTATTCGGATGGGAGGTTGCCCATCGATCAGACAAAAGGCGGGGAAGCCGGAAGATCATCCAGTTCATTATCGACGAGTTTGTGTTCGTCCTTCCAGGAGTCATTGCGATATCGATATTCTGGCTGAATGTTTCGAATCATTTTTTGCCATTGAGATGGATCGCAGGGATCGAATCAATATTTTTATTGATCTTGGGATGGCAGATATACTCCTACGCCGATTTCCAAAAAGGGAAATGAGGTGTCCTGGATCGGCTTAGCCGGCCCGAAATCCAGATCCCGACGTCATTGATGGCGCGGATGACGGGGGTCATCCTGTTCCCGGCTCTGACTGTTTGGGCAACGCCCACGACCACGAAGGCTGCCAATACGACTGCATACCAGACCGGAACATATCCCTGTGCGACAGCCCTGGCAATCAGATAAAAACCGAAGGGGATCAACAGCAAAACAGCCGTGATCACACCCGGCGCATACCCCCTGAAATAGTACGCCCAGAACACGTGCTGGAGGGCGTTCATCAGCAGGATGGCAACTGCCGGCAAAAATATCCATGCGGCGAGGGTTGGATTGCCCGGCAGCGTCGCAGCAGCGCACCAGATCAGGCCCACCAAGACGACGAACCCTATCCACAGGCGGGCGCTCCTGTCCGTGGCGGCGGGCGACAGGCCTTCGAAGTGGCGGTGTTCGAAGCGGTCGATATTCCACTCTTCCAATTCGTGCAGAACGAAAACGAAGTAGAAGATCCACAGCATGCTCAGGAAGTTCACCTGCTCGAGGGTGGTCACAAGATTGTTCATTTTCATCGAATCCTTTCCAGTGGGAATTTTCCAAAAGCTGGTCCCATGGTAGCAGACTAAGGGAATGGGTGCATTAACCCAGGTTAATTTTTCTCCGGATTCGGGACAGGGCAACATTCGTGACACCTAGAAAAGAGGCGACATGATACTGGGGAATGCGATCCTCCAGGCCGGGAAATTCCGTCAAAAACCTGCGGTAGCGGACCTCCAGGGAATCGAGCAGGAACTCTTTTTCGCGCGCCTCCTTGAGCAACACCAGGTTTTCCGCATTCCTGCGGCCAAGCCGTTCCCAGCACGGATGTCGCTCGTACAGTTCGCGCAAAAATTGGTTGGGCATCATGATCGTATTCGTTCTTTCCAACGCCTGGATGAAGAACCCGCATGGCTCCCCCAGAACGAGCGAATGGAAGGAACCGGCAAAACCGTTCTCCATGGCAAAATGCTTGTTGAATTCCTTCCCAGCCTCGGTGGAGTAAAAGAACCTGACCAGCCCATCGACGATAAAATAAAAATTATCAGCGACATCACCGGCGATAACCAGGTATTCGTCTTTTTCGAATCTGCGCTCCACGAGACGGGGAGCGACATACTCCCATTCCGTTTCTGGAATGGAAACCTGGCTGGGCACGGAATATCGGAATTTTACGAGGCTTTCGGGACCGGGCTTATGGGATGATCTATGAATGGTCATGAGCGACATATCCTTTGCATGGGGCATTCTCGACAATTTTCGAACAAAGCATACCAAAGATTTGTCATGCTGAGCATAGCGAAGCATCCCTTTCACCGGGCGGGAGCCTCTTCGTCACCCCCGCGGGCTCCTCAGAATAACATGAAGCGGACTTTAAGTGAAAGCCGTGATCCTTTGCGAACTGATTGCGTAAACCATGCGGTATTGCTATATAATAAACGTGTCACATAAATGTGTCACGTTCTAATCGTTTTTGGACGTCCATCAAATCAAGGAGAATATGATGCCATACACATTGGAAACAAAGGTTGGTGATATTTTGAAGGACACCAATGCGGTGGAAGTTTTGGAGAAATATGTCCCTGGTATCTCCAAGAATCCCATGCTGGGGCTGGCAAAAGGAATGACTTTGAAGGCGCTCCTGGACATGCCGCAGGCCAAACAGGCCGGGATCACGGAAGCAATGGTATTAAGCGTCCTGAAGGAGATCAACGCCCGCAAGTAACCGGGTCCGTGCAAGCAAGAAACACCTGGTTCTAAAATCTGGAAAGCGCCCCGGCTTCCAGGGATAGTTTTGGTGTTCCATGCAACCTGGCGAGAATGAACACCGGGGACAATTTTATTACCTGCACATTGGGTATTCTGTCCGTCAGCAGGCCCAGGACCGCCATCCCTTCCTCCACAAAAGCCGGAATTGCTTCGGGTGAGACGCGCTTGCCAGCCCGGTGGTAGAGCGATCTCCGGCCAATGCCCTCGATGTACTTCCCGCGCCGCTGAACAGGGTGCGGATACGAGGCTCGTCACCTCCTCTCAAGGGGGGGCAAAACTGGATACCCGGTTTGATTAATAAAATCGGGCGTGCTATGATGATAGGGATGGGAGAACATATGGCAAAACAACGAGTCGTTGTCACCGGCCTGGGGGCGATCAGCCCTCTGGGCACAACCGAGGATTTCTGGCGGGGGCTTCTGGCCGGACGATCCGGCATTCGCACGATCCGCAGCTTCGATGCCTCGGCTATGAAATCGCAAATCGCAGGGGAAGTGGATTTCGATCCGGCCGACTATGATATCCACCCCAAACATGCCCGGCGCATGTCGCGCGCCTCCCTGATGGCGCTGGCAACCGCGAAATTGGCTTTGACAGATGCCGGCCTGACCCCGGAAACGCTCCAAAGCAATAACGAACGGAGCGGGGTTGCCCTGGGCACGGCCAATGCAGGCTTCGAGCTGTTGCTGGAGAGTTCCCTGGGCTACCGGCTCAAGGGCACGCGCATCAACCCGACGGCATTGATCAACGGTCTGCCGAATATGCCGAGCCATTACGTCAGCGCGCATACCGGCGCGGCAGGTCCGTTCTATACCGTCTCAGCCACCTGCGCCAGCGGCACCCAGGCCATCGGGGTCGCGCTGGACCAGATCAGAGCCGGCCGGGCAGACCTGATGTTCACAGGCGGCGTCGATACGCTTATCCACCCGGATGTGATGCTGGCCTTCGAGGCGATGACTGTGCTGGCGAGCAAATACAGCCACCAACCCGAACGTGCCAGCCGCCCCTTCGATGCCGACCGGGACGGCTTTGTCATGGGCGAGGGCTGCGGCATCCTGGTGCTCGAAAGCCTGGCGCATGCACAAAGCAGGTCGGCCCGCATCTACGCTGAGGTGTTGGGCCAGTCCACCTCCTCGGATGCAGGTCACAGCGCGGCGCCCGATGCGGAAGGAAGAGGCGCCGCCCATGCCATGCGGTGGGCGCTGGAAGACGCGGGGCTTTCGTGCGAACAGGTTGGTTACATCAACGCGCACGGCACGGGTACGGTGGCGAACGACGTCATGGAAACAAAAGCCATCAAACGCCTGTTCAGCGAACGAGCGTACCAGATCCCGGTCAGTTCGACGAAAAGCATGATCGGTCATTGCATGGGCGGTTCGGGAGCGCTGGAGGCGATTGCATGTGTGAAATCCCTGGTGGAAGGGATCGTTCCCCCCACCATCAACCTGGAGAGATCCGATCCAGATTGTGATCTCGACTATGTCCCCAACCAGGCGCGCAAGCTGGATTTTCAGATCGCGATTTCGAACAGCTTTGGGTTGGGCGGTCAAAATGCCTGCCTTGTTTTTGGCAGCTTCCCCCAGTAAAATATGAACATGAATAGAAAACAAGGCTATCTTCTCATCGTAGAAGATGATCCCGACATCTTGAAACTGTTGGAGACCACGCTGACATTCAGCGGCTATCGCGTGGCCACAGCACGCAACGGCAATGAAGGGCTGGAGATCATTCGCAGGGAACGCCCGAAAATCATCATCACTGACATTATGATGCCCAAGCTGGATGGGTTTGGCCTGATTCATAGATTGCGGATCGATCCCGAAACGCGCGCTATTCCTGTGGTGTTCATCACCGCCACCTATGTCGCGCGGGAAGACAGGGAATTTGCGCTCGATATCGGCGCTACGCGCTTCATCCAAAAGCCGGTCAACCTGGAAGAATTCCTGGCAACGATCGCAGAGCTGATGCAACAGGATACGCCCGTTGCGTTCGAACCAGTCAATGAGATCGTTTTCTATGAGGGGTATCGCAAGCGGCTCGAAGCAAAATTGGACCAAAAAATTGCGCAAATCGCACGTGACGAGCGTCTGCTGGAAATGACCAATTCGAGCGAAGAGAAACAAGTCCTCCAGTCCTCCCTTCATCGCGGTGTCCATGAACGGGAAGAAATTAAACTCCTGCTCAAGCAAATCCACGACCAGCTTAAAAAATATTCCAAACCAACATAGAGGGTCCACCGGGGTCTGACACATTTTTGAATACGCTAACCATATTTACACTGATCGTCATCGTTGTGCCATTGGTGTCAGCATTCGCAATGGGGGTTGTGCCATTAAAGTCACCGGTCCGGCGATGGGCGGAAACCAGCCGCGCAAACCGCTCGCGGATTCTTTTGGCTATTTTCCTATCATCCTGGTTGTTGAGTGGGATCTCTATGGCAGGTCTATCTGCGCGATTCCTATACGCCATTGCCAGTTTCTATTTCGATACCACGTTTGGACTGGTCACCGGGGCCACACGCGCCACACTGGAGTCCCATACCTGGAGCGTGCTGGTAGAACTCTGGCTGCGCCAGTTGCTTGGCTGGCTGGCACCAGCGACCTGCTTTGCCCGATCAGAGATGGCCTGCCAGCTTGCAGATCAAGTTGGCAGGCTGGGTTCGCTGGGGATTTCTGTGACACTCATCAGTGTAGTCCCGGCTGTGTTTGCGGTATGGGTCGCGCACCGACTCCTTTCGCGCCGCAAGCACAGAGACGGGCAAGGAAACACAGGTTGAGTGAGTATTTTGTTGTAGAATTAGAGGGAAAGATACTGAATGTAAAATATTTGCTGGTGAGGAACGAAACATGGAATACCGAATCGAAACCAGCGGAAGCGCCACGGTTGTTCACTTGAGAGGCGCGTTCGACCGGGCCGCGCGTGAAAAGATGGAGGTGGAACTCCTTTTTCTGGTGAGTTATGGCGGCAATCTGCTTCTCGATCTATCCGAAGTGAATTACATCTCCAGCGCAGGATTGCATTTCCTATTGGAACTCCAGCGCCGCTGCGAACAACAGAATGCGCACATGGGCTTGGTCGCGCCTTCGGACCCGGTGCGCGAGATCCTGTCCATGACTGGTTTTGCGACAGGTGGGATGTCTATCTTCGATACGCTGGAAGAGGGCCTGGCGGAGCTGCGCAAGAGGGGAACCAAAGAGGATACCTTGAGGGGTTTTCCTGATGAGGAAGCTCCATCTGCTCCAGAGTTTTCGTTTCCCGATCCAGGCGCGGCAGAAAAAGAAGAGGTCCATTTCTCGGCGTTTTACCCCAAAGAAGCGACCATCGAGAAATGGTACACGCTGCTGGTTTACACCTACGTGCCTTCCGTGCTGGAGTCTGTCCGCGAGGATGCCCGCAGGTTCCAGGCGGAAATCGGCGAAATGCGCGAAACCAAACCAGCGACAACCACGCAGCTGGCACGCGGTACAGTGATCACCATCGTTCCTGCCTGCGAGGGTGTGACCTTCAACCCCGAGCGTATCACCTTCCAATGGTTGGAGGACCAGCATCGTGCCCACTTCCGGTTGCGCGCCGACGCCTCCCTGGCGGATATGGCTGGGAACGTCCAGATAACGATCTATGTCGGTCCGCTCATCGTGGGAACGTTGAAGCTGGGGATGCTTTTCAATGGAACGGATGCAGTTCCGCAGGCTGTGGGCAGCGAAGAGGTGAGCGCCAGGATGTACCACCAGGATGATATTTTCATGTCCTACAGCCACCGGGATATGGACATCGTCCGGAATTGTAAAAAAGCGTATGAAGCCCTGGGGCACAATGTCTTGATCGATTTCGAGACCCTGCGCGCCGGTCAAAAATGGAATGCCGAATTGATGCACATGATCGAGCGGGCAAATATCTTCCAATTGTTCTGGTCGGAAAATTCCAGCAAATCGGAATATTGTCGTCAGGAATGGCAGTATGCGCTGAAGCTGAATCGGGGGGAAGGATTTATCCGCCCGGTGTATTGGAAAGAACCCATCCCGACACCACCCGATGAATTGAGCGATCTCCATTTCGATTTTGCACCGTTTGCTGCACAAGATTAAAAAACGAGGAGAACACCATGAAAAAATCCGGGTTGATCGCAGGTTTTGTATCGTTCCTGTTTGCGCTGGGCGCGGCGGCTATCATCAGCCCAATCTGCGTCCCTTGCCTGGCGCTTGTATTTGGGCTGCTGGCAGGCTATCTGGCCGGCGCCTTCGACAAGCCCGGCGACCAAAGCCGTGCCACCAAAGCCGGCACCCTGGCCGGGCTGGCGGGCGGTATCGGTATGCTGTTAGGTCAAATTCTTGCCTCGGTGATCAACAGCCTCGTAGTCGGGCCAGAGGGCGCCGCCAGGATGCTGGTACGCTTGGGCATTCCAGCCGGCGGCCCGGCGCAGATCGCGGAAATCTACTGGCCGGCCATGGTCATCGGCACCGCCTGCATGGTGGTGTTCGACGTCGCGCTCATGTCCGGATTTGGCACATTGGGCGGGCTGCTGTGGTGGAAGCTCAGCGGCAACAAACCCGGTTCGATTGCTGGGACCGTCTAGTCCGTTCCTGTACCGCCTGGAGTCATTCCCCAAAATAGCCTATGTCGACGACCAAGTTATATCCCGAACCGGTTCACTCTCTTCTGACACTTGGCGAGGTAAGCTGGCAAAACTGGGACGATTATCAAGCGCTTGGCTTCACGCGCGAGCACATCCCGGATTTGATCCGCATGGCTACCGACCAGTTTTTAATCGTAGAGGCAGAAGAACCGGAATTCTGGGCGCCCATCCATGCCTGGCGGGCGCTGGCGCAATTCGATGCCAAAGAAGCAATCGATCCACTGGTCGGCAACTTCAACCTCTTCGAAGCTGCTGACAGCGACTGGTTGAGAGATGATCTGCCTGACGCACTTGTGATTCTTGGTCCAGATTGCATACCCGCTCTGGCCATGTATCTGATCGATACGCGGCACGCGACAATGGCGCGCATCTCGGCGGGGGAAACGCTAAAAAATATCGCTGAAACATATCCTGATACGCGCGATCATGTAAAAGGCACGCTTCTCTCTGCACTGGAATTGTTCGAAGAGAACGATGAAGAACTGAACGGCTTTCTCATGGGTGATTTGCTGGACCTGAAGGCTGTCGAGGCCATGCCCGTCATTCGACGCGCATTCGAAGCGGGCGCAATCGACATCACCATCGCGGGTGATCTGGAAGATGCAGAAATCGAGCTTGGGTTTCGGGAGGAGCGCGCGACCCCCTCACGCATCCGCGAAGTATTAGACCAAAAATATCCGGGCCTGAAAGAGCTAAGGGATCAATTCGAACAGCGGGAAAAGAAAATTGGATCTGCAAAAAATAACGAAACGCATAAGCAGCCAAAGAAATCCCGAAGGCGCAAACGGAGAAAGTAAATGAAGCCTGCCCGAATGGCTCAATTCGCTATCCTCCTGATCGTAGTTGTCATTTCCACTTTAGCTTTCCTGATAGTAATGGGCAACGAAACGGAAATGGAGAAGGCTGCCGTACAATCTTCTCCCAGCACGCAGGCGCCACCAACTAATCCGGTTTTCACAAGCACGGTCACCGCACAAGCTGCCACGCTCATGCCTGCACCAACACCAACGCCAACGGCGATGGGCTCATTGGCGTCTTCTCCGACGCCCTTGCCGATCCTGTTCCCGCATACCAAAGCCTGCGAGGACGGTGCAGATAACGACAATGACGGCTTCTTCGACCTGGCCGACCCACAATGCAGGAACGAAAAGGACAACGACGAAAGCAAGTAGACCAGCATCCATTAAAATCCAAGATGAACCTTGCCCAAGCGCTTAGGCTCTTGCCAACTCATGGCCCCCTCCCTTCCCCTGCCCTAAATTCTTCGAATTTGGGGCAGGGATGGGAGGGGGCTGCATTTGTCGGCGCGGGGGGAAAAACCACCGCCCTGTTCCAACTGGCCGGAGAATTGGCACCACCTGTCGTGGTCACAACGACGACACACCTGGGGGCATGGCAAATTTCACCGGCAACTGAACATACCATCATCGAAAACCCTGAAGACATAAAGGGGTTTACCCCGCGCGGTGTCAGCTTGGTTACTGGTAAAACCGAGGGGGATAGAGTAAAAGGCCTGGACTTCAAGGCAATATCCTGGTTACACGAAGTATGTAAAAATTCGTCTTTGCCCTTGTTGGTCGAAGCGGACGGCGCGCGCCAGAAACCACTCAAGGCGCCAGATGTGCACGAGCCGGTCATCCCTGATTTCGTTCAGGTGGTCGTGCAGGTCGCCGGGCTCACGGGTCTGCATAAACCACTTGGGGGAGAGTATGTCCACCGCTTCGAGATCTTTGCACGTTTGAGTGGGCTGCAAGTGGGTGAGAGCATCACTCCCTCAGCGCTCGGGCGCGTATTGACCCATCTCCAGGGTGGGTTGAAGAACATCCCGGCTGGCGTGCGCCGCGTGGTTTTGCTCAACCAGGCGGATACGCCGGAATTGCAGGCGCAGGCGAAATCCATTACGAAAGACTTGCTGGCAACGTATCACGCCGCCATCATTGCCAGCCTGCAGGCAGGACAGGTGCATGCAGTCCATGAACCGATTGCCGGGATCGTCCTGGCGGCGGGCGAGTCAGTGCGCTTTGGCCAGCCAAAGCAATTGCTCGACTGGCGCGGGGAGCCGTTCGTCCGCACGGTGACGAGGACAGCTTTGGAAGCTGGCTTGTCCCCTGTCGTTGTGGTAACGGGCGCGTATGCGGACAGGGTCGAAACGGCCGTGCGGGATTTGCCGGTACAGCTCGCGCACAACCCGGAATGGCAAAGCGGGCAATCGTCGTCGATACGGGCGGGACTGTCCATCCTCCCCTACCCTCCCCTAAATTCAAAGGGGTGGGGGGAGGGTGACCCGCAGGGTCGGGCGGGGGTAGGAGGGGGCATCTTCCTGCTGGCCGACCAGCCGCAAGTCACGCCCCCCATCCTTCAAGCGCTTATGGAGGAACACGCCTCCACACTGGCGCCCATCGTCACCCCGCTGGTAAACGAGCAACGCGCCAACCCGGTGTTGTTCGACCGTGCCACTTTTCCCGACCTATCGAAATTGGAGGGCGATATCGGCGGCCGCGGAATATTTTCCAAACACAGGATAACGTATCTGCCCTGGCACGATGAGGCATTACTGCTGGACGTGGACACCCCAGAACAGTACCAGCGCTTGAAGGAACTGCTGGCATGATCACTGCTATCCTCCTGGCGGCGGGCCAGTCGAAACGTATGGGACGACCCAAGATGCTGCTACCCTGGGGGAAGACGACCGTGCTCGAAAAGGTCATTGCCACCTTCGAGGCAGCGGGAGTCGACGATATTTTGGTGGTAACCGGCGGCGATCGGGATCAGATCGAAGCGCTGGTTGGGGCTGCTGCGCGAACTGTGTTCAACCCCAATTATGCCGAGGGCGAGATGTTGAGCTCTGTCCAGGCAGGGTTGGTGGGATTGAAACCGGGGGCAGAGGCCGTGCTGATTGGTCTCGGCGACCAGCCCCAGGTCCGGGAAAGCAGCGTGCGAGCGGTCCTGGATGAATACCGCAAAAACAGGGCGTCCATTGTCGTCCCCAGTTACCGGATGCAACGCGGTCATCCCTGGCTGGTAACGCGCATACATTGGACGGAAATCCAGCATATGCGCTCGCCAACATCCCTGCGTGATTTCCTGAAGCGGCATATAAAGGATATTTGCTATGTGGAAGTGAACGATCCTGGAATCTTAAAAGATCTGGATACACCTGAAGATTACTTGAAATCCAGGCCATAACATGCTATTGTAATGATGAGGGAAATGAATGGTTTCCCCGCATGCGGATGCGGGGTTCCAGTTCGAGAAAGGAGCACGCCATGACGGACTGGGACCGGATCGTAGAGAATATCCACAATGCCATGCAAGCCGTTGACCAGGCGCATGAGGCCAGCGAGAATTTGCGAAATCACACTACACCTGAAACCTTGGATGAGTTCAAGGCGCAAATGGAGGAGTTGTGTGAACACCTGGGCGCACTAAAGACGGCCATGGAACACGCCACTGCCTACTCGATGGATGAACTAGTCGATGCGCTGACCCGGATGTACAGCGGCAAGCCGGCTGCCTATCGCCGGACACAACATATCGAGTCGTGAGACAGGGAAAAGCAAGTCAAAATTTTATGGTTCTTTGATCCGGCATAGTATTACAGTGCAAAGTTCCAAGAAAATCCCGAAAAAATGATTGTGCGTGGGGGCGTGCGCCCCCACGCACAATCATTTTTTTTCGGTTATCTTTGGCAGTAAATGCGCATCAGCAATGCAACCTTGCGCTGTAATAATAGAGACAATCTGTGATAAACTCTCCCAAATCCAACTCTGGGAGAATAAATATGAAGTATTTGGTTATCGTCAATCCAATCTCCGGACGGGGGTACGCAGAAAAGGTGATCCCGGAAATCGAAGCTGGCATGCGAAAATATGGTCTGGAATATGAGTTGGTCCGCACGGAGCGTCCCTGGCATGCAGCGGAACTGGTGGAGGAAGCAGCCAGGAAAGGTTGTTACGATGTCATCGTACTGGCCAGCGGAGATGGGACCGCCAACGAAGCCATCAACGGGCTGATGCGCGCCCGGGCAGCAGGATACAACCACAGCGCCTTTACGATCCTGCCCGTTGGCACCGGAAACGATATGGCATACGGCCTGGGGATGCGCGGCACGTTGGAAGAAAGTATTGCCATCCTTGCGAAAAATCATCGCAAAAGGATCGACATTGGCCTGGCAAAAGGCGGCGATTATCCGGACGGACGCTATTTTGCCAACGGGGTTGGCATCGGCTTCGACGCGGTTGTCGGCTTTGTGGCGGTCAAAATCCGCTGGGCGCGCGGTTTGCTGGCATACTTGATTGCCGTGATTCAAACCGTATTCATTTACTATCAAGCTCCGACGGTGGAAATCGCTTACAACCAGGTCTCCTATACGCAATCGACCTTGATGATTTCGATTATGAACGGGCAACGCATGGGTGGCGGTTTCTATATGGCGCCCCAGGGCGATAACAGCGACGGGTATTTCGACCTGTGCATTGCATCAGCGGTCAGCCGCGCGCGCATTTTTGGGCTGGTTCCCTTCTTCTTGAAAGGAACACAGGCCAGCCAGCCCGAAATTACCACCGGGCGCACGGATAAAATTACGGTCAAAGCCCGCAAGGGCAGCCTCCCTGTACACTGTGACGGTGAGACGCTGTGTGAAAGCGGACAGGAACTCAGCGCAGAGATCATTCCCTCGGCCATCGAAATCGTTACAACAGACAATCCCGCGTGAAAACACTCGTTATCGTCAACCCGGTTAGTGGGCACGGACGCGGCAAAAAACTGACCCCAACCATCGAACGGGTACTGCGCGCCTCCAGCCTGGACTTCGAATTGCTCTCCTCCGAATATCCCTGGCACACTTCAGAACTGGCCGAACGCGCTGCGCGGGATGCCTATGAACTTGTCGTCGCAGCCGGCGGCGACGGGACCACCAACGAAGCCATCAACGGGCTGATGTGCGCCCGGGTAGACGGCTACGACCGGACATCTTTGGGCATGCTCAGCATCGGCACCGGCAACGACTTTGCCGCCAGTATGGGGGTTCCGGCCAATTTGGGGGAAGCCATCCGTGCGCTCCAACAAAACAAGCGCCGTCGTATCGACATTGGCTTGATGAAGGGATGTGATTTCCCGGATGGCCGTTATTTTGGCAATTGTGTCGGCATCGGCTTCGACGCTGCGGGGACGATCCAGTCCCGCAAGATCACCTGGGCCAGCGGCATGCTGGCATATCTCATCGCCGTGATACAAACCATCTTCTGGTATTTCAAGGCGCCCACGCTGCAAATCGAATGCGACGACGAAACAATTATCCAGCCTTCCCTGCTGGTTTCCATCATGAACGGCAAACGCCTCGGCGGCGGCTTCTGGATGGCACCAGACAGCCTGCCGGATGATGGTCTGTTCGATCTGTGCATTGCGCAGGAGGTCAGCCGCGCGCGTATGTTTACATTCATTCCGCTCTTCATCAAAGGCACGCAGGCTACACAGCCTGAAATCCAAATGAAAAGAGCAAAGCAGGTCAGGGTCGTTGCCGTAAAAGGTAACATGCCTGTCCACATGGATGGCGAGATCGTCGGTGAAGCCTGCCAGGAATTAATAGTGGAAATCCTGCCAGGACAACTTGAAATCATTGGGGTCACAGAGGGAAAATGAGAGCAGACTTTTGGTTCATAAATACGATCGTCAAAATCGGCACGAGCATCTTGTGCCGGATCGATGCGCCGGATCTTCATAAAATCCCAAAACAGGGGCCATTGATCGCTTACTCCAACCATACCGGTCAGATTGAAGTACCGCTGATGTTTGCGCACTTTCAACCCCGCCCGATGACCGGCTTCGCAAAAATCGAAACCTGGGATAACTGGTTCCTGCATTGGGTCTTCGATGTCTGGGAGGCTATCCCCATCCGGCGCGGCGAAGTGGACATGACCGCCATGCACAAGGCACTGCAGGCGCTGGAACGAGGCATGATCTTCGTCATTGCGCCGGAGGGCACGCGCAATAAAACCGGCATTCTCATCAAAGCCCATCCCGGCATCGTCACACTGGCCTTACGCAGCGGTGCACCCTTGCTGCCTTTCGTTCACTGGGGCGGGGAAAATTTCAGCAAAAACATCAAACGCCTGAAGCGGACCGATTTCCACATCCGCGTTGGCGAGCCGTTCAGGCTTGATCCGGGCAAGGAAAGGGTCACGCATGAAATCCGCCAGCAAATGGTGGACGAAATGATGTATCGCCTGGCCGCACTCTTGCCGGAATACTACCGTGGGGCATATGCGGATCTGGAAAATGCAACCGGAAAATACCTTTCCAGCCTGGTGGAATGACCATGTTCCCTGGCCAACCTGACATTTTCAGCGCCCCATTTTTGGCGGGAAAAACGCCTGATTTTACAACGTATCCTATGCTGTACGATTACGTCATGGAGGATATATAGTAGAAAGGAATCGTCCATGACGCGTACAAAAATCATATCCAGCATCCTGTTAGTGACCATCCTTCTGGTCAGCCAGATCACTGCCGTTGGTGCGGCGCCAGCCGGTCAGGAGACAAACCCCATCACCGGGACGGTTGAAAGCATCACATTTGATACAGATGCAGAAACCGGAGGTACATCGGTGATGGTAACCTTGACCGTTGGAACGGGTGCCACCCAAACGGTCAGACTCAGCCTTGCGAATGCAATGACCCTGGGCTTGTTGACCGTTGATGGGGCTATCAATCCGGATGCACTTAACACACCGGTCGAGATCGATCCTGGCCTGATCATTCCAGATGCGCCAGAGGAAACCGAGGAAGAAGCACAGCACCCGGTTGGTTCTGCAATCTCCGATTTCTTCTTCGATCTCTTGGGCGTTGACTATGAAACGGTCATGTCCTATCACGACGAGGGCGTTGGTTTTGTGGTGATCGCACAAGCCTTATGGATAACCAACGCGCTCGACGGCGATTCTGAAACCTTTGCAGCCATCATGGAAGCCAGACAGAACAACGATTACAGCGCAATCACATTGCCGGATGGCAGCACACCCCAAAACTGGGGACAATTCCGTAAAGCGGTCATGCACGACCGCGAAAAAGCCAAGGAAAACCTGGGCGCAATCATGTCCGGCCGCGCCGAGGGCGGGCAGGGGAATGAAACACCAACCGGTGCTCAGAGCAACGGTAACGGCCCTGATCAAGAAAGGGGAAACAACGGCAACAACGGCAATGCACCCGACAAGGACAAAGATATAGGCAACTACGGCAAGGACAACGATCACGGAAACAACAAAGACAAAAATAAAGATAAGGATAAAAGCAATTAAAACTGATACGATACAAAGAACCGGCGGACGATGACCGCTGGTTCTTGTGTGCACGCAAAACATGTCAGGGACAACCCGTGAAAATGGGTGGGCGAGCTTCGCTCGCC